>JAAYDF010000185.1 GCA_012729395.1 Phycisphaerae bacterium
CACTGGGTGGCACTGGTCTGTACCCAGACCAGTGGCTGTCCGCATTGGGCCACGGGTCGGAGTACCGACCCATGCCACCCTCGATACTTCGCCTTTGGCAACTTGCCACTGAACGGCGGATGCACCCTCGCCCCACCCGCCGGGCGATCCTCACTCGTTGACGTACCCGGCATTATAGCCCGCTGCAACCATGCATTCCGGCGACCTTGACGTTTGTTTTTTGTTAGGGTATCATCTATGGTGCGCCATGGCCCCGTTGGCAGCCTGTTCGGACGTGGCATGACGAGGGCCTTATCCATGGGAACGAAAAAACAGCGCTCGGGCCCGGCCGCCGAGCAGGAACCGGCCCCGGGGGGCGGCCACGCCGACATCCCCGCGATCGCGGCCGGCTGGCCGACCGAGGCAGCCGAGGGTTGTGTGCGGCTCGACCCGGCCACGGTCCTGCGGGCCTCGCCGCGGAGTTTCGCCCTCCGTGTGCGGGGCGAATCCATGATCGGTGCGGGCATCCTGCCGGGCGACGTGGTGGTGGGCGAGTTCACCTGCGAGGCCCAGCCGGGGGCCATCGTCGTCGCCCTGATCGACGGCGAGTCCACCCTGAAAAAACTCATCCTCCGCCAGGGCAAGCCGCACCTGGTCTCGGAGAACCCGGCCGGCCCGAGTTTCACGCCCCTCTCGGAGCTGGTCATCCAGGGAGTCGTGCACACAGTGGTGCGCCGCCTGCGCCCGCCGGGCGCGGGGGAGGGCCACTGAAGGGGCCGTGGGGCGTGGGGGTGGGAGGCGAACGGATGGATAACCATGCGGGCCATCATCCATTTTGATGCCGACGCGTTCTTCGCCTCCGTGGAGCAGGCGGCGGACCGACGCTTGCGCGGCCGACCGATCGCCGTCGGCAGTCTGCATCGCGGCATCGTGGCATCGGCCAGTTACCAGGCCCGGGCGTACGGCATTTATACGCCCATGCCCGTGAGCCGAGCCCGGCGGCTGTGCCCCGACCTCGTCGTCGTGCCGCCGCACTTCGAGCTGTACGAGCAGTTCTCGGCCAATATCTTCGGCATGGCCGAGGAGGTCACTCCCGCGGTCGAACGCCAAGGGATCGACGAAGGCTACCTCGATCTGACCGGCACGCAGCGCTGCCTGGGCCGCGATCCGCAGGAGGTCGCCCACAAACTCCAGGCCAACGTCAAGGACTGGCTCAAGGTGACCATTTCCCAAGGGTTAGCCCGTAACAAGCTGCTCAGCCAGATCGGCAGCAAACTCTATAAGCCTGACGGTCTGACGGTGATCCCCCCGCGTGAGGAGGATGAACTCGCCTTTCTGCATCCCCTGCCGGTCTACTGGCTGCCGGGCGTCGGGCCGACGCTGGCCCGGCTGATGCAGTCGGCCGGCCTGACCACCATCGGGCAAGTATCCGCCATGCCGCTCGACTGGCTGACCGAGTTGGCCGGCTCCGGCGCCGCCCGCCTTCGTGACTTCGCCCGCAACCGCGACGACCGGCCGGTGGTGACCACCCACGAGGAGGCCTTGTCCTACGGCCACCAGGAGACCTTCGACGAGGACACCACCGACGCCGCCTTCCTCGACGCCAAGCTACGCCAGTTGGCCGACCACGCTTTCGTCCGCCTCCGGGCCGACGGCCAGCAGATCCGCACCGTCTCCGTCAAGCTCCGCTACACGGACATGGACGAGCACCAGGGGCAGATGAGCCTCAACGAGCCCACCGACGTTGAGGACGACGTCTATCCTCTGCTGTCGCAGTTGCTCAAGCGGTTGTGGGATCGGCGGGTGCGCATCCGCATGGTGCAGGTCCGGCTCTCGAACGTCTACCAGGGTTTTCGCCAGCCGGACCTGTTCGGCGTACGGCAAACGCGGCGGAACTTGGCCGTGGCCTGCGAGACCATCCGCCGGCGCCACGGCGACCAGGCCCTCATGCGGGCCCATGACCTACTGTTAGCGACACGAAGCCATTAACCCTGGCGATGCATACTGCAATGGCGGGAATGGAGAATGATGAATGGCGAATGGTGAATGGAAAAAACAGAACAAAGAAAAAAGTCCATTGGATGAGCGAGCACGGTTTCGGCGGGTCTGCACGGTTACTGTTCGGATGGATTTGAACGCGTGAGTTAGGAATCGAGCGGGATGGCTTCACCATGTTCGAGTCGCTCGGCCAGGACGCGCAATGCCAACGCCTGTGCGTGTGTGCGGGCTTCTTCGCGCGACGCGTCATAGGCCAGCACACCGGGCAGTTCCGGGATCTCCGCGATCCAGCGACCGTCCGTTTCTCGATCGACTTCGACCTTCAGCATGAAAACAGTATAGCAGAATTGGGCGTGGGATTTTCATGTATGTTTCGCTTCACAACCGGTCGGCGTATTCGTTCGGCTCGGCCCTGACGCGGGTGGAGGAACTAGCGGCGTTCGCGGCCGACCAGTGTAGCCCGGCCATTGCCCTGACTGATCGGGCGGGCCTGTACGGGGCCGTGGCCTTTCAAACGGCCTGCGCCAAGGCCGGCGTCCGGCCCATCCTGGGGACCGAACTGCCGCTCGACGACGGCGCGATACTCACGCTCCTGGTGCGGGATGCTGTCGGCTATGGCAACCTCTGCCGACTGGTTTCGATGCATCATCTGGGCGACCGGTTGATGAGCGCGGCGGAGGTCTGCGACCACGCGGCCGGGCTGATCGCGTTGATCGGCCGACCGGCAACAACGTTGGAGGAAGATACCTCGCCGGGCATTGACTTGCGTGCCGCGATCGCTCGTCTGCGCGATGCTTTTGCCGGCCGACTGTACGTCGAGCTGGCCATCCATCATCCCGAGGACGCCCTCGACGCGCGGCGGTGGGCGCGCATCGCCGATGAAGCCGGCGTCCCCGTCGTCGCGACCAGCGAGTCCCGTTGCCATCGACGCGAGCACAACCCCGCCCTGCGAGCCCTGGCTTCGATCGGCACGCTCACGCTGCTGGATGCCCCGCACTCGGATAAACCCCGCGGCCTATGGCATCTGCGCAGTCCGGCCGAGATGCACCGTCTCTTTCGCCGTCGGCCTGACGCTCTAGCCAACACCCTCGTCATTGCGGAATCCTGCGACTTTCGGCTCGCGCTGGGCCGTAACCGCTTCCCCGGGTTCGAGTCGCCCGACGGCCGGTCCGCCACCTGCCACCTGCGGGAGTTATGCGTGGCCGGCTGCCGACGCCGCTACATCGATCGGCTGCCCCAGCACGGCATGGGCGGCCGGCGGCCCACGCTCGACGAGGCCCTCGCCCGGCTCGAACGCGAGCTGGCGGTGATCGAACAGGTCCACTATGCCGAGTACTTCCTCGTTTTCCACGAGATCGTCGAATACTGCCGCGGCGAGGGGATCGCGACGCTGGCCCGCGGGTCGGCTGCGGATTCGCTGGTCTGTTACGCCCTCGGCGTCAGTCATGCCTGCCCGTTCCGCTTCGACCTGCCGTTCGACCGCTTCCTGAATCCCGAGCGGGCCCGCTTCAGCAAGATGGCGGACATCGACCTCGACCTGCCCTGGGACCGGCGCGAGCAGGTCATGCGTTGGGTCTACGATCGCTGGGGCCATGACCGCGTGGCCATGGTCGGGGCGCCGAACACATTCCGCGGCCGGGCCGCCGTGGCCGAGCTGGGCAAGGTCTACGGTTTACCGCCCAGCGAGGTTCACCGCTTCACCCGTCGGTTGCCAGCCTACGCCCGCGCCGCTCAGCTCGAGCGGGCCATCGCGGTCTCGCCGGAAGCCCGCGAATTGCCTGTGGCCGAGGAACCGTACGCCACGATCCTGCGAACGGCGGGCATGCTGGACGGTCTGCCGCGCCACTGGGCCATGCACCCCTGCGGCCTGGTGGTCTCGCCCGAGCCGCTGACCGGACTCGTCCCCGTCCAGAAGTCGCCCCGCGACATCCTTGTCGCTCAGTTCGACATGGACGCCATCGAGGAGCTGGGCTTCATCAAGATCGATCTGCTGGGCCAGGCGGGCCTCTCCGTCTTGCGCGACACCGTGGCCGAGATCCAACGCACCGATCGCCGGGCTATCAACCTCGAAACAGACATCGACTATGCCGACCGCCGCACCTGGGAGATGATCGCCACCGGCGGCGCGCGCGGCGTGCATCACATCGAGTCGCCGGCCATGACCAGCCTCATCCGCCAGTGCGACTGCCGCGACATCGACACGCTGACGGCGGTGGTAGCCATCATCCGGCCCGGGGCGGCCAATCAGCACAAGAAGGATCGGTTTGCCCGCCGGCATCAGGGCCGCGAACCGCCCGCTTACGCCCATCCCGCGCTTGAGCCCATCCTGCGAGGCACTTACGGCTTGATGGTTTTTGAGGAGCACATTCTTCAGGTGGCGGTGGCGTTTGCGGGGATGAATCTGGGACGCGCGGATGTGCTGCGTCGGGCGCTCAATAAACAGAACCAAGCGCTCATCGCCGAACTCCAGACCGAGTTCCAAGCCTCCGCCCGCGGACTCGGCCGCACTCCCGCCGAGATCGCCGCGGTGTGGGAGGCGATCGCGGGCTTCTGCGGTTTCATGTTCAACAAGGCCCACTCGGCCGAATACGCCGTCGAGGCCTTCCAGGGCGCCTGGCTCAAATGTCGCTGGCCGGCCCACTTTCTGGCCGCGGTATTGTCCAACTACCGTGGCTTCTACGCCCATTCTCCCACACTACCCCAGGTGCTCTACGTGCTGGAAGCCCGCCGGCTGGGCATCGGCTTTCTCCCGCCCTGCGTCAACCGCTCACGCGAACGGTTCAGCGTGGAACACGAACCCCAGCGTCGCAAGAACCGTCACCACAGGGACACGGAAGACACGGAGAAGATCGAGGATCCTTGCGAATACCGGGGGATCGAGGAATCCCGTGCAAGATGGAGTCGTGCTTCTCCTGGCGGGTTACCATCAAACGCTTTTCTCCGTGCTCCCCGTGTCTCCGTGGTGCCCCCTCTTATGCAACGAGAGGGTTCACCCTCCAACGACGACGTGGCTCGCCGACTGATGATCCGCGTGCCCGTGACGCACATCCAGGGGCTTACCGAGCAGTTCGTGACTCGCTATCTGGCTGAGCGGGCCAGCGGGCCCTTCGCAAACCTCGCGGACTTCATCGAGCGTTGCCGACCCGGCGAGGCCGAGGCCCGTAACCTGCTCGACAGCGGGGCGCTCGATGTGTGGGGCGACTCGCGGCCGGGCATCTTCTGGCAGCTCCGCGAACTGCAACGATACGCCTGCTCGACCAGCGACAACCTTTTTAGTGCCGGATCGCTATCGGGACGGCGGCCACAGGCGGATAACGCGAACCTGTGCGACCGTGAGGCTCAGAATGCCACCGTCGCTCCGCCGATCGAACTCACCTGTCCTTCACCGCGTCAGGTCGCCCAACGCGAGATGGAGTTACTCGGCTTCCCCGTCAGCATCGACCCGCTGACCTTCCTCGGGACCGATGACCGCGCCGGCCGCATCGACTGGTCAAGCTATGTTCCCGTCAGTCACCTGAGCGAATACGCGGGTCGGCAGGTCACCGTCTGCGGCCTGACGGTCACGGATCGGGTCAACCCGACGCAGGCCGGCGAGCTCATGAAGTTCGTCACTCTGGCCGACCACACCGGCGTCGTCGAGGCCCTCCTGCTCCCTGATGTCTACCGCCGCTTCGGGCATCTCACCGCCGCTCATCCGATATTGGCCGTCACCGGCCGGGTGGAACCTTTCGAGAACCGCAACGGCCTGACCCTCCGCGCCTGCCACCTCGCCCCGCCGCATCGCCGCTCATCGCCGCAAGCGTGAGCAGATAACGATGGCGGCGAAGGTCTTCCAGGCCACAGGGTGGGCGTTACCTACAGCGTTTCCCGAACCACTGTAGCGGTCGCCCCCTGTGGCGACCGGCGCATTCTCTGCAAATCCGCCGGCCGCCACAGGGGGCGGCCGCTACGCCATTGTGTGAACTGCCTGGCTCGCGTCAAAGAGAGCACCACGGAGACACTGCGGACACGGAGAAGAGCCCGGTTCCTGTCTTCTCCGTGTCCTCAGTGGCCTCTGTGATGAGTCCGCCCGGCCCTCGGGGCCAAATGGCTAATGCCCAAGGCCCAATGACCTATCAATGACCAAGCTCGAAACCAGGACTCCGGCTGCGGTTTGGGGACGTTGGTCATTCGGACTTGATTGGTCATTGGTGCTTCGCCATTGCTCATTTCGCCCCTTCCTCACCCTGGACATCGCTGCGCAACGTCAAGGGCAGGCGAACGCGGCTCGGTTACGGCAGGGATTGGCCGGTCAGCCGCTCGTAGGCCTCGATGTACTTGAGACTGGTATTGGCCACCACGTCGTCAGGCAGCATCGGGCCGGGCGGCGTCTTGTCCCACTGGAGCGTTTCGAGATAGTTCCGGACGTACTGCTTGTCGAAGCTGGCTTGGTCGCGCCCGGGCTGGTAGTCGTCGGCCGGCCAGAACCGCGATGAGTCCGGAGTGAGTACCTCGTCGATCAGGACCAGCTCGTCGCCGTCAAAGCCCCACTCGAACTTGGTATCCGCGATGATCACCCCGCGTTGGCGGGCATACTCGGCCGCGTCCTGGTAGATCGCGAGGCTGCGCTCGCGGAGGGCCTGCATCGTGGCCGGGTCCACCAGTTCGCAGGCCCGCTCGAACGAGACGTTCTCATCGTGGCCTTCCTCGGCCTTGGTCGCGGGGGTGAACACCGGCTCGGGCAACCGGTCACACTGCTTGAGGCCGGGCGGCAGCTTGATCCCGCAGACCGACTGCGTCTGGCGATACTCCTTCCAACCGCTGCCGGCCAGGTAGCCGCGCACCACGCACTCGATGGGCACCACGCGGGTCTTGCGGACCAGGACGGCGCGGGCTCGCAGTTGATCGAGATAGGGCTCGAAGCCCGCCGGGGCCCGATCCTCGATCTGCTCGATCAGGTGATGGCGAATCCCGGTGAGCCGACCGAACCAGAAGCCGCTGATCCGCGTGAGGATCTCGCCTTTGCGCGGGATGCCGTTAGGCATAACCACGTCGAAGGCGCTGATGCGGTCCGTGGCGACGATCAACAGGCGGTCGCCGAGATCATAGATATCCCGCACCTTGCCTCGCCGCACCGATCGGCCGGGAATGTCCGTCCGCAAGATCACCGCTGAGCCCATGCCTTGTCTCCTCAGTGCGTTAGAAGGCGGCCTGCGCCGCCGTCACCCGCGAATCTGCCGGGCGGGATCCGTCCACGGGATACCCGGCGGGCGTGGGGATCATACCGGCTGGCGACCGCGGTTTCATCCACCGCCCCACCAGCCGCCCAAGGGCCAGGAGCCGCCCGCCCCTTTGCCGTGATCGTCGGCCGGCTATACTGGTGCCGTTTCGTGGCGGTTCACCCCCCGCCGGGAGGTCCAGCGCAAGCTTATGGCGACATCGTACACCTGGGAGTATCAGATCAGCGTCCCGCCCTACGACAAGCTCGTCGAGGTGTTGGAGGCGTTCTTCGCCTCATACCCCGGCGGGGATTATTCCTGCGAGCAACGCGAGCGTTACCGGCTGGAGTTCCGTCGCGGCCTGTGGCGCAAGAACCTGCTGGGCTTGGGGGCCCTGGTGCCCGACAAGCTGGTCAAAGGGCAGTTCAACCAGTGGCCGGTGATCGTCCGGGTGCTCGCCCGGCCTTCACCCAGCGCGTACACCATCACCGTCCGCTACGAACTGCATCTACCCAAGTCGGTGCCCGGATTGCTGCCGGCGGTCCAGGAATCCGTCGCCCTGCACACCCGCAAGGAGATGGACGACTTGGCCGCGTATCTGGCGGAGTGTGTGGCGCTGGAGGAAATGCCGGAGGTGGTGAGTCTGTAGTTTGACAGCGCCGAGCGAGGCTTTCTGGTAGCGGCCGCGACAGAGCGCTGCGGTCATATGGCGAAGTGAACGGCAAGAACGCGACCTGGAGCATCACCCAAGGGAGACTGCGACACGTCACTGGATCTCTCGATCATCGTGCCGACCTACCAGGAGGCGCCCAATCTGCGCCTCCTGTTGCCCCGGATCGCATCGACCCTGACCGGCGGAACCGCAACGTATGAGGTGCTCATCCTCGACGACCGCAGCGACGACCAGACCCCCGAGGTGGTCGCGGCCGAGAGCACTCGCATGCCCGTTCGACTCATCATTCGCGAGGGCCCCCGCGACCTGAGCTTGGCGGTGCTGGAAGGCCTGCGGCAAGCACGCGGCCAGACGCTGCTGGTCATGGACGCCGACCTGAGCCACCCGCCGGAACGCATCCCCGACCTGCTGACCGCCCTCAATCGGCCCGGCGCCGACTTCGTGATCGGCAGCCGCTTCACCTCTGGCGGTCGCACCGAAGACTGGGGCGGACACCGGCGTCTGAACAGCTACGTCGCCACGCTGCTCTGCCGGCCGCTGACCGGCCAGGTGCGCGATCCCATGGCCGGGTTCTTCGCCCTACGCCGCGAGACCTTCGAGCGGGCCAACAAGCTGGCCCCCATCGGCTACAAGATCGGGCTCGAATTGATCTGCCGCTGCCGTTGCCAGGGAATCGCCGAAGTGCCCATCGTCTTCCACAACCGCGTGCACGGCCAGAGCAAGCTGAACCTCGACCAACAGAGCCGTTACCTCCTGCACCTCGACCGCCTCTACCGCGACTGCCGACCCGGCTGGGCGATCATCATGCGGCCTATCCTCTGGAGCATGCTGGCCTCGCTCTGGCTGGTACGACAGCCCGGGCGGCTCCGACATCACCCGGCCGCAGGTTGAGGTCGGCGTTCGGCCAGCTAACAGGCTTGCGATCTCTGGGCACAAACAGCGGGGACGGCGGCCATCAAGACCGTCGTCCCCGCGTGAGTTCATCCTGCCATACAAGCCGGCAGACGGGTTACAGCGTCCAGCCCTTGCGGTACTTGCGCCGGAGGTACTGGTTGGCCTCGGGCACGTTGGTGATCCGCATCCTCGGGCCGTCCCAGAGAATCTTCTGGCCGGCCTTGAGGGCGACACAGCCCAGCACAACCGTCTCGGTCAGCGGGCCGGCGTACCCGAAGTTCGACATGGTCTGGCCCTCGCCCTTGCAGGCCTTGAGCCATTCCTCGGCATGTCGTCCGCCTACCCGCGGCAGCCAAGGTGTGGGCGGCTTATAACCTTCGAAATCCTTCTCCGGCAACAGCTTGTAAGCGGCACCGTAGTCGTTCGGGGAGAACAAGGTGCCCTTGTCGCCGATCAGCAGCGAGCCGCTACCGGGAATGTCCGCCCCGTGGGCCAGCTTCTTGAGCTTCTCGTTCACCCAGGCGGGCTTGTTGCCGCCGCCGTCGTACCAGAACCACTTGAGGGCCGGCAGATCGCCGCGAGCGGGGAATTCGTACTCGACCACACTCCACGTGGGGAAGGTCTCATCGTTGATATCGTCTGCGCACTTCGCCTGCACGCTCGTGGGATAACGCAGGTCGAGGGCCATGAAGGCCATGTTCGCCGTGTGGCAAGCCATGTCGCCCAAAGCGCCGGTGCCGAAATCCCACCAGCCGCGCCACTTGAACGGATGATAAGCCGGGTGATAAGGCCGCACCGGCGCCGTCCCCAGCCACAAATCCCAGTCCAGATTCGCGGGCACGGGCGGGGTATCCGTCGGGCGAGCAATGCCCTGCGGCCAGACCGGACGGTTGGTCCAGACGTGCACCTCGTGGACTCCGCCGATCGCTCCGCTCTGCACCACCTCGACCGCCTCGCGCAGGCCGTCCTCGGCCGTACCCTGGTTGCCCATCTGCGTGACTACGGGGTACTTCTTGGCGGCTTCGGTCAGCGCCCGAGCTTCGTACACATCGCGGGTCAGGGGCTTCTGCGTGTAGACGTGCTTGCCCATCTTCATGGCCATCATCGTGGCCACAGCATGCTGGTGGTCAGGGGTCGAAACGGTGACCGCGTCGATCTCCTTGCCCATCTTGTCCAGCATGACGCGGAAGTCCCTGAAGAACGTGGCGTTGGGGAAGGACTTCATCGTGCCGGCCGCCTGCCCGTCGTCGATGTCGCAGACCGCCACCACGTTGTTGCCCTTGCTGGCATCGGCGATGTCACTGGTTCCCTTACCGCCTGCTCCGATACCGGCCACGTTCATCTTCTCGTTGGGTGAGATGCGCCGCGGGTGCGGCGTCATCAGGAAGTCACCACAGCCGCCGCTGCCCAAAACCCACAGGCTGGTGCCGGCATAGGTCGTTGTTCTCAAAAACTGACGACGGGAACTCTTGCGGGCCATCATTGTCTCCTTCAGGAAGTTCAACTACCAATCAACCACGGTGGAGTTCACACGCACGATGGCCGCCGCCCTGAA
The DNA here is from genome assembly GCA_012729395.1 of Phycisphaerae bacterium. Taxonomy (GTDB): domain Bacteria; phylum Planctomycetota; class Phycisphaerae; order UBA1845; family PWPN01; genus JAAYDF01. The sequence goes on from JAAYDF010000185.1 coordinate 10,298, forward strand.
CGGACGAACCACCGTTCGGCTTGTCAACAAGATACACAGGGTACACCGTACCATCCCAGTCGGCAACCATCACCGCCAAGAAAAAGGAGCCCGCGACTCGAGCAGGTCGCGAGCTCCCGTTTGAACTGCCCACGGGCCCGGAGTCGCCGTCGGCCCCGGCCCGGGCTTCGCCCTGGATTAGCCAACGGCCAAGGCCCGCAGGGCCTCGATCAATCGTTCGGCCGTGATGGCGATTTTCTCCTCAGTCACATAGCTCCCGTCGGCGATGGCCGCACGCAGCTCGGCCACTTTCTCCGTCCTCACCTCGTCCGTCTGGTCCAACGAGCTGAGCATCCGCCCGAGCGAGGAAATCTCGACAGCGTCTGCCGCGGAATCCCCCAGCGGCCCACCCGCCGAGGCCGATGAGGATCTCAGCCCCGAAAGGCCGGTCCACCCTGCCAGTTTGCCATTGCCACTACCGTTGATCGGAGGAATGTCGCTCATGCGATTCACCCTGGCCGACCCGTAGCATGCCGGGCTTCCAGCTCCGGCGACCCGGGTCAAAGCCACTGATAACCCTAAACTCTTGAAACCGCTGACGTACCGACTGACATCCTCTAAGCTCCCGAAGGCATAAGGGAACCCTTCCCTTGGCAGGGCATTCCTCCGTGAAACGCCGAGTGGATACAGCGGATAAAACCACCGGGACTGCTTAGAGGGCCGTTCCGTCAGCCCGCTCTCGCCGTGCTCTCGCAGCGGCAGTACTGTTATCGTCCAGGCTCTCGGACCTTCTTGAGGCAATTGAGCATTTTGACGGCATTTCGCCCGCTTTTTCGGGACGACATGTAGCGTGTCCACTTCAGTGGCGCACAACATATCGGACGTACACAGCACCCCAAGTCGCCCTACCACCGGCTGGATAGAGCCAACATCCTATGAACACAAGGGTTAAGATTACCGGAGCAATCTCGGGGCACGGCAGCGGCTTTCGGGCGGAGAAGCGCGCCTCACCGGATCGGAGGAGACCGTTCAGACGAGAGCCAGCTCCAGTTGACCCTGGCGACGCCGTTCACGCTCCAGCTCGCGGAGCTGCTGCAGGTATGCCACCAACTCCTCCTCGCTGAAGGTGGCGAGGAAATCCGGGTGAGCGGTGTGGTTCAGACGGTTGATCTGATCGATCAGTTCGCGTTTATTCATGGTTCGTGCGCCCTTGGGAGGCGACCCCGTCCTTATGGTCCAGATACAAACCCGTTTCGACATCCATTCATCGGCGAGCGGAGCGTTGCTTCTTGAAACTGTGCACCGATCATAAGTTGCGCGATCCAGGGCAAACTTTGCGCTGCCTGGTGAGCGCATCGCTATCTCACGATCGCCATACCGAAACGGTGAAACGCCGATGCTTCTCCTTCTGCGACGCGGTCTTGAATGACCGCTCTCGCCAACCCTGACCAGCAATAGCCACTTGTTTATAGGGTGACACACCGCTCGTGACGAAGGCCGGAATAGGCAATACAGAGATCAAGGCGCTGCGATGAACCCCTGGTGCGCGAGGCGAACCGAGGAGTGCACGCGATCCCTGAATGGTTTGACTTACAGCAGGCACTCGCGCTCGACCGGCACGGGCGGAACTGAAGAGCTTGATGGAGGGTCCAATGCGGCGAACGGGGTGGCGGTCAATGGGAAGCCCAGGGCTTTACCCTGCCAACTGTCGCGGCGGACCTGCTCGCGGCGGATGTCATCGAGGACGCCGGCTTTGTCCAGACACCAATCCGGGGCGACGAGCAAATCCCGCGGGGCATCGGCGTGCATTCGCTGGATGACCACCGTCGGCGGCAACACCTCAAGCACGTCCGCGACAAGCTCGACATAGGCCGGCCGAGATAACAGCGTGACCTCCCCTTGTCGATACTGCCGCTCCATGATCGTATCGCGCATGACGTGCAGCAAGTGGATCTTAATGCCGTCGATAGGCAAAGCGGCGATGCGGCGATGCGTTTCGATCATCATCTCGCGGTCTTCGCCCGGCAGGCCGAGGATGGTGTGCACGCAGATGCGGATACCTCGCCCGGCGGTCCGCTCGACGGCATCGACAAAGCACTGGTAGTCGTGCCCGCGATTGATGGCTGCGAGCGTGCTGTCATGGGCGCTCTGCAGGCCGTACTCAAGCCAGACCTCGCCGCGGGGTACATAGCCGGCTACAAGGTCGATGACCGTCGGGTCCACGCAGTCGGGCCGCGTGCCGATCGCCAGCCCGGCGACTTCGGGAAAATGCCATGCCTCGTCGTACAAAGCCCGCAGCCGATCCAGCGGGCCGTAGGTATTGGTATACGCCTGAAAATAGGCGATGACCTTGTGGGCCTTGCGACGGCGAGCCCCGGTAATGCCCCGGGCGAGTTGGTCGCGGACATCGGCGGGATCAATGCGGACATTGGGGCTGAAGCCGGCGTTGTTGCAGAAGGTGCAGCCGCCCCACCCGGCCGCGCCGTCGCGGTTGGGACAGGTGAACCCGGCATGCAGGGTGACCTTGTGGACCCGGCAACCGAACCGTTGCCGCAGATAACGCCCGAAACTGTAATACCGGCTTACCATGATCGCATCAACAAAGAGCCGCGGGCTATCAGCCCGCCCGTGCCTCACTGCGTGACAAGCCCCGATCCCGTTCGAAAGACCGCGCGAGCTCAAGCCCCGCGGCTCATTGCACCGCTCGTTACCCCGCATCAGTCCGTCTGGGTCATTCTACCGCGCGGGTGGCCGGCTGTCGGCGCACAGGCCAATGCTCGGACTCGGTGCGTGCGGTCTCAAGAATGCCTTCGATCCGGGCGGCAATGTCGGGGTGCCGATCGGCGAGGTCACGCTGTTCGGCCAGGTCATCGGCGAGGTTGTACAGTTCGAGCGGCGCGTCGAAACCGCGGCGCACGCCTTTCCAGTCGCCCAGACGCACCGCTTGCGCGAACCGCCGCTCGTGAAACTCCCAGTAGAGGTACGGATGTGGCCGGGCTTGCGCTCGCCCTTGCAGCCCTGCCAGCATGGAGACTCCGTCCAGGTTCGGCGGAGTCGGCCGCCCGACCAGCTCGGCCATCGTTGGCAGAAAGTCCCACATCGCCCAGATCAGATCGCTGACCTGCCCTGGTTGAATCTGGCCCGGCCAGCGAGCGATCAGGGGCACCCGGATTCCACCTTCGTACAAATCGCGCTTGATGCCTCGCAGCGGCCCGCCACTCTTGAAGAAGGCAGGATCCGCTCCAGCCTCGCGATGCGGGCCGTTGTCGCTGGCGAACAGGACCAGCGTCCGCCCGTCGATGCCCAGGTCGGCGAGCTTGCGCAGGAGTCGACCGATGTCGCTGTCGAGCCGGGTGATCATCGCGGCGTGGCCCTTCTGCGGGTCGGGCCAGTCGCGGTCGGCGTAAATGCCGTAATCCGGAACCTCCATGCCCGCCTTGCCTGCCTCATTGTTGGCGTGCGGAATGGTCACCGCGAAGTGCAGAAAGAACGGACCCTCTCGATGCCGTTGAACGAACGCGAGGGCGTCATCCACCAGCAGGTCGTGGGAGTAATCAACCTTCTCGGTCGCCTGGCCCGCGCCGGTCTCGCGAGCGTTGGGGACCTTGTTTCGCAGCGGCACGCGCTGCCCGTTGCGGAACAGGAACTCGGGGTAGTAGTTGTGGGCGTGACTCTGGCAGAGGTAACCGAAGAAGTAGTCGAAGCCCTGGTGGTCGGGCACGCCGGTGCTGTCCGGCCCGCCGAGCCCCCACTTGCCGATCAGCCCCGTCGTGTAGCCCGCCGCCTTGAACACCTTCGCCACGGTCAGGGTATCGCTCGGCAGCGGCAGTTGCCCCATCGGCTTGACCGACTTGTTGCCACGGACGTACGCATGGCCGGTATGCAGGCCGGTCATCAATGTGCACCGCGACGGAGCGCAAACCGTACTGCCCGCGTAGAACTGTGTGAAGCGTATACCCTCTTCCGCCAGTCGGTCGAGGTGCGGCGTCTGAATGACCTCTTGCCCATAGCAGCCCAAATCACCGTACCCCAGATCATCCGCCAGAATGAGGATCACGTTCGGCGGCTTTGACGTCGCGGCACTCTCAGGTTCCGCCGCCGCGACTGCGGACGTCGTCGTCGCGATCAACAGACCAGACAAGATGAACAAACCGCGAGTCACCGCACGAGCCGGGGGTGACGCGCCCCGGTTCATAAGCTGCAACCCCCGGTTTGTGTGCCGCACACCCCCGCTCGCGAGCCGCGCCCACACCCCGACCAGCCCCAAGCACCAGCGCGCGGTGCCAAGGACAACAAGGTAGCACAACGCAACGAGCCCGAAGCGCCGGCGCGGGGTTTCGCGCACCCAGCGATACCCAGTTGGCAACCAGCGAGTTGAACTGTGCCCTCGGCTTGCCGCCTCGCGGTGAGACACCACGGCCGGGTGCCACTGCTCCTTGAGTAAGGCCGAAACAGCAGACGCGCGGCAACCCGTTCCGCTGTTGCGCAAAGCTTGGCCGATCATCAGTTCGTTCCTCCATTGCGCACCGCTCGGCACGCCTTCCGGAATGCACTGTGCGTTCCCCCGCCAGCCGCAGCGTCCGAGTATACCGTAGCCGTGCCGACCACACCCCGTGACGCCGGTGCCGAGCTTGCCGCCCCTCCCCCTTGGCAGCGATGCCGGCAAGACGCTAGAATAATAGGGTCAACTTCCAGAAGTCGCCTTGAGATCATCCCTGTGATCCTACGGGGGAGGAAAGCATGATGCCGTTGCGATGGTTACGCGAATCAGGTCTGTCTGTTGCCTTGGTGGTGATGAGTGTTTCTGGATTACTGACCGGCGGTGCCGTCGCGGAAGAGCCGGCACTGGAAGAAGACGTCTACCGGCCTTGCACTTGGCTGGACGACGGCAAAGACGGATCCTGTGGGCACGCGGAGGCGGCCAAAGCTTACGCCGAACTGTACGGGACGCTGCCCCCCCTGCGTCCCGCTTCGGCCGCGGCTACCGGCGATACCGACGTCACCCACTGTTTGCTTGATATCGAGGTACTGACCTCGACCAGTCCCAAGAGCATTGCCGGCTCGAACACGCTCGACGTCACCAGCCTGATCGACGGCCTGACCCAGTTCACCCTCGACCTGCGGAGCAACATGGCGGTCGACGCGGTAACAGTCAATGGCTCTTCGGCATCGTACACTCGCACGGAGAACCAGATCGTGATCTCCCTGGGGAGCACGTACAACACTGGCCAGAGCTTCCAGGTCAAAGTCACTTACCACGGCTCCCCTTCGAGCCGGACTTTCTTCAGTTCGTTCAGTTTCTTCAATACCCACAATGGCTCGACCATCGCGTCCACCTTGAGCCAGCCCTTCCAGGCCCACTACTGGTGGCCCTGTAAGGAAAACTGGGAGTACATCGACGACAAGTTCACCATGGACATGTGGGTCACCGTACCCAACTCGATGGTGGTGGCCTCGAACGGCCTGCTGCAGGGGACCGATGCGCTGAGCGGCAGCCGGCTCCGCTACCGCTGGAACGAAAGCTACCCGATCGCCACCTACCTCGTCTCCTTCGCCGCGACCAACTACACCAAGCAGACCTACTACTACAACCACCCGGGCGGCTCGATGCCCATCGAGTTCTACATTTACCCGGAGGCGGTGTCCGAATCGCAGCCCTATCTGGCTGATATCGTTCAGGCGGTGGCCACCTACAGCGACGTGTATGGCCAGTACCCCTTCATCAATGAGAAGTACGGCATCGCCCAGTTTGCCTGGTGCTGCGGGATGGAGCACCAGACGATGACCAGTCAGGGGGCTTACACCAACGAGCGGCGCAACGTGCACGAACTGGCCCACTCCTGGTGGGGCGACTACGTCACCTGCAAGACCTGGCACGATGTCTGGCTCAACGAGGGTTGTGCCACCTTCAGCGAGGCCGTTTGGCAGGAGAAGCGACCCGGGGGCAGCTACCAAGCCTACATCGACCAGATGCTCTCGCGCAAGCCGAGCCTGTTCGCCGACACCGTCTATTGCTATGACATCAGCGACATCAACCGCATCTTCAACACCAACTACACCTACAACAAGGCCGGCTGGGTGGTGCACATGCTGCGTTTCGTGCTCGGAGACGCGGCCTTCTACGCCGGCCTGCGGGATTACCGCGATGCCTACGGCGGGGCGGCGGCCGACACCAGTGACTTCCAGGCGGTGATGGAAGCCGCCAGCGGCCAGGACCTCACCTGGTTCTTCGATCAGTGGGTCTACGGTAGAGGCGGGCCCTACTACAAGTACGGCTGGCGACAGGACGACATCAACGGGCAGCACTATCTGCGCTACTATATCAACCAGTATCAGCGAGAGACCCTGCCAACTTACCCGTATTTCAAGATGCCGCTGGAGATCGCGGTGACCACGGAGTCGGGCACGCAGTCGCACACCCTCTGGCACGAACACGAGAAGCAGTGGTACCTGGTGCCGGTCGACGGGACCGTGACCTCCGTCGTGTTTGACCCCGAGATCCACGTGCTGTGGGCCAATAACAAGAGCATCACGTACGTCAACGGGCCGCCCCAGCTCATGGCCATTTCGCCATTCCCGGATGCCGCCTTACCCGGTAGCGAGGTCGTCTCCGCCGTGCAGTTGCAGTTCTCTGAGCCAGTGACCTACAGCGGCACAGACTTCTCGGTGGTCGGCAGTCTGACCGGGGCCGCTTCCTTCACGCCCGTTTACGATTCCGCCACCTACACCGTCTCGCTTCAGTTTGACACACCGCTGATTGGCGGACAGGTCTGGACGGTCACGGTCTTTGATACCCTTCTATCGCAGGCGGGCGGCCTTGGCCTCGACGGTGAGCTGGCAGGCCCCCTGCCCTCGGGTAACGGTGTGCCCGGCGGCAACGCGGTCTTCAGCTTCACCCTGGGCCAGCCATTGCCTCCATGCCCTCGACCCCTGGCCGACGCGGATAGCGATGGGGATGTGGATCTCGACGACTTCGCGTCTTTCCAGAACTGCCTGACCGGTAGCGGCGCGATCGGCGACCCGTCCATCCCAGCCATCTGTGGATGCTTCGATCACGACGGCGACGGCGACATCGATGCCCGCGATCTGAACCTGTTCCGCGGATGCCTGTCCGGAGCCGACGTGCCCGCGGACCCCGCCTGTGCCGATCAGTGGGTGCTCTTCCAGGACGATTTCGACGGCGGCACCTCGGAGAGTCGATGGCGTGTATTCGGCTCATCGGCGGACTACACCGCGGATTTCGTCTTTGACTACGGCAGCAGGGGGATTCCGTCGGCACCCAACTCCGTCGGCGGCAGCACCGTGGGCCTGCGCTTCACAGTCAACAACAACGACGCCGTTGCCGAGACCGCCGCGGTCAGCGCCTTCCCCATCGACCACGTTTTCAGCGGCCGTTATCGCCTGAGCTTCGACATGTGGATGAATTACGCGGGCGAGGGGCAGGGCTCCGGCACCACCGAGATGATGAACGTCGGTATCGGCACCGCGGAAAGCGCCGTCATCTGGCCCTCCAACACCGGCACCGGCTACTTCGCCGCGGTTACCGGCGACGGCGATGGGATGCCCGGCAGCACCGCCGACTATGTCTTCTACAAAGGCCCCACCGCCCTGACGGCGGCATCGGGCGCCTATGCGGCCGGCACCCACACCACCGCCCAGGACCATGCCGACTCATACTATCAGAACCTCTTCCCCTCTCCCGACTTCCCCGTGGCCGGCGCCCCGGGCAAGCAATGGGTACACGTCGAACTCAAGCAGGTTAACGGCGTCGTGACTTGGAAGATGAACGGCTCAGAAATCGCCCAGTTGGCGGACATCATGTACCCGACCGGCAACATCATGCTCGGCTACATGGACCTGTGGTCTTCGATCGCCGACCCCGCCGACGAAACCTACATCATCTACGACAACGTGGTCGTGACCGGCCTGGCCCCGTAACGCACATGCGGTGGGCTGTCGGTCGTCGCTGTCCCCGCGATGAGAACACACCCTTCTTCTCCGGCATTCGACGGCGGCGTCAGAATGGCAAGGCGTGTTTCACGGAACGCGATCCAATTCCTTGGACGCCGGTTGATCGCCGCTTGACGGCGGATCCGCCTGCGGGGCCTCTGACTTGGACTGGCTTGCGGAGTCGTCGCCCGACTTGGGGCTGAACATCCGCAGCTTCTCCTTGATGCGCGTCAGCAATCGGCGAGCCCAGACAAACTCGGTCGCCAGAATCGCGAGGCCCAGCGGAACCACCACCGTGGCCGGCCCCGGCAGTGCCACCATGACAATGCCCAACAACAGGACCGTCCCGCCGACCAGAGCCACGACCGCCCGACGGCTTCTCTTCCAGATCATGCCGGTGAAACGCGCGAACTCCGCCGGCAGGGGCGGCAGCAACATCGTCGACAACCGCCGACCGATCAGAACCAGGGTGGTCACGCCCTTGGCCAGCAGCAGAACCGCCGCGACAAAGCCCGCCCAGATCAACGGCATCAGCTCAGTCCCCCAGAATGATAACGTGGCACGCTGTCACGCCAAATGCGGGCATTGTAGCCAGCCGTTGCCTCGCAACATAACTGAGAACGCAGCGGTCCGATCAGCGCCGCGTCCGCCTGCCCTCTATGTCGCACAGCGATGTCAAGGGTCAGGCAGCGGTTCTTCCCTGCCCGAATGACCGCTCCCACACCTGCCCGGCCTCTCGCTGTAAGGGTGACCGGTGAAGAACATCAGAACACGTCGGTCGCTCCCGTCTTCCCGCCGCGGTGGGAAACATCGCTGTCATGTCAGACGAAGCTCTCCGCCGATTATTTCGAACGAATCGCGGGCTCCCGCTCTGTCCACTCCGCCAATGGACGGACAGGAGGTAACGCGACATCCTTTTCGAGCGTGCTGCCCGGCGTCAACAGGACAGTCACAGTCGCCGACTTGCCCGGCTCGAGGGCCACATGGAAGCCCACCTGACGCGTGCCTGGGTTGCGTCTGTCCCACTCGTTAGGAGGATCGGTGGAGAAGGTTTCGATCGCTGTCCCCACGGGTGAAAGCACTTCGAAGACGAGGTGTTTCCCGGACTGCTCCAGGGTCGCCCGGCCCACGGTCGGGTCGGTCACTTGTGCCGGGGTCGTCATCGCCCAGCGCACCTTCGCGGGGGTCTCCCCGGCGACAATCTCATCCTGGATGAGAACGCGCCCATCCGGGAGTAACGCAAATCCGCGCTGGGCACCGGCGAGTTGGCCTGCGTACACCGGGCCGAGGTCCATCACCGTGTGGGGCAACGGTTCCTCGCCGGTGAAACGGACGATCGTCCCGGCAGCATCCACACGCTGCCCCTCTCCGTTCACGGTGAGTGTGCTGTGGCTGCTGTTATGGTAGCGGTAGACATTCCACCGCACGGACTGCTGGGACCGGGCCCAGATGTTCATGCCGCGGGCCTCCAGCGCGCCGTAGTTGTCTGCCCCCAAGTCCACGGACCACCTCGCCCCGTCCGCGTCGAGCACGAACGTGCCGATGTCCATGTGGCCATGGTTTGCCGAGGGGCTGCCCGCCTTGGCCGCCAGGAACACCGCGTCCGGATCGGTCCAGGAGCTACGGTGAACCACCACAGGATTCTTTCCTGAACCATGCCAGTGCAGCGGCTGTCGCGGCGGGCGGTCCAAGCCGGACACACCGTTACGCCACAGCAGGAGCAAGGGCAGGAACCGGTTCGAGATCCCGTCGCCGGCCTTGAGGTTCTGGTCGATCCACCATTCCTCAGTCCGAGTGATGCCGGGGTCATCCCATCGCCGCGCGAACCAGTAGACGGCGGAGAAGGGCGTGCCGCGCTGCCCACAGTCGCTGAAGTTGAAGTGAAGGCCCGTGGGCCCAGTGACAAGAAGAGGAAAGGCCCCCGTCTCCTGAAAGCCCGCCGAGCGGCTGAGGTCGAAATCTGTGCCCAAAGCCGACTCCAACGCGTCGATGAGGATCACGTTGTAGGTCGTGCCGTATTGCCAGTAGCCTGGGCCCTCCGGATACACCCCGTCTGGGTTGTAGACGCCCATGGCGAAAGGCAGGCCGTCCAAGGCACGAACGATGACCCGCGCCGCCAGTTCGGGATCCCGCTCGGCCACAGCCAGTGCTCCAAGCACCATCCCGCCGTGACAGACCTGGTTCCAGTTGTTGTCGCTCTTCGCCCAGCGGTCATGCCCGGCGAAGGAGGGCCCGATGCCCTTCTCCAGGATGGCACCGCGGATCGTCGCCTCCTGCTCCGGCGTCAACAGGGAGAAGAGCCAGTCATAGCCGATGGCCAGCCCCGTGGTCATCTCCGCCGTGTCCAGGAAGTGCGACGGGTTCCAGTCGGCAAAGGCCGCGACGGCCTCCATCTCGGCAATGGCCCGGGCGGCGTAACGCGAGTCATCCGTCACGCGATAGACGAAGCTCAGGAACAACACCCGCCGCAACGCCTCACGCGACACGCTGAGCAGTCGCTTGCCCTGCTTGCGGTACGACACCGCGGGTCGCTCGAGCAGACCGTCTGCCTCACGCAACATGAGGTCATACAGCGCGGCCGCCTTGGTATCCCGGGCAAGACCACTCCGCATTGGCTCCGTCCCCGCCCGACTCATCAGCAAACGAGGATGCGGCCCAACAGCCTTGACCTTCGCCGCCACCGCCGCCGTATCCGCGGCCCACGCGGTTCCGCAATACATGGCCGCAACCGCACACGCGGTCGCGACACCAGATCGCCTCCACCTCGCCCTGCATTCCGCCATGAGAACACACCTCCTCTTGATGGCCAACTCTCGGGCTATCGTATGGCCCTGGAGGATTTGCGGCAACGTGAGGGCGACAGTCCGAGGGCGCCGGCCGAGGCGAACGCTCAGCAAGGTTCACCGTGAGCTCGCATTCGCAAGAAAGCCGGTGACGGAAGCCTCGCAGCCTCCGTCACCGGCCTCTTCGGCGTAGATCACCCCAATGCTGTTAGTCGCAACCCCCGGATATAGAGGTGTTCAGACTGTTGCGGACGGCCACCAAGTCAAAGATGTTGATGGCAGTATCCACGTTGACATCGCTCCGGAAGTTGGATGTGGCCAGAGCCTGATTGAGGTTGTTACGAATCTGAACCAGGTCGAAGATGTTGACCTTGCCGTCATTGGTCACGTCGCCGTACAGCGTGCCGAAGCACAAAGAGTCGACCACCACTGCCGTCGAATGGTCGGCTTCGGCGATGCCGGGGAAGGCCACGTAAACCACGGAGGCGTTCGGAATCTTCGCCACCGTGACGGATACGTCATCCCTGCCCATCGACATGCCCGTAATCACACCGCTGGATACGATCACATCGCTGGGATCCAGACCACCGATGGCCTGGATGGGCTTATCGAAGGTGGTCACGACCTTCATTGATTCGTTGGTCCGACACTCGACGCCCGGGGGAGACAGGACGACGTTGTAGTTGACACCCCCGTGACGCTTACTGGACACGGCCGCCGTGATGAACGGCGGTTCCCAGTCGCGCCAGCCGGTGTTCGGCCCGCCATAGCCGCTGGGCCTTGTGCCCGCGGAGTCCACCGCCGCCCGAACCCAATAGTAGTAAACCTGCCCCTCGATGGCCGAGGTATCATTGAGCGAAGTGGCAGTCTGCCAGCCGCTGACCGCGGCAGCACTGCCCGAGTCATTGATCGTGTTGCGATAGACTTGGTAATGGCTTGCTCCGGTCACGCCGGCCCAGGTCACACGCACGTACGTCCAGTAGGCTCCGTCGGAAGCGGCCACCGATCCCGGGGCCATCAGTGCCCGCCAGCCGAGGTCGCTCGCGCTGAAACCGCTCGTGTTGCCGCAGGCGTTCTTGGCCTTCACCCAGTAGTAGTAAACCGAGCCAGGCGTTCCCGTGCTGTCATCGTACCAAGTGCCGGTCAGCGACTGGGCGATGCGCGTGGCCGTCCCGGAACTGTTCACCGTGTTGCGCCAGACCTCATAGGTCGCGGCTCCTGTCGGGGCAGCCCAGGTCACCCGAATGTATCCCGTGTATGCGCCATCCGAGGCCGCAACTCCAGTCGGAACGGCTTGGCTGGGACAGTAGACGGTGATAGGCACCGCGTCCCAGCCGCTTGTGGCATTATTGGATGTGTCGCCGTCCGTGGCCGCGTCGTACTCCAATCCCAGCCAGTAGTTGCCCGGGACCGTGTCGGCCGGGATCGTCACGTGGGCCATGTTGACCCGTACCGAACTCATCGACGCAAAGTCCCAGGTGTAGGTCTGCCCACTGAGCGGCGTATCCGTGGAACTGATGATGTTGTTTGGCGACAAGTATACATGGTAGGTATAGGTAGCGCTGGCCGGATCGTTGTTCGTCGGGTTGGTCGCCAGATGATTAAGCAACGTGGTCGGTGAACCGGCGGCAATGGTGGCCGGCTCGGCATTGCAGTCCAAGGCCTGCAGGTCGAACGTCGTACCACGGCTGTCAGGAATGAACGCATCGTTCATGTAATCCGCGAAGCCCTGCCACAGCTTGCAGTAGTAACCTCGATCGTAGCGGTTCGAGGTCGAGCACACGGCATGAACGCGGCGAACAGTGTCGTCGATCCAGTACATGCCGCTGCCGCTCATGCCCCCCCACACGGTGTCGAAGCAGTTGCCACCGCCCGTATTGAGCTGCATCTGATTGTTGGGGCAGGCATCGACGGTACCGTACCAGTAGTACATGTCCACGCCGTTGTGCAGCCCGGCCAGCGGGCAAGTCTCTGAAGGGTAGCTCACGTTGTAGTACGTCCGGCTCTGGATCCAGGCGCAGTCCTGGCCATAGGTCCATCCGTACCAGCCGGTCAACATCCCCACCGCCCGGGTGATGGTGATCGCACCGCAATCCGCGTCGGTATCCCCGCTGCTAACGTAGGCGCTTCCTGCGACATACGAAGTACCCCGCGCCCAACCGTAGGCGTTCACCGGGTCAGGCGTCGGCCACATGTCGCCGTCCCCATCCCAGCCCGGATACACATAGATTTCCTTAGCCCAGTCCCCGATGTCCTCATCACGGGAATACACGCAATGCGCCGCCGTCAGCACCGTCTCCGCATCCACCATGCTACCCGAGCAGACGAACCAGGCATCTGCCCCGGTCGTGGTCTCAAAACGCATCAGCAGCTTGGCGTTCATCCGCCATGGGCTGTCGCCCGTATTCCCGATGTGGGTCATCGTCCCGAACGACTCCGGCATGATCTCGAACCCGCCACCGCCGTCCGCTCCCGCGTACCCGTCGCCACCAGAACCGCTCAGGAGGGCCTGGAGAGGCAACGACTCGGTTTCGCCCAACTCCGTCGTCTCGCTCGCCAGGGCATCATGCACCAGCACTGAACCCACAAGACCCAACTTCTCCTGCCCGGGTTCGGGAGGATCGGGCATGGGCATCGGCGGAATCTGATCGAGCGGCGGCAGCTTGGGCCACTCCACCTCCACGACGGCACCCTCTTGCGGCACAAGCGGCACAACACCCTCCACCTCCTGGGCCTGAACCACCGGCGCCGGTTGGGCCTGAGCCACACTCGTCAGCCCAGTCCATGCCACGAGCAGACAACTGAGTACAATCATCGCACGCTTGAGTTGGGGGGTCATGGCTATTCTCTCCTCTTCGGTGAGATACGCAGCAACCAATCCGACAACCCGACTTGGCTGTCACCGATCGGTCACACCTTCGAGGTCACCTGACGAGAACTGTTCCGTGTCACACGCGGAGAAATGCGCTGGAATCGGTTGGCTCAGCACCGAGAGGATCTGTAATAGCTACGAGCTCCACAGATGACTCTGCGCGCCACGGCCAACAAATCGATAGCCCGCGCTGCTTCGCCGCCTCGCAGCCAAAAGAAGGCGTTTGCAGTATATACCGAGGACCGCCAGAATGCAACATCCCGCAGTCAGCCAAAATGCATTTTTAGCCAGAACAATGCACACCATCCGACCTATCGGTCGAATGAGCTCGCGAATCACGGACACCAGCCAGCAATCCCCTTGTTCAGGTTGTTGCGCACGGTGACCAAGTCGAAGATGTTGATCGCGTTGTCCGCGGTCACGTCGCCGCGGAAGTTGGCGGCCGTCACCGGCTGGTTCAGGGCGTTACGCACGGTCACCAAGTCGAAGATGTTCACCGATTTGTCGCCATTCGCGTCCCCCTTCAAGGCTCCGAAGCACAACGTATCCTGCACAAGAACCGGATACTGCTCCGTCACATCCACAATGCCCGGGAAAGACACCGTCACCAGCGAACCATCCACCGCGCCGCTCAGCCCGATCTCCAGCGAGGTACCAGTAATCGCCACGCTCGTCGCCGTCGCGTTGGTCACCGACACGTCGCCCAGATCAAGACCATCCACGCCCTCGATCTCCTGGTTGAACACCACGACCAGCAGCGTCGGGCCGTTCGCCCGGCACTCGACGCGGGTGCCCATGAGTACGTCTAGGTCATACGTGCCGCCCGTCCCGTGCGTCTTGCGCGACTGAGCCTGCTCGATCAGCAACGGGGTGGTATCGACCGAGAAGGTCCCCACGTAGGCATCGCCCCATTCCTCGCCCGGCGTGCCGTTGCCGCTCTGGTCCATCTCCTGATCGTAGAGATTCACGATGTGCGGCCCGACGCGGACCGTGTAGAGATCCTGGGCCAACTGCTCGGGGAACGCGATGCGGAACACCCGGCCCTGGACGTGCGACACGGTGATCTCGGCCTGTGAGATGGTGCCGCCGCCCGGCGTGGTGATCAACACGTCTTCAGGCCCGAAGGTCCACGGCTTCATGAACGAGTCGAAGGTCACGTCCACGTGCGAGACCGGCGCAGTCAACCAGCCCGCCGGCTCGTGCGACAAGGCCTTGGGCAGATTGATCGAGCTAAGATAAATGGTCCCATCCTCGCCGTGCTGGTAGCCGGCGCCGCCGGTGACCGTGATCCTCGCCGGGTCAAACGATTCCATCCCCCCGTGGTAAATGGCGATGCGACCGCCGGCCCCACCGCCGGCGCTGAGGTTCCCGCAATCGCCCCCGTTGGCGGTAATCACGCCCGCACCCGCCAGGGTACCCACCGTCAGCCAGATACTACCGCCCGACCCGCCACCAACGCCATAACTCCCGCTGCCTTCGCCATCCGCTCCATTGGCGACCAGCGCGCCGTTCACCGTCAGCGTACCGCTGATGGCCAAACGAACCGCTCCGCCACCCGCGCCACCGGCGTAGCTGGAGCTACCCGTAACCCG
>JAAYDF010000186.1 GCA_012729395.1 Phycisphaerae bacterium
AAGTTGACTCGGTCCTCAGCGAATCGGCACCCCGCCGACTCTGTCGCGAACCCGAGTATCGCCGCGGCAAGCGATCATGGGGATGGGCTGACACACACGCTACAGCCGGATCCGGACAAGACGGACGATATCGGATGGAGAGCCGGTCGGATCAGGAGATTCGAGCACTCCCTTGACGAGGATGGTAAGCGTGTCGGCGTCCGCGATCACGTCGATCGGCCATGACAGGATACCCGACAGCGGAACCCGCGTTTCCGCGAGCGGTTCACCCTCAGCCGAGATACGCGAGATCGACAGCCCCTTGGACGCCCCGCCGATGGAGATGAGTTCGCCGCCTGGTCGGGCAACAAGCAGACTCCACATGCTGCCCGTGGGCGGATACTCCTTCTCCCACTGCGGCCGAAGCTCCTGATCGAACACCGCAATGTGCCGGGTGAACGCGGGCCCACTTCCGCCGGCGTTGGTGATGCCGGGCAGACCGGAGCGACTGAACGCCAAAGCATAGCCGTCACCGGTACCGACGAGTACCGGATGGCCACCGGGCATCAGCCGGCCGTCGGGCAGGACCGCCTCATGCTCCTTGCGACCCCTCGCGTCGCACGACACCAGCCACAACGTGGAGGGGCCCTGGCCAAACTTGTCGAACTTGCCGCTCGTGGCGAGGAACACAAACCCACCGTCCGGGCGGGCCACCATGGCGTGCACGGCCTCATCCGCACCGTGATCGAAGGTCTCTTCCCAGATGACGCGGCCGTCGGCGTCTACCTCGCCAACCCACGCATCTTTGTAGCCCGGCGAGCCGCCGACCAGGAACCGGCCTTGGGTGAGCGGCAGAAGGCAGCGAGGATGAATGAAGACCTTGGGTTCGCCTCTAAGCTCCACTTCACGCTGCAGCCGCCCCTTGGCGTCGATCCAGCCGAGCCAACTGGTTTCGCCGGCAACGACCCAGCCATCCCCCACGACCACGGCATCGCGGACCTGCTCTCGCCGGCGGGGAATACTCTCGAACGTCTCGAGCGCGACCTGGCGACCCTGCCGGTCCACGTCAAGCACGAAGAACTCAAACCCATAACGATCGTTCAGCTTGGCGGCCGAATCCTTGGTCCAGCTCGTCTTGCCAACAATGCGGTAGCCGCCGCCCGGCAACGTCGTGAGCCGCACGGGCTCCGGCCGCTCGCGAAGGGTGTAGGTCTGCTGCCAGAGGATGGAATCATCGCTCGGTCGCGTGGCGGACGGCTCTTGCGCCAACAACGGCCATGCGATAATGGGCAATACCGACCCGGCCAAGATGAACACTCTCGTGAACATGAGACTCTCCTGCAACAGAGTGCCGTTCCAGCCGGTCGCCCAGTCCCTTGCAGGGTACCAAAGGATAGGGCCCCCACCTCGCCACGAAGCTCGACGACTTCGGGAACCGTCATCACAAGGCTTCTTCGTCCCGATCAAGGCCCTGTCTGCGATGACGACGGCTTGCAGCGGGCGGCCCATTGCGCGTAGCGGTCCGCCAGGTCGCGTACTTTGTCGGGCATCTCGGCGGCCATGTCCTTGAGCTCGGTGCGGTCGGCTTCCATGTCGTAGAGCTCCCAGGGCGTCGCGCTGCAGCCGACGAGCTTCCATCGCCCAGCCCGCACGGCCCGATGCCCGCGGTGCTCCCAGAAGAGATGGTCGTGGCCCACACGCGGTCGCCCCTGGAGGGTCGGCAACAGGCTGCGACCTTCCATGGGCTGGATCGTCTCACCCTGAAACTCGCGTGGATAGGGCACGCCGGCCAGCTCGCACAGCGTCGGCATGATGTCGATGACGTGGCCGATCTCCGTGCGCACCGCACCGGGGTCTTGGATCCTGCCGGGCCAATAGGCGATCAGCGGCGTGGCAATGCCCCCTTCGTGGACGAACATCTTGAAGCTGCGGAACGGCGTGTTGCTGACGTTGGCCCAAGGCGCGTCCACGGTACGGTACGATTCCATCGGGCCGGGCGGCACGTCGGGCGTGGCATGCACGGCCTCGGCGCAGGCCCCGTTGTCCGAGAGGAACAGCACCAGGGTGTTGTCCGCGCAGCCCAGCTCGCGCAGCTTATCCATGACTCGGCCGATGTTCTGATCCAGGCGGTCGATCATGGCCGCGTAGACCGCCATCGCCAGATCCCATGCGTCCTGATCTTCGACCTCTTGCCACGGGGGGACTTGCGGATGCCGGGGCGGGAAAGGCCATCGTGCGTCGATCAGCCCGAGTCGCTGGAGTCGTTCGTATCGCTGCCGCCGGAGTTCGTCCCACCCGGCGAGGTACCGGCCGCGATACCGGGCAATGTCTTCGGGCAGGGCGTGGATGGGGAAGTGCGGAGCGGTATAGGCTAGGTACAGAAAGAACGGGCGATCGTCTCGGGCATATTCATCGAGATACTTCAAGGCCTGGTCGGTGAGCGCGTTGGTCGCGTAGAAGTCCGGGTTCTCGGGCGTGTAGGGGCGGATGACTTGGTCATCGATACCCCAGGGGCGGGCCTCGTTGGGCCGCTTGCGCCCGGGTTCGCCTTCACCGGGCCTGCGCAGGCCGGGGTTGAAGAAGTTGCAGCAGCCGCTCAGCAGGCCGTAGTAGCGGTCGAACCCCCGCTCGACGGGCAGGTGGGCGCCATGCCATTTGCCGGCCATGAGCGTGCGGTACCCGGCGGATCGGAGCACCTCCGCGATGCTCACACAGTGCCGCGCGGGCTGGATCGAATCACGCGGGGGCATACCGGCATCGTCGGGATAGGTGCCGTACTCCCAATTGTCCTTCAGCCGCACGCAACTGGGAGCTTTGATCATCGCCACGCCGGCCTGGTCGGGATAGACGCCATAAAGCAACGACGCCCGCGTCGTGACGCAGACCGCACAGTTGTAGAACTGCGTGAACCGCAGGCCCTTCTCGGCCAGCCGATCGAGGTTGGGCGTGCGGATCTCTCCGCCGTAACAGCCCAGGTCGGAGTAGCCCATGTCGTCGGCCATGATGAGGACGATATGGGGTCGCGATGGGGCCGGGGCCGATTGCGCGAGGCTGGCGGTCGCCCCACCGAGCAGGCAAATCCACAGGAAGGATGCCCCATTGTGTTTCATGGCGTAGCTCCTTTGCCATGCTCGCCCGGCCGCGAGTGGAGGTATTCCGTCGCGTGTCCGAGGAACCGCTCGACAACCTCGGTGAGCGGCCCGCGCATGCGGACACCGGCCGAGTAGGGATGCCCGCCACCGCCCAGTTGAGCGGCCAGGGGCAGGACGGGCGTGCCTTCTTCGCCGCGCAGGTTGATGCGGACGACGCCCGGCTCGGCTTCGGAGAGCAGCGCCGCCATGCGGATACCGGCCAAGGATCGTGGGATGGCAACTTGGTCGTCGACATCCGCGGGCGTGCAGCCGGCGGCCTCGATCTCCGCGAGACTTAGTGAACTGTAGGCGATGCCGCCATCGGGGGTCGTGCGGGTATTCTGGTAGACCGTGCGGAGCAGGGCGAACTCCTGCGGCCGTTGGGAGCGCCACAGTGACTGGCCGACGGCGGCGGGCTTGGCTCCCGCACGGACCAGAGCGACGGCGGCCTCGAACGCCTCGGCCGAGGTCGGCAACGAGAAACCGCAAGTGTCGGCATGGATGCCCGCGTAGAGTAGCGTCGCGGTGGTGGGATCCAGCGGCCATCCCGCCGCGATGATGAGGCGGCAAATCAACTCGCAGGTGCTCGACGTGCCGGGCTCGACCCAGTTGTGACGCCCGAACCGCTCGTTGCTGACGTGGTGATCGATGTTGATCACCCGCAGGTCGGCGAGGGTTTCCCAACCGCCTTGGACGTTAATCCGGCCGACGTTGGCGGTATCGACCACCACGGCGAGGTCGGCTTGCCGGACGCGCTGTGCGTCGGCGGGTCGACAGTCGGCCCAGCGGAGCATCGCGGCCGGCCTGGGCCCCAGCGGCCGATTACCGAACGTGACCGCAGCCTCGCCCGGCAACGCTCGCGACAAACCGAGCATCGCACCCATCGCGTCGATGTCTGGGTTGATGTGCCCGATCACCACCGGCCGACCCGCGGCCGACAGAGCATCAATCACTTCCTGCGGCACCGCCATGGCCTGAGCGTACAGAACTGACGCCACGCGGGCAATGCGGAACCACACATGTTCTCACGGCAGGGTTGTGTCGATACGCCGGCCGATAGACCCACAACCGCAATAGCGGTAGAGTAACACCGCGGCTGGAACTGACGCGAACATCCAGAAACACCATGTCATACAGGAAGCCAGCGATGGCCAGGCAAACGGCATCAACGATTACCTTGGGCTCGATCGGAAGTGCGGTCTGGCTTGTGACGGCATGGCTGGTCCCGGCGATGGCGGCGGATGCACAGCGAGCGATGCCGAACATCGTCTTGATCGTCACGGACGATCAGGGCTGGTGGGACATGGGGGCGCATGGTAACGCGACGATCTCCACGCCGGTGATGGATCGCCTGACCGCCGAGGGAGTATCCTTCAGCCGGTTCTACGCGACTCCGGTCTGCGCACCGACGCGGGCGGGCCTGATGACCGGCCGCCACCACCATCGCACCGGAGCCATCGACACCTACATGGGGCGTGACACGCTCGATCCGGCGGAGGTGACGCTCGGGCAAATCATGCAGCGGCGCGGCTACCGCACCGGATTGGTGGGCAAGTGGCACCTCGGCCGATACCGGCGCTATCACCCCAACCTCCGCGGCTTCAGCGAGTTTTTCGGGTTCTGGCAGTACGGCTACGTCAACCGGTACGACGATCCGGATGAGCTATTCCATCAGGCCGAACCGGTCATCACGACCGGCTACATCACCGACGTGCTGACCGAAGCGGCGACGGAGTTCATTCGGGCCGATCGCCTTCAGCCGTTCTTTCTGGCCCTCTGCTACAACGCGCCGCATTCGCCATACCTGGTGCCGGACCGCTACATCGAGCCGTACCTAGCCAAGGGGTTGCCGCTCTCGCAGGCTCGGGTATACGGCATGATCACCTGCCTGGACGACAACCTGGGTCGGCTGCTGGCGGTGCTGGATGAGACGGGTATCGCCCAAGACACGGTGGTCATCTTCATGAGCGACAACGGCGGGGTAAGCAGCTACTTCAAGGCGGGGCTGCGCGGGCAGAAAGGTACGGTGTACGAAGGTGGCATCCGTGTGCCGTTCATCGTGCGTTGGTCCGGGCGTCTGCCCGCCGGTGCTCGCATCGAGGGTATGGCCCAACACATCGACGTGCTGCCGACGCTCTGCGAGCTGACCGGGGCAGACCTGCCCAGCGACCGACCCATCGACGGTCGGAGCCTGTGGCCGTTGATCCAGCAGGGCAGCGGCGCCAGTCCGCACGAGTACCTGTTCCATCAGTGGTGCCGTGTCCGGCCGGATGCGTCGAAAGGGTGGGCGGTGCATCACGGCCGGCACAAGCTGGTCAACGGCGAGCTGTACGATCTGGAGGCCGACCCGGGCGAAAAGACGGACTTGGCGAACCAGCGGCCGGAGCTTGTCCGGCCATTGCGGGAAGCATTTCTCAAGTGGTTCGAGGAAGTCACCGCCGGTCGAGATGATGGCCCGCCCGCGATCCAGGTCGGCCGCGAGGATGAGAACCCGGTGGAGTTGGATATCGCCTGGGCAAGGCTGATCGGCGAGTCGCCGGGCCTGCATTACCAGTTTCGCAGCTATTACCGCGATGTCATCATCGATTGGCGGAAAGCGGATGAGGGGCTGGCATGGTCGATCGACGTCACGCGACCCGGGGGCTATGAGGTCATCCTCCAGTACGCTTGCCCACCGCACGAGGCGGGCTCACTGGTGCGGGTTTCCGTTGGCGACGCGGCCTTGGATACCGTGATCGAGGCGACCGCGGCTCAAGATGTGTATCGCCCGGTGACCATCGGCACGCTCACGCTGGCAGCGGGGCCGGCCACATTGGAGATGAGACCGGTCGCCGTCGCCGGCGGCGAATTGATGCGACTCAACCGGGTGTGGCTGCGGCGGGTGCCTTGAGTGGGGATGGATGAAGGAGGGGCGTCGGGATCGACGGCTGCGGGGATCGCACCGGCGGGGCCAAATGAGGACTGGCTCCGCCCTAGTGATTCGGGCGTAACTCGCCATCCGCGGGCGGAATGACCCATGGCGAAGCCCCAATGACCCATGAAGTCCGAATGACCCATAACCAATGTCCCCGCTCGCGGTTGGCGTTCTGGCTTTGGGCTTGGTTATTGATTGCTCATTGGGCCCTGGGCATTCGCCATTTTGCCCCGGGAGCCATGCGGCCAGCGAGTTGCACGCTCGTGATTCGTGGAGGTCGTCCATGCGGTGGAACAATGGTCGGGCGAGCGGTCTGGATCGTCGGGCGTTTCTGCGTTTATCGGGCAGGTCAGCCCTGGCTTGGGCTTTGAGTGCGGGGCGGACGGCGCGAGCGGACGAAGGCGGGGGCACGTCGGCCATCGAGTTCGAGGAAACACTGGCCAGCCAGCGCGAGCGATTCTACCGCGAACGCGAAGTCGACATCATCCAGACCGGCTTCCGCCCCATCGGCGGCAAGGTGGCCGACTTCGCCGTCGCTCACCTCGACGGCCGCGTGCATTTCTTCTACATCGAGCGCCGCCTGCAGGAGGGCACACCGTTCTACCCGGGCCACGAGACGTACTTCGGGCACGCCTCCACCGCTGACTTCACCCGGTGGCAAGTGCATGATCCCGTCCTGCTCATCCGTCCGGGAACGTGGGAGGGGGTACACGTCTGGGCCCCGTGCATCCTGCAACGAGGGCATCGTTACATCATGGCCTACACCGGCGTCAACCAGCATGTGTCGCAGAATATCGGCCTGGCGTCCAGCGACGATCTACTCGAGTGGAAGCGTTGGGACACCAACCCGATCTCACCGTGCCGCGACAGTGCCTGGGCTTTCTGGCGCGAAGACGGCATTGCCAGTTGCCGGGACCCGAATCTCATCGAGCACGACGGCCGCTTCTTGCTGACCTACACCGCCAATACAAAGGAGGGGGCGTCCTGCATCGCGATGACCTCCTCGCCGGACCTGGCCACCTGGCGCGACCAGGGTCCGATCTGTATCGGACCGGCCGGCGGGTATGAGCCGCGCCTCGAAGGCGGACATCCCCAGGGCAGCCTCGAATCCGCCAATCTGCTCACCCGCAAAGGCCGATGGTTCCTGCTAGTCAAAGCCAAAGTCCGCGAGGACAACAACCGTTCGTGGGTGATCACCAGCGATCGTCCGAATCGGTTCGAGTTCGGCTTGCGGCAACCGTTCTGGCCGGGATCACTGGCCGTCGAGATCGTCGCCAACCGCGATCAGGAGTCGCTGGTGGCCACCTTCGTCGATGGCGGTATCCGTTTCGGCGTGACCGACTGGCGCAAGCCGAGCCCCACCGCTCGTTTCGTCACGTCCACTAATGAATTGGCCGGCTGGCTCTGAATCGCCAGGCGTATCCGGACTCATTCACCTTTTTACACTCCTGGAAGATTTTCCTTGACTTGCCGATCCCGGCAAACATAGAGTCTTCTACAAATCGACCGCCAAGCCAAATGGGCGGCCGATGAACGGGGTCAAGGAAAACCTTACACCATCGCCGGAGAGAGGGAGAAAGAACAATGTCCATTACCAAACTGTCTGTCTGTGCGCTCATTGTGAGCTTCTGTACGCTGTCCGCCCACGCCGGGCTGATCGTCGACGGCCGCCTCAACGACTGGGGCGTCACCGTGGCCGATAACAACGGCAGCAACTTCACCACCTGGTCGTCTACCGTCGCACTGCTCGGGTCCCACGTCGATGATACCGATGATTCCGCGGGCCATAGTTTCTTCCTGGACCCCAACTACGGCGGGCAGGATTTCGATGCCGAGATGATGGCCGTCGCCGTGCAGGGCAATCGGTTGTTCATCAGCATCGTCACCGGCCAGCGACCGGATAACGGCTTCAAGTACTTCGAGCCTGGCGATATCCGCATCGAGACCTCCCTGGGCACCTACGGCATCGAGGTCGGCGGCGGCAAGGGCGGCAAGGGCGGCTCGGCCATCAGCGACGGCGCTTCCGGATCCACCTATAAGATGAACAGCAACGGCGATGTCACCGATCATTACACCGCCAGCTCCCGTCAAGTGGCCGGCTCTATCTGGGCCGACCTGGACTGGCTTGCCGATCCCATTGCCCCCTATGGCCCGGTTCAGTTCAAGATCGACGGCGACAGCACGTTGGTCGGCCAGGCTGACTACGTCTTCACCCGCAACTCGTATACCACGCAGCATGCGGTCATCGAACTCGCTTTCGACCTCGACGTGCTGGAAGGGGCGATGATCCAGTCGGTGCACTGGCGACCGACCTGCGGCAACGACGAACTCAATGTCCAGTTCGACGCGGTGCCGGAGCCGACGACAATCGCCTTCCTGGCTCTCGGTAGCGTGGCCTTTCTGCGGCGGACCCGTCACGCGTAAGCCGCGGGGATGAGCCAACCGGCTCATCCCGGCCAATGACCGCTGACACAACATCCTTACCCAATGACTCCGGGATCACATCGGCAACCCGCCGATGTGATCCTGTTTTATGGAGAGGGTTCATGTCCTCCTCGGCTGGGCAGGGCTCGCGTCAATTCGCACCCAGCAGACGCAGTCGGAGCCGGTTGAGCGCGGTCCGGCAGGCACGCTCGCGGATCTCGTCACGGGCCAGGAACTCGCCGAAACGATGCTCGGTCACACGGCAGCCGGCCGTGTCGGCCAGCCCGATGTAGACCAGCCCGACGGGCTTGTGTGCTGTGCCCCCGGTCGGGCCGGCGATGCCCGTGACGCTCAGGGCGTAATCCGTGCCGGCAAACTGCCGACAAGCCACAGCCATGGCCTCGGCGACCTCGATACTGACCGCTCCGCACTTGGCCAGCACTTCAGTGGGGATGCCCAGCAAACGCGTCTTGGCCTCGTTGGCATAGGTGACCAGCCCCTCGCGGAAATACGCGCTGCTGCCGGCGATATCCGTGAGCTCCTTGGCGATCAGGCCGCCGGTGCAGGACTCCGCCGTGGCCACGGTGCGCCCGGCCGCTTTGAGCAGCTCCGCCACCGCCGCCGCGACGCGATCGTCGTCGCGACCGTAGATCAGCGAACCCAGTCGGCCGCGCAGCTCGGCGACCGTCGCCTCCAGCTTGGCCGAAGCATCATCGCGACGATCACCCCAGGCATGAACACGCACACCGATCACACCCTGCTTCGCGGTCGTGCCCACGGCCGGGTTACGCCCCCGAGCCATCAAATCGCGAATCACCTCACCGATGTCGGACTCGCCCGCGCCGAAGCAATACAGCGTCGCCGCCAGCATGCACGCCCCGCCGGTGTGGCTCGCCAAGACGGGTCGCACGTCGCGCTCGTACATCACCCACATCTCGCGAGGCACGCCGGGCATGACGAACACCGTCGCCTCGCCAAGCCGAGCCCGGATCCCCGGAGCCGTGCCACAGGTATTCTCGATCGGCTCGCTGCCGGCAGGGAACAGGGCCTGCACACGGTTCGCCTCGGGCATCTCGCGACCGCGGGCATCGAAGAATGCTCGAATCCGCTCCACATACTCCGCCCGCATTTCGAGCCCGACGCCCATCGCTGCCGCCAAAGCATCGCGCGTCAAATCGTCAGCCGTCGGCCCCAGCCCGCCGGTGACCAACACAAAAGCCGCCTCGCTCGCCGCACGCTCGAATGCCTCCCGGATCGGGGCCACCTCGTCCGGCACGGTCACGTGCCGCAGCACCCGCACCCCCGCCTCCGCCAGCCGCTGCGACAGCCATGCGCTGTTCGTATCCACCGTCTGCCCGGTGGTCAGCTCGCTGCCGATACTGATGATGATTGCGTCCATGGATCCTTCCGATCAGCGGAGCACCCGATCGAGCCCGGCCTCAACCCACGCCAATTCGATCCCGCCGTAGAGGCCCGCCCGACCGATCTCGTCGGCGAGCACAAAGCGAAGCTGACCCGCGGCCACCTTCTTGTCCGCGTGCATCAGGGTCATCAACTCCTCGCGGGCATCCGCCAGAGGCGCATCCACCGGCAAGCCGGTCCGCTCGACCACCGCGGCAATGCGCTGGGCCGAAGCCCGATCGAGCCGACCCGAGGCCACGCTCATCTCCGCCGCCGCGATCATACCCGTCGCCACCGCCTCACCATGCCGCCACGCTTGACCACGGCGGGCCATCGCCGACTCGATCGCGTGCCCGATCGTGTGCCCAAAGTTCAACAACGCACGCACCCCGGTCACCTCACGCTCATCCTGGCTGACGATGTCCGCTTTGATCCGCACGTTGCGCTCGAGTAACTCCGGCAACCGCTCGATCTGCCCGGCCTGGATGGCCTCGGCGTGCCGCTCGTGCCAGTCAAAGAACGCGGCATCACGAATCACCGCATGCTTGATGCTCTCGGCCAGACCGGCCACGAAGTCCCGCCGGCTCAGCGTGCTCAACACCTCCGGATCCATCAGCACGAAACGCGGCTGGTAGAAGGCCCCGACCATGTTCTTGCCGCTGGCGTGGTTGACCGCCGTCTTGCCCCCGACGCTCGCGTCAACGTTC
The DNA here is from genome assembly GCA_012729395.1 of Phycisphaerae bacterium. Lineage (GTDB taxonomy): Bacteria > Planctomycetota > Phycisphaerae > UBA1845 > PWPN01 > JAAYDF01. The sequence goes on from JAAYDF010000186.1 coordinate 10,557, forward strand.
GCCTCGACAGTGGTCGAACACTGAGCGAAGGGAATGCCCCGCAGCCAAGTCGCCGCCACGAACCCCGTCAAATCACCCACCACCCCGCCGCCCAGCGATACCGCCGGGCATGCCCGGTCGATCTTCGCCGCCGCCAGGGCGTCGTACAGCCTGCTCGCGGTCGCCAGCGACTTGGAACCTTCGCCCGCCTCCACGGTGAATACCGACGGCTCAAAGCCCGCCGCTTTGAGCGACGCGACGGCCCGGTCGGCATAGAGTGGCCCGACGTTGCTGTCGGTGATAATCATCGCCCGGTGGGCCTTGACGTGCTCGGCCAGCAAAGCACCCAGCGAGTCCAGCCCGCCCGGCCGAATGATCACCGGGTACGGCCGCGGTTGAACCTCCACCCAGACCACGCGTTCATCAGGATGCGAGTCGCTCATGTGGGCTCCTGGCCTTGGGATGAGTCGGATTCGGCGGCGTTGTTCGGCAACGGCCGGCCCAGGGCAACGCTGGCCACTTGAAGCCAGTGCAAACACTGCTGGCGACGCTTGTCGTCGTTCAGCCGGCCCAGTACCGCCAGCAGATGCCCCTCCGCCACTTCGTGCTGCTCGAGATCGCGGGCGTAGATGATCCCCAGCAGCAGGCGAACGTGGTCGGCTTCCGCCGAGCCGGAGTAGTGCCGCAAGTAGCGTTCGTAGGCCGCCGCCGCCTGCGGGATCCGATGCAACGTGTAGAGCTGGTTGGCGACGTCGAGCTGCTGCGGCCGGGGCAACACGTGTGCCGGGTCCATATCGATCAACCGCTCATACAACTCCGCGGCGCTGTCGCGATCCTGGCGAACCAGGGCCTCGGCGATGCGGGACCGTAGGCCGGATACCGGATCGGACACAACCGCCGGTTCGCCCGACTCCGCCAGCCGATCCATCGACACCGGGCGGGCCACCCGTCCGTACCGGGCCCGGGCCTCGGCCGTCGGGTCGCTCATCGCCGATCTCATCTGTCGCCGCTGAAGCCCACGACGCCACAACGCCACGATGTCGTACTGGTCCCGAGGCAGAATGTGAACCGCCAATAACCCCGCCGTCGCCGCCAACCCGAACGCGTAGCCCGCCAGGTGGGCGTTGTACGCCACATTGCTTTCGCCGATCATGCCCGGAGCGAGCATGTTGTCCCACAGGATCAGCTTCGCTCCGATCATCCACATGCTGGGCAACTGGAACGTGCCGATGAAAAACCACCAGTACAGAACCGTGATCTGGCTGCGGGGAAACAGGGCCAGGTAGGCCGTGGTGACCGCCGCGATCGACCCCGAGGCCCCTACCAGCGAGTGGTTGTAGTACCAGCCGTGGCCCGTCGCCGCGAACACGCCGCCCGCCAGGTAGAACAGCAGATAGCACCATTGGCCCATCTTGGCGTTCACCGCGTTACCGAAAACCCAAAGGAACAGCATGTTCCCGCCGAGGTGAGCGAAGCCCGGAGCGTGCAGAAACTGGTAGGTGATGAACTGGTACAGCCGAGGCGCGGACCCGTCCAGTACACCCAGCTCAAGCCAGCCATTGACGGTCTGGGCGAGGGCGCTCGGCGCACGCGATCCGCTGCCGACCAGCATGGGCAGCAGGTGAATCGACACGTTCGCCGTAATCAGGCCGTAGTTCACCCACGGCACGCGGCGAAACGAGGTATCTGTCGAGATCGGAATGAACATCGCAGCCTGCGAGAATCGCGACGGAACGAGTGTGTCGTTACGCCTGCCCGGCAGGCGAGGCGCCCGGCGAAGGCGACGTGCCGAGCCCGGCTATCTGGACGAACACCATCCGCAACTCCTGAAGGGCTCCGTCGATCAGCCGCTTCTCCTGCTCGGTCACGTTGCCGGCCGTCTTCTGCTGCAAGACCTCCAGCAGATCGATGTAGTGCTTGGCCAGCGGAAGTTGCGCCGGGATACGCTGACCCGTTTGGGGATCCTGCATACCCCCAAGCCCGATCGAGGCCTGGATGATGATCAACTGCACGATCTCCGCGAGGCTCGGTGTCGGCAGGCCCCCTTCCTCCTCCTGCTCCTCGCGCGCGAGACGGTCCGCCTCCTCTTTCTCCCGCTGGGCCTGGGCCTTCCAGTCGTCGTCCACAATAATCCGGCCCTTGTCGTCCTGGGGCTCCGTCATGGTTGTCTCCCATGGGTTTCGCAACAGCGGCCTATCCCGCCGTTTCGCCTGCCGGGGTATCATAACACCCCGGGCGCCGTGTTCCTACCTTGGGTTGAGGAGCCCGGCCGAGATACGTAGTATCTCGACCACCGATGCCCGATCCTCCGTCGCGGCAGAAGTGGGGACAGGCACTTTTCTGCCTTGAGGCCTTGCTGACGCGAGAGGGGCGATGTGCGGTCAGGTGACGGAGCCGCGAGGAAGGCCCTCACGTTGGCAAGAAAGAGCCAGTCCCCGCGCGGTCCCTCGGTCGGGAATGACACCCATCCCGCGTGAACGCACAACGCGGGCTAACCCCTGTGGCTTGTTCAGGTTACGCTCATGATGGCCGGCGGCGACAACACGAAACACACGCTTCTTGCCCACGGCCGGTGGACCTGGCACCTGGACCCCGCATGGCGGCACCTGCTCGACGGGCCGGCGTGCCCCGATTGGCTGGCCCTTGAGCGCGATGACCGGGCAACACTGGTCAAGCGAAACGATGACCGCGATGTCTGGCGGGTGAACTTGGCCAGCCGGACACTCTACGCCAAGATCAGCCGTCCGGGACAACGGGGGGCTCGGCTCGCTCAGTGGTGGTTCGGCTCGCCGGCCCGCCGCGAATGGAACGTCGCCCAACAGGCCGCCCGGCACGGCGTCGAGACCATCCGCCCGGTAGCCTGGGCCGAGGAAGCCATCCGCTCAGACCGCCCCACGAGCATCCTGCTCACCCTGGAAGAAACAGACGCCCACCCACTGGCGGAAAGCTGGCTCGCCCTGGACCCCGCCGAGCCGGGCGCACGCTCAACCCGCAACGCGATGATCGACGTTGTCGCCCGACTCGTTGCCCATGCACACCAAAGCGGGTTCGAGCATTCCGACCTGCACGCGGGCAATGTGCTCCTGCAGACGCGGGGCAATACCTTCCGGGCGGTGTTCGTGGATTTGCCGGGCATCCGGACCGGCCAGCGCGTCTCGGACGCCGGCGTCGTGCGCAATCTCGCCCAACTCAACCAGTGGTTCCAGATCCGCGGAACGCTCACCGATCGCCTGCGGTTCCTCGACCGCTACCTGCATTGGCGCGATGCCGTGCAAAGCCAGTGCCCCTTCGGCCGCCGCTTGGGACTCGATCGCCCGGCCCTGCTGCAAGCCCTGGAGCGGGCGACCCACCGCCACGCCGAGGCCCTCTATGCCAAACGCGACCGCCGGGCGATGCGCGATGGACGGTACTTCACCCGATTGCGTCTGCCGGGCGGGTGGCGGGGGCACGCGTTCCTAACCGCCAAGCACGAGATCGCCGGCTCGCCCGCCGCCAGCCTGACCCTGAGTAGAACGCAATGGCAAGCCCTGCTTGCCGACCCGCAGCGATGGGTCGAACCCCAAGACCGAAGCCGCGTCATCAAGGACTCAGCGTCGGGGATGATCTGCTGGGATTGCCTCGACGCCGGCGACGGCCGGCAACTCAAGGTGGTCTACAAGCGATCACGGCCGAGAAACCCGCTCAAACTCCTGCTGCATAGCCTTTGGCGATCGCGACCGATGCTCACCTGGCGACGCGCCAACGCCCTGTTGAACCGGCGAATCCCCACGGCCCGGCCGCTGGCGGTGCTCGAACGCCGCCGCCTCGGCCTGCTCGCCGACAGCTTCATCATCACCGAGTACCTCGAACACGCCCGCGACCTCGACACCGTGCTCACCGTCCTCCTGCGGAACGAGAAGCCCACGCGACAACGCACGGTCAAACGCCAGATCACCACCGCACTCGTCCGCGTGCTGCGCGACCTGCACGACCGCGGCTTCATCCACCGCGATCTCAAGGCCCCCAACGTGATGGTCCAGTGGAATCCCGCAGGCGAAGAGCCCGCGCGTGTGTTGCTCGTCGACCTCGACGGCTTGCGGCACAGAGGCTATGCCTCGCCCGCTTGGCAACGGCGGGCCCTGATGCGGCTCAACATCAGCCTTGAGCAGTGCCGGCGAGTCAGCGTGACCGACCGCCTGCGATTCCTGCAAGCCTACCTCGCCCGCACCGGCCATCCCCAGCCGGAGTGGAAGAGCGTCTGGCGGCAAATCGCCGTCGAGTCCGCCGACAGCCGCGGCTACTTCGCCCGCCAGCGGCAAAAAACCCTCCGCCGGTTTGAACAATCAGCAAAGGAGTAACTTAACCCTACCGATGCGGGCCAACGAACCGCAGGCTTCCGCTCACGCGCTGCTTGTCCGCCAAGCGACCGTTGATCACGGCCATGGAATACTACGGCCGCTGCTGTCCTCGCTGGGCCGCATGAGCAGACCCGCCTGGTGAGTCAGCCTCGGTGAGCCACCAGCTGGCAATGGGTCGCTGCGCGTCCGTGAGGCAGTCGGCCTGCTCCAACGCCCCCCACAAATCAGCGATGGCCTTCCGTAAACCCGTCCGCCGATCGAACACGCAATTGGGCTTCGACTCCAGCACAGCGCGTAGCGAGCGATCATGATCCGTCAGCATCGTACCAAGGAACGCCGCCCGGCCCTTGGCCAATGCTTGGATACTTCGAGCGGCCGTACTCCACATCTGCGATTCTACCTCATCGACATCCGTGCCAAGCAGCATCAGATTGCACGGGTTCTCGGGCGAGGCTTGCTTCAATGCCGTCACCGCTCCGCGAAACGCCGCGTAGCTGAACCGATCCTGCCTCCAGCGGGCATGGATCTCGGCAATCGCGAATCCGACATGGGCTTTCTCCATGGCCACGGCCCTTCTGAGGCGCTTCCCATAGTCCGCGAGGCGACCATCCCGAGCATCACGCCGCTCAGCGCGATCCTTCCGCAATCGCTCGTTCTCCTTCCCAATATCTTCGCGGCGGCCTTTCTCGCCACCGGATATGTAGAGGGCATTCCGGATCTGCCTCTTCCGCTCGCGAGCCGATTGCTCTCTTCTCTTGACGGACTGTTCGGCACTTTCGCGAAGTTGCGCCGCCGATCGCCGAAGGGACTCCTGCACCGGCCCATACAACTCCCTGGCTTGCCGTCGGGTTTCCTGTAACTCCCGCTTGTATATCGCCTCCTGCTCAGTCAGTAAGGGGCAATTCGTATATTGTTCCGCTATCTCGGCGGCAGGTTGACTGGTGGGCGTCGCCTCGGCCGAGCCCACAGCGACGCAGAGTGCCAGAAGATGGCTGATGATGAACATCGTTGCTTCCTTGGTGAGCGAGTCATGCTCCGCCTTCGTACTGATGAAGCCGGAACAACAGCCTGCAACCAGTGTACTCGCCAGGGATCGACCCGCAAGAGTCTATCTCTCGCTGGTGACCGTCAGTCGCCGCCCACGTCATCGGCGTCCTCAGGAAGGAGCATCGTTCGCATCACTGACGAAGACAGCCATACCTTCTGTGACCACCCAATACCCTACCCCCACGTTGTAACCGGAGCCTACGAAGTTGGATCTCTTTCTTGAAAACGGCACACGGAGAAACCGCCGCTGATCGACGCCAGGGACAAGCCACTGCCGACGCTCGGCACGCGCGGACTCAAGATCAGGGCACGTTCCGCTAACGACAGAAACCTGTGCCACGCTTGATCGGACGACACAGCTCCGCTAAGCTTTAATGGTTTGCGGTTCGCCTGGGTCGATTTGGACGTAACTCATTTTCATGAAGGGCATTATATGAATCGGGCCATACCGTCCCGTGCCATCCAGATGGGTAAGAACGTTGTTCGCATGACCACCGCGGCGGGATCGGGGCACCCATCGAGCGCGCTGTCCCTGGTCCATGTGGTGGCGGCCCTCATGTACAATCAGATGCGGTACGACCCGGCCGACCCGTGGCATCCGGGCAATGATCGCCTGGTCCTCAGTGAGGGGCATGCCGTTCCGGTGGTCTATGCCGCATACGCGGATCTCGGTGGAGTGGTCGGCAAGTCGCCTGAGCAGCGGCGGGCTCTGAAGCTCGAGGATCTGCTGACCCTGCGCGAGCTCGACAGTGTGCTCGACGGGCACCCGAACCCGGCCGAGGGCTTCCCCTTCTTCGATGCCGCGACCGGTTCGCTCGGGCAGGGGCTCAGCGTCGGGGCGGGGCTGGGGCTGGCCGCCCGGCTCAACGGCCTCGACAAGCGCGTTTTCGTCATCATCGGCGACGGCGAAGCCCGCGAGGGGCAGATCTGGGAAGCCCTCGACTTCATCGTGGATCACAACCTCACGCACGTATGCCCCATCTTCAACTGCAACGGCCAAGGGCAGGCGGACTACGTCTCGCCGCAGCAGTCGGCCAAGGCGCTGGCCGCGAAACTCAAGGCCTATGGCTTCAAGGTGGAGGTGGTCGACGGGCACGACCTGGCCCAGGTCGGTAAGGCACTCAAGAAGGTCGGCAAGAAGGACAGGTTGACCGCCATCGTGGCCAAGACGGAGAAGGGCTGGGGGGTCAAATCGCTCAAGGCGCACACCAACCACGGCAAGCCCTTGCCCGCAGGCGAGGTCGACGCGGCCATCGAAAGCCTGGACCACACCGCTGCCAGACTGGAGATCGTTTCCTGCGATGACGTGCCGCGACCGAAGGCTCCACGGCACAAGCCGGAACCCACACAGCCGGCCAAGATCGTCCTGGGGCCGTTCGCCGAGGCGATCGAGCGGGCGGGGATGAGCGGCGCCGTGGCCAAGAACGCGCTCTCCACACGACGGGCATACGGGGCGGCGCTGCTGGCCCTGGGCCACGCGGATCAGCGGGTCGTGGCCGTCGACGGTGACGTGAGTAACTCGACCTTCGCCAATCTGTTCGGCAAGGCGTTCCCCGACCGGTTCTTCGAGTGCAAGATCGCCGAGCAGAACATGATCTCGGTCGCGGTAGGTCTGGCGGCGGGAGGTATGATCCCGTTCGCCAGCAGCTTCGCCAAATTTCTCTCCCGAGGCTACGACCAGATCGAGATGGCGGCCATCACTCGGGCAAACGTGAACCTGGTGGGCTCGCACTCCGGGGCCTCGCTGGGCGCCGACGGCCCAAGCCAGATGAGTTTGCCTGACCTTGGCTTCTTCCGCGGGTACACGCGGGCGGACGACGGTCGTGGCCGACCGGCGGCGGTCATCTTTCACCCAGCCGACGCGGTCGCGGCTTACCGGCTGACCGAGCTGGCCGCCAATACCCCGAACCTCTGCTACCTCCGCACGCATCGGCCCGACGTGCCGTTGATTTACGCGCAGGATGCGGGCTTCGCGATCGGCGGTAGCTGCCAGTTGACCGACGGCAACGGCCCCACGATCGTGTCCAGCGGCTACATGGTCACCGTGTGCATGCAGGCGGTCCGCGAATTAGAGTCCTCCGGTCTACGGTGCAGTCTGTTCGACGCCTACTGTCTGCCGCTGGATGCGGAGCCGATCCTGGCCACCGCCCGACGGGCCAATGGCAAGATCCTGGTGGTCGAGGACAACTTCGTCGGCGGGTTCTACAGCGCACTGGCGGAAGCCGCGGCCGAGGCAGGCGACGTCCGCGTGTTCGGCGCAACCTGTCCGCGAGTGCCCAAGTCAGGCAAGACCGGCGACGCGGTGCTGGCTTCGCTGGCGCTGGGACCACAGGACATCGCGGCCCGCGCGCGAGCATTGGCCTAAACCGGTCGTGGAGTTCGGTACAGGCTACCGGCTGCCAGCGGCCTTGCTCACGAAGAATACAACGCACGCGAAAAACACTGCTCACGGGGCAGTGCCACACGAGACACGCGACAGTGCCACGCGATGGCTTGCTCGTTCACTCGTTGATGCCCCGGCCGGGCAGGCGGCGGACAACGAGTTCACGGACGGTGAGTTGACGACGGTCGCCGTCGATGGCCAGGCGCAGGTCGGCGCCGTTGCAGCGGTTGCTAAGCAAGGCGTCGGGCAGTTGGCGTGTGATTGATCGCCACGTGCCGGTCTGGCCGACGGTTACGGCAGGGCTGGAACGGAACGCGCCCGCCAGCGCACCGGACTCGGGATCGCTGCTGTCGTACTCGATCCAGAACCGGCCACAGCCGCCGTCGTCGCGATAGACCACGGTGACCTCGGCGGTCAAGCCCACATCGCCAAACACATAGGAATCATCCACGTCGAAGTACAGATAGCGTCCCCACTCGGGTCGTGCGCCCTCGATGCTGCTGACGGCCGGCGAGTCGTCGACGACCGTCCGGTGCCAGCGGCCGTCCCCGCCGCTCTCACGGAGATGGAGCCCGCCCACCCGTCGGCCCGACCACGTCACCCGGCTGGCGTTGACGAAGGAGCCTTGCGGATCGAGTCGCGCGCCGGCCCGGAAGGCGTCGGCGTATTTGGCGGTCGCCCGCATGTACAGATCGTTGGCGTCGTGCGAGCGGGCGATATCGGTGCCCTCGTGCCATTCGTTCCAGGTCTCGACGTGCACGATCCACGGTCGGCACACGGGGGCGATACGCAGCAGGCTCTCCCATTGCCGGTCGTAGAAAGCCCCGCGCTGGCGGCCGACGATGAGCGGAGGCCGGCGGCCCTGGACGGCGGATTCGTCGTAGCCGGGCCCCAGGGCCGCGACGTGCCGCCCGATCTTCAGCCCGGTCGCACCGCCCCAGAAGTACCAGGCATCTGCCCTACCGGGCCAGTCCATGTGATGCACCAGGAACAGGTCCGTGCCGAACTCCGCCTGGAACCGTGCCCGCAGGTCGGTGAACAGCTCCTCATCGACCGCGGCCGCGAAGGAGGCGGCATACAGGAACACGATCGGTCGGCCGTCGACGCGGGCCCACTGGTTCGGCGGGATCAGGCTCCAGAAGTCGCGGATGGTGACGTAAAACCACGCGCGGCCCTCGTCGGTGGTCAGGTCGATCGCTTCCTTGGTGTCCCGGCCGTGATGCCGGAGAGTCGAGGTATCGTAGAACATGCCGATGGCCGGTGGTCGAGGAGCGGCCGCGTTTGATGCCCTGGCCGCGGTCATGCGTTCGTGAGCTTGCACCAGGGCTCGCAGCCCGACGAAGCTCCACGCCTCATATTCGCCGGGCAGGCCCCAGTAGACCGGCATGACAAAGTCGATGCCGGCGGCGGCGACGTCGAGCAACTGGCGTTCATGCCAACCGACGCTGCGATAGCTCAGGTCCGCCATGGCGTCGGCGGGCGGGCGGCGGGTCAAAGCGCTGGTGCCGTCGGGGTCGGTGATGTGCTCGCCGGTGTACACGTCGTACCAGTAGAAGTAGGTCGTGCCGACGATCGGTTGGCCTGTTCGCGACGACGGGCAGGAAGCGTGATCCTCGGCCGTCAGCCGGTGGTGAGGCCCGGGCGGTGGGCGATCCGTCAGCGAACCCGCATGCACCGCAGCGATCGCCGGACACAGCGCCGCCCAGCACACGAACAACAGACTGCGTGACAGGATCGGCGGGATCCGTTGCCAGGACCAAGGCAACTTGTTGCTGTTCGTCCCCCAAGCCTGGACACGTCCATCAACAAGTTGACTCCGTCCGCGGCGAATCGGCACCCCGCTGATTCTATCACGCACCCCGAACAACAAGTTGCACCGACGATCTCGCGACAAGACACGATCCTCCATGTTATCCTATCCGCCCGAGCGCATCATTTCGGGCGGACGCCCTGCGCTCACGGACGAGCCAGGCGTTTGCGGAGCCAATACACAACCACTTGGCAAAAGGGCTCCAGGTTGTTGGCGTGTGACTGTCCGCTCCAATCCGCCAGCCAGCGTTGCAGGGTGAGACGCGGCAGCATGCCTCGCTTCGCGAGCGTGTCTTTGAAAGCGTCCAGGACCGCTTTGCGGTTACTCTTCAGGAACGCCACGTTGAGGTTAAGCACATCGTTGAGCTCAGCATCAAAGGCAGCGGTGTCCGAAGCGATCGTGCCGTCGTTTTTGAAACGAATGAGGCTCTCGACGCCGTGTTGAGGATTGGCGGGGTTCCGAGAGAAGTCACGGTCGCCCTTTCTGGTGTCACAGTGTTGGTGCCTTGCGGGATGCCCCTCACCCCCCATACACGCACCGAGCAGGTTTGCGTAGTCGAGCTGTTCGTTCGGGTGTTTCTCGCGAGAATGCCAATGCTCGATTTTCATCTCGGCGCCTGTCGGTCGGATCCGTGAAAGGCAGTAGCAGCACAAGCCCCGTTGCTCAGCCACCAGCGCCTGTCGAAGATCATCCTTATTGCGATAGTTGTCGTAGTCCGCCTGCTGGGTAGCTCGATGCAAAGTAAGACTGTTGGGCTCCTGGCCCTTGGTGATCGTCCTCATGCCTCGGTTTCCAGGAACTTCATCAGGGTGTGCGCCCGCGTGATCTCCGGGTCGTCCGGGCCAAGCTGTGCCTCCACTTCGCTCAGCAGTTGTCGAGCTTCGTCGAAGTTCTCCTCGTCCATCAGGTCAGCCAGCTTTCTCAGGAGTTCCGCGACGGAGGCATTTCGGGGCTCGGCATCCATCAGCTCTTCCAGAATACGGCTGGAATCGACGCCGTAGGATCGAGGCGGGATCGTCACTTCCGGGGCATCCAAGAACCGCAGTTCCTCCGGCTTCAGTTCACCGATGACTTGCGGTGAATGCGAGGTGCAGACGAACTGGATGCCGGGGAAGGTGCTCTTGAGGTCGTTGGCGACACGCCGCTGCCAGTTGGGGTGAAGGTGCACGTCCAGCTCGTCGATCAACACGACGCCGGGCGTTTCCCTGAGCACCCTGGGCCACGGCTCATCCTCCGGGCCAAGCTGGTCGGACGGGAGGAGGAACGCGTTCTGGGTGACCGCCTTGATAGCCAAGTCCGCAACCAGGGCCAACATCATGCGTTGGCCAGCGCTCAGATTGCCAAACGGCTGGGCGTTCCCCGCAATCGAAAGAACGATCTGGTCACCGTCGGCATCGAACCACACGTCGCCGCCGTCGGGGACGCATTTGATCACCGCTCGGCGAACCACTTCGAACCCGGGTCGCCAGCGTCCTTCCCGGTTTCCGCGTTCGGTGGTTTCCCGTCGGAACCACTCCTGCAACTCGGCGAAACGAATGCGCTCGTTGAAGCAGTCGTAGAACGCCGCCCATCGCCGTGCGGGGCCGTTGCCTTTGGGCCTGGGTACCCGCTGATTAGAGGGTAACCACGCCCGTCCCGCGCCGTAGTAAGCCAGTACAGGACACGGCACACTCACTCCCGCGCCGTCCTTCCTGTAAACTTCCTCGACGAGCTGAAGCGCCTCTTTGGCGTCCGTATTGCTTGTCTTCTTGCCGGATGCTCGAATCTGGCGCGTCCAGGATACATGCTCATGATCACCGATTCTGCCCGTGGCCTTGACGACGACCGGGCGTTGCTCCTCGAATTGGACTCGGTCTCCCTTGAGCTTGGGCTCGAGTCGGATCTCGGCGGGAAGAATGGCTCTGCCGCTGTTGGCAAGTGTGGAATCGGGCGGCTTGACCAGCCAGATACCCGACGCCACCGCCAAAGCATCCAGGAAGGTCGTTTTGCCAGATCCGTTCTCGCCCACGAGCAAGGTGAACTGGGGGTGCAGGGTAAGGCCCTGTCGCTCGAATCGCTTGAAGTTCTGGAGCTCCAGTTGATCAATTCGCATAGCGGCCTCCCAGGCTTGCCTGGCCAGACACTGGTTCACGCAGCCATCAGGCGTGTCCAGTAGATGCGCTTGGGGGCAAGACGGAAGTCCAATTCAGCCCCTGGGCGGCCGAAGCCTGGTATGGCCATTGTACCTGTGGGCACACCCCACAGCCACCCTGCCCGAAGGTCTCACCGGCATGCACCGGCGTGGCCTCCCAGGTCGGCTGTGTCCGGAACACCTCTTCGCTTGCTTGCCCACCTCTGAGGAGCTGCCATAATGCACAGCGCGGCGAGTATGTGAAGGCGATGCACCAAGCCCCGGGGCAGAGTGCCCACAATAGCCACTGCGGATTGGCTTGAATGGTGCTCCGCCAACAGACACAGCTCGCCCGGCCAGGCCGTGGTAGCCAATCATAACACAGGGAGCAGGCCATGCGGGATTATCTCTGCCAAACGATCGTCGTCGCGGCCGTGGGGCTTACGTCGTGCGGGGTACTGCGGGCGGATTCGAGCATGGTCAACGTGCGGGATCTCGGCGCCCGCGGTGACGGCCGATCGGACGATACGGCCCAGTTTCTCCAGGCGATCGGGCGAGCCAAGGCCCGGCAGGCAGGGGTTTTTGTGCCGCGTGGCCGCTACCTGCTCTCGAAGACCGTGCCGCTGGAGGGGATCGCGTTGACCGGCCTGGCCGTGGGCGCCTGGCCCGCCGACGTCGACACCTTGCCCAGTATCATCCCAACGCACACGGACGGCCCAGCCTTTCAGCTTCTCGCGGGCGGCGCGATCTCGGGCATCGATATCACCTACCAGTGGCCCAGCGAACCCGAGGAAGGACCGGCCGCCGTCGTGATCAGCGGCATCGGCACCTGCATCCGCAACGTGCGCATCCGTTACGCATGGGACGGCATCATCGCCGACGGCGAGCAGAACGTCGGGCGAGCCAACATCGAAAACGTGTTCCTGGTCTCGATCCGCAACGTCGGCGTGCGGATGACCGGCACTCTGGACGTACCGCGGCTGGCGAACGTGGAGGTGTGGAACGCGGGGCCCGTGCCGCGCGGGCTTGCGCAGGGCATCGGGTTCCACCTCGGCCACAACGACCTCATCCGCCTGACGGACTGCTTCGTGTTCGGGATGCACCATGGGTTCCTGCTGGAGGAGCGGATCGCGGGCTGCAAGGTCACCGGGCCGACGTGGGGCGTGATGAACGGTTGCGCCACGGATTTCTGCGTGGTGGGGATCGAGATCCAGGGCGGCCACACCTTGTCCGTCAGCGGGGGGACTTTCTGGAGCCACGAGGAGAGTCTGATCGTTGAAGGGACCGGCGGACGCATCCGACTGGCCGGGTGCGAGCTGAAGTCCAACGGGGCACCAGCCGTGGTGGTGCGCGGCGGCGACCATACGGTGCTCAGCGGCTGCACCCTGTTGCGAACCATGGAGGGCCTTGCCATCCCCGCCGTGGTGGCGGAGGCGGGCCGACTGGTGATCGGGGCCGGCTACATCGCCTCCCGCGGCGAGCCGGCGGTGATTATCGCGGAGGGCGTTCGCTCCGCGGCGATTCACGGCAACATCATCGCCACCGATGCCCTTCCCGCCGTGCGCGTCTCCGGGCAGGTAAACGAACAAGTCGCCTTGGCCGGGAACGTGATCGAGACGCCGACCGCTCCGCCGACCACACAGCCTTGAACGCAACGCGTTACCCCGTATCGAATCGTTTGGGCGCAACTCGCTGGCCGCAGGGCGGCAGGGAAGTAACCCAACGGCGGATCGTGGCCGGTTGTGGCCGGCGCGAATAACCGGCTATAATCCCGGGCGATGAGAACGCGTCAACTGCCCAATGTGGTCGTCCTTGGCCCACATGCCGCCGTGGTGAGTGTCTCGCACGCGCCCGGTGCTCGCGGACCGGCCGTACGACGAGCCGTGCTTTCTCGCGTCTCACTTCCCACGTCTCACTCTTCCCAAACCGACGCTTCACGAGGCGGCCGGGGCCTGTGCCTGTGTACCAGCGGGGCCGGCCTCGGCGGTGGCCTACCCCGTGGCTGAGTACCCCGCGTTCCCAGAATCGAATCCACAACCAGTACCGTTCCCGCATCGCGGATTTCCCGTTGGAGACGACAACATGTCCACAAGTTTCGAGATTGGCGAGCATTTGCCCGCCCTCGTCGACAAGATGGTTGAAAGCTACTACAGCGACGAACGCACGCGGCACATCGACCGCACCTTCCTGCCCAGTCGGGCGGAAGTCGTCGAGATCATCCAACTGATGCTGGAACTCGCCTACCCGGGTCACTACGGCCGGCAGAACCTCACGCGGCACAACGTGCAGTACCATGTCGGCGAGCTGCTACCCAAATTAGGCCAGAAGCTCTTCCGGCAAATCGACCAGGCTTTGTGCTATCAGGAAGAACTAAACGGTCGAGCCACCTCCGGCCGCCGGCCATGCGACGGCAAGGCCCGGCAGCTCACCCTCGACTTCCTGGAGCGCATGCCTCGCATCCGAGACTTGCTGGCCGGCGACGTGCAGGCCGCCTACGACGGCGACCCCGCCGCGGTCAATACCGACGAGGTCATCCTCGCCTACCCCGGCGTGCTGGCGGTCTCCGTGTACCGCTTCGCCCACGAACTCCACGAGATGGGCGTACCGCTCATCCCCCGCATGATGACCGAATGGGCCCATACCGTGACCGGTACGGACATCCACCCGGGCGCGCGCATCGGCCGCAACTTCTTCATCGACCATTCAACCGGCGTGGTCATCGGCGAGACCACAGAGATTGGCGATCACGTCAAGCTCTACCAGGGCGTGACCCTCGGTGCCCTGTCCTTCCCCAAAGACGAACGTGGACGGCTGATCCGCGGCCGCAAGCGTCACCCCACCGTCCATGACCGCGTGACCATTTACGCCAACGCCATCGTGCTCGGCGGCGAGACGGAACTGGGCGAAGGGACGGTGGTCGGCGGCTCGGTGTTCCTCACCAAAACCGTGCCTCCGCACGCCACAGTGACCATGAAGGCCCCGGAACTTAAAGTGCGTCAGAATCTGAGCGACCAGCACGAGGCCGAATCAGATGAACATCAGGGAGAGCTGTAGGAACGGCAGATCCGAATCACTGAGCACGGCATTCCGCGTGTTGCCGGGTCATAGGGCAGGCGTATAATGGCAACCCTGCCCAGCAGGGCGTGCGTGTGGCCCAATAATGGAGGATGCCGTGATGCCGAAGCAACCCACCGAGCTTCGAGGAATCAACTGGTCCGAGTGTTTCCCCTTCACTCACTTGTTCCGCACCTTCAAGCTGGCTGTCCACCCGAACAAGCTGGTTCTGGCTCTGGCCGCGGTTCTGCTCACCGGGCTGTGGGGCTGGTTCCTCGACGCCATCTGGAGTGACAAGCACCAGGCACTCAACGGCGAAGTGAACGCTTCCTGGCAGGTGCCCACCCTCGATGAATGGCGACAATCGACTCTGAGCAGTCAAGCCCGGCAGATCCGCATGGCCTGCACCAGCGTGGGCGTCGCTTTGGCTGCCGATTTCGAGGAGCGTTTCTGTGATCACCCCGCCGAGGCGAGCGGTCGCGTGCTCAAGGACATTCGCGACGCCCACGAGAAGGCCTTGGAGAGCCTCCAAGACACTCATCGCGAGCGCGACAAGAGCGGAGATGACAAGAGCAAAGATGAGGACGCCAGGCAAGCCGCGGAGATCGCCAACCTGGCCGGCAAATACGGTTTCGCCTACCAAGAGGTCCGGGAAGCGAGCCCTCGGGGTGTGTTCCGCAGCTTCGCGGCGTTTGAGTGCGGCGTGGTTCAGCAGTTGTTCGCGGCCGCCCGTGGACTGAACCTGACCGGCGGGTTGCACGACGTGCTCGCCGGCCGGATGAGCGCCAGTGGCGGGGATGCCTCGGCCATGGCGCGGGCGTTGGTCAGGGCCGGGCGAGCGGATGCCGCCGGCATCCTGGCGCCGGCCCGAAGCGGGCCGGACGGCCTGGGTGTGCTGTCCTGCGTTGTGCTGGGTCTTCGCGGCAAGCAATGGCTCGTGACCCAACACTTCTGGTTCTTCCTGTTGTTCTCGTTGCCGGTGTTGGTCGTCTGGGCGCTGGCCGGCGGAGCCATCTGCCGAATCGCGGCCCTCAATGTCGCTCGCGAGGAGCAGATTTCGATCAAGGCGGCGCTCGCCTTCGCCCTGCAGAAGCTCGTCGGGCTGTTCGCGGCCCCGCTGTTCCCGGGCTTGGCGGTGGCTGGTCTCGGGGCACTGATGATCATCGGCGGCGCGATCGTGGCCGTCGTGCCTTACGCGGGCGAGATCATCTGGGGGCTTCTCTTGGGGCTGGCTTTGCCCGGCGGGTTCATCATGGCAGCCATCCTCATCGGAGCGGTGGCGGGCAGCAGCCTGATGTGGCCGACCATCGCGGTCGAAGGCTCCGACAGCTTCGACGCCATGTCCCGCAGCTACAGCTACGTCTACGCTCGACCGTGGCGGACGATCTTCTACGGGGGCGTGGCCTTGGTCTACGGGGCGATTTGCTACTTCTTCGCCCGGTTCTTCGTGCTCGTAGCCCTCAGGTCGCTACGATTCTTCTTCGGGTTGGGCATGATCTTCACCCCCCGGCCCGGCACCGGCAACGTCGATGCCACCAAGATCGACACCCTCTGGCCGGCCCCGACCTTCGAGCACCTTCGCGGTGTCAGCATGCCGTTCGGGATGGAGGGTGCCGAGGCGGTGGGGGCTTTCCTGGTCTGTCTGTGGGTGACACTGGCGATCAGCCTGCTGTACGCCTTCGTCGCCTCGTTCTATCTGTCCGGGTCGACAGTGATCTACTACCTGCTGCGGCAGGTGGTGGACGGCACCGATTACGAGGACGTGTACACGGAGGAGGAGGAAGAGGAGGAATTCGCCGAACAGCCGGCAGGGCCGACAAGTCCGGAGGCAACCAGCGCGGCGGCGGCGCCCGCATCCCCGGCGCCAGCACCGGCCGAGCCGGCCGCACCACCGCCGCCGGCCCCAACCTCTGAGCCAAACACGCCCCCGGATCAGGATGCCGACGCGTCCCCGGAGGAGAAGCCCTGAACCGGGCCGGAGCCGCCGGTGGCCACAACACAGGACGACCATGAGTAGCGACTGGGAATTCTCCAGACTGACGGGCCGATGTGCGGTCACCGGCCGAGAGTTCGCCGAGGGCGAGCTCTATTTCACCGCCCTGTTCGAGACGACCGAGGGCCTCGAACGACGCGACTACACGCCCGACGCGTGGTCCGGCCCGCCGGAAGGCAGCATCTGCCATTGGCAGGCACGCGTGCCGATGCGAGACAAAACCCCGCAGCCGCTCGCCGTCGATCAGGAGCTGCTGACCAGTCTCTTCCTGCGGCTCGAGGACGATGCGAGCGAAGTCCGCCAGCAGTTTCGCTTTGTGCTCGCCCTGCTGCTGATGCGCAAACGCCGACTGCGGCTCGAGGGCACCGTCCGCGAGACCGATCAGGAGTTCTGGCGACTGCGACTGGTCACCGACCAGAGCGAACATCGGGTGCTCAACCCGCGATTGACGGACGAGCACATCGAACGGCTCAGTACGCAGTTGACCGCCATCCTCAGCGGCGACGTCGAGGCGGTCGGCATGCTGGCCGGCCAGGACGAAGAATAGCGACGCCAACATGACGAATCGCACCCAATATCCCGACGCCGACGCAAAGGGAACGTTCCCGCACGGTCGCGGATCGCACCCGTCGGCCACGGAAACCGGACGCTCCCGGGCCCCGGCATGCGGCGTGCGCTGGGGCTGCGTCTGTCTGGCGGTCGCCTGCTGGAGCGGTTGCGCGGCGACGCCCAAGCCGACGTTTGATGAGCCGGACGACGTCCCGATGCGGCTGGTCATCGACCGTGTCAACCGCAACGCCGAGGCAATGGACTTCCTGCTTCGCGCGGGCGGCGTCGAGGCGACCGGCGAGTTCCTGCGCGGCGATCATCGGGAAACGTTCCAGTTGCACGGCGTGTTGCTCTACCGCCGTCCGCGCAGCCTGTACCTCAAGTTGGACCATCTCGGGCCGGCCATCGAGGCGGGCTCGAACGACGAGGAGTTCTGGTTTTGGGAGCGAGCCGGCCAAGGCGCCTACTCCTGGGGCCGACACGATCAGATGGACTACCACGCGGACCCCGACCTGCCTTTTCGCCCGGATCTGCTGGCCGAGGTGCTCGGGCTCGGCGGCCTGCCCGACCACGACGAAAGCCAGGACCTTTTGATGTGGAAGGGCCGCGATCGCTACGAGCTGCTCTTCCAGGATCGCGACGCCACCGGGCAGGCCTTCCTGGCCAAGGTGATCAACGTCGACCGTTACCCGCCCTTCCTGGTACGGTCGATCGTCTACTTCCGCCCGGACGGGCAGCCGCTGGTGCAAGCCAAGCTGTCGGACTACCAGCCTATTGCGGACAGCCCGGCCCTCGCCCCGCGCCATGTACGCCTTGATTGGCTGTACGATCGCGGCTGGATGGAGTTGGAGTTCGGACGGGTGGAGCGCTTCGACAACCCCGCCGCCGAGTCACGATTCCGTTCGCCCCGCGAACGCGGGTTGCCCCTGGGTGACCACATTCGCCGGCTGGATCGTCCGGGTCTGCCGGCCCCCGTCGCCCCGCCGGCCACGCTTCCCGACACCACGGGGGAACCGGAATGAACGGTCGGACGTCGTCCTTTTGTCACAGCGGTCACCCTCGGCAACGACCGGTCTCCGATTTTCCAGCAAGACACGACCGCTCCCCGCAAACACTCAGAGCCGCGACCTTCAGGAAGCGGTTCTTCTCCGCAGCGAGCAACCGCTCCCTATCGGTCGCGGCTCTGATATGCCACGCGCTTCTCACCCATCCGCTCAGGTACGGGCGCGGCCCGGCAATCATGCTTCTGCTCACCGTGACCCTCGCAACGCACGCCACGGCATGGGCACAGGATCCCGTACCCGCAGAGCGGCAACGCCTGGTTGTCGCTGGCAACGACGAAATCCTCTGGCTCATCGTCGGGCAATACGACGAGCAGGAGCGGGGTCTGATCAATCGTTTTGCGATACAGGACAAGACTTCGCCCCGGCCTCGACAGGCGGCGCACCTCCTGCCCCAGCGCGGTTCCATCGTGCGGGCGGCGGCTGTCGGGGATGAACTGCACGTTTTCTTCGGCCGTGACGGCAAGTTCGGGGCCGAGGGAGCCCATTACCAATACAGCCGATCGGCCGGCGGGCGGAGCGATGGAGGCGCGCGACGCGAGATGATGCTGCCCGGCCCGATCATGCCGGCCGCGGTGGCGAGCGAACCCGGCCAAGTGAAGGCCATGCTCTGGGCCATCGTGGACGGTGCAACCGCCCAACAAGTCCACCAGCAATGGCGGCAGCGCAATCAATCAACCAAGCCCGATGCCCAAGCCCCGGACACTGCCGCCGAAACCCAGCCTGCGGAAGGACCCACCGCGGCCTTGGACAGCGACATTGATACCAGCCTGCACCACCTCGTGGCTTATGAGCAGTCCACGTGGCGGCCCGGCCCGGCAGCCCCGGCGGAAAGTCGCGACGCAAGCCGATTCTGGCTCGCTTGCGGCGAGGGCCAGTCTCACCTGTTCTGGCAGTCGGATGCCCAGAGCCGCGAGGTGCATTACGCACGCCACGCGGACGGAGAGTGGGTGGTCGGCCCGGCGATCGTGCTGGACTCGCCACTGACGGCGGCGGCGGCCCTGGTCGCCAACCGGCAGGTGGTGTTCGCCAGCTTGACCCCACACCCGTCCGTCGAGCAGGCTCTGCGGTGCACGCCCTGGGTCTGGCAGAGCGGCGAGGAGCAAGCGGGCGGCTGGCGAGCCGCGGCGAACCTCCACGCCCCGGATGGCTCCGCGGATGAACCACTCGCCCTGCCGGCCGACTGCGCCCTCGGCGGCTTCCTCGACAAGCTGGTCATCATGCGGACCGGCCCCGACGGCGTCCAGGTGGCCTGTCACTCCGCCATCGCCGGCGGGCCGCCCGACGAGCCATGGCGCAACGTCCCGCTCGTCGAGCACAAACCCATGTCGCGATCCCAGCGAACCCTCCGCGATTTCGCCGCGACCATGGTCGTCGCCCTGGTCCTTGTGCTGGTCTTCTGGCGAAGGCAGGAGAGCATCGCCTCGCCCGTGCTGCTGCCGGTCGGGTTCGGTCTGGCCGGCCCCATGAAACGAGCTGTCGGCGGGCTGATCGACCTGCTACCCGCTCTGGCGGTAACCGCTTTCCTCTGGGGTTACGCCAACGCCGAGGCACTCAACGAGTTCGCCAACCTCCTCCGCCAGTGGTACGCGACCGCGACCACCAGGCAGATGGACCCGCCCGAACCGCTCCCGTGGCCGCCAAGCCTGCCTTGGGCCTGGCTCGCCTGCCGCGTGATCTACGTACTCTACTGCACCGCCTTCGAGGTGACCGGCCGCGCGACGCCCGGCAAGCGGCTCCTCGGCTGCGAGGTCCGCACCGAAACGCTCGAACAACCCAACGCCGTGCAGATCTTCATCCGCAACATCACCCGGCTCATCGAGCTCGAGCCCTACCTGCAAGTCTGGCCCTTCATGCTCGTCGTCTTCTTCACCCGCAACAACCAGCGGGTCGGCGACCTCCTGGCCCGCACCATCGTCATCGAGCGCCAAGGCACCCCCGACGACGCCCCCAACCCCGACCCGCCGCCGGACGATCCCTCGTAGCCCCAGCGCCTCGCTCCTCTCCCGTTGCCCATGAAACCTGCGTCATAGCCGACCGGCGACCGCTACGGCCGCTTGGCACCGAGGAAGGCCCGGTCCGATCCCTCATCGTACAGCGGGTCGCCCTTGCGAAGGCTGTTGATCTTCACCCCGGGCGACGACGAGTGCACGAAATGCGTGGCCGAGATGGCGATCCCGGTATGGAAGATCTTGCCGGTCTCGTCGATGAAGTAGACGCGATCGCCCGGCTGAAGGCCCTCGCGATACCACGCGGTGGCCACCAACTTGCCGCTGAGGAACTGCTGGGCCGCGTCGCGGGCCATGGGAATGCCTTCCTCCTCGCACACGTTGGTGATCAGGCCGCTGCAATCGACGCCCAGAGGCGACCGACCGGCAAACACGTAGGGCGTGTACAGCATGCTCAGCGCCGCCAACGCGCGCCGTTCGAGCACCCCTCGTGTGTCCATCAGCCGAACCTGACCACGCTGCACATCAAGCCCGTCGCCGGTCGGCAGAGCCAGCGTCGCCACACTGCCCTCGACGCCGCGAACCGGCAACCGCGATCCACGCAGGATCCAACCATCGGCGGTCGTCAGGTGACTCGTGAGCACCCCGTGCGGACTCGCCATGTAGCGGCCAAAGGCTTCACGATCCATCGGCTTGATCGCCTCCCGGCGAACCCAGCCGCAGTAGCCGTCCGACGCTTGCACCAGCAGCAGTCCATTCTCGGCATCGAGCATGTAGACCGGCTCGCCGTACAGCAAGTGCGTCTCGCCACGAGTCCCCTCCTTCGGCTGGCTGAACGTCAAAGCCGACGGCGCGACGCAGGCCCCGAACAGCTCGCCGCCCAGCTTCTGCTCATCCGGCAACAACCGCATGCTGCTGCGAACCTCTTTGATCCCCAGGGCTTTGTACGCGTTCTCCAACGAGGTCAACAGCACGGGCGCGTTCGTCGCTCCCTCGATGACCACCGCCCGGCCCTCGATCCGCACCTTCGGGTCGTAGTACACCGCGGTCCGGTCGCTCAGCGAAACCCGCCGAAAGATCCCGGCAAACCAGGCGGCCTTCTCCAGCGGCAGGTCGCCCTCCGGCCAAATCGCCCGGGCCGCCTCAAACTTGCGACGCTGCTCCTGCTGATCACGGTCCTCCCAGGTCGGCTTGTCGGACTCGTTCGACGAGGCGGGCCATCGCTTATCCCGGTCGCCTTGCAGGGCCTGGCGGTGCGCCTCCACATACGCCTGCAACCCACGGTACAACTTCTCCCCCCGATCAATGTGCACCCGACGCAACTCGCCGGGCGGCATGTCCTCGTCGGGCATGGGCAAATGAACCACCACCGCGGGCAACACCGACGCAAGGCCCTCAAATGAACGCACCGTCGCCGCGTCGACCGCCTTGGCCAGCGCCTGGGCGAGCGGGTCATCGCTCGATGCCGATCCCGCCGGCGGCGCCGAGAAATCAATCGCCAGCATCAGATGCCCGCGACCCTCACGGCAACACTCGATCAACGCCTCCGTGGTCGGGCCGGCTGGACCCAGGGCCGGCAGATCATCGGCTCGCGTCAGGATGGGCTTACTGCCCCCCTTCGAGATCAGATGGAACAGGTGCTCCGCGGTCAGAAGGCCCAGCGTATCGCGAGCCCGCTGGTCTGCGTCCTTCGAGCCACCGCCGACCGGATGAATCACCACGACCAACCCGCGCAGTTCGCCTCGCGACGGAAGCCAGGCAGGTTTGTACTCCGCAATGGTCTGCTCGATCGTTCTTTCGTGCATGTCTTGCATCGTTTGATGAACCCTCAGCTCTATCGCCTGCTGGACCTCCTGCTGAACCGCGGGGTCCTGCCCCGTGCTCACCGAGACGGACGGGCCAATAGCCAAGAGAACCCATGCCGCACTCGTCGCCAGCACGCTGCCCGCCAACCCGATACGACTGCTTGTCATGTTCGCCTCTTGCTTTCCCATTCCCTGCTCTCGATTCCCGAAGCTCGACCCGGGCCGCCGGATTCCCAACTCCGCTCCCCAGACACGCCCGGCCTCACAATCCAGATCTGAAATCACAAATCTGCCATCTGCAATCCTCCCGATCCTCCCGCCGCACGCACTGGGCGTACCCGCTACCCAGAATTCACGACCCTCCCGCGGCACTCTCTCCGTGGCTCTCCACCGCGCGCGGCCACGGCTGCACCGGTGCGTACGCGTTACGCAACGGAACCTGCAGCCGGTCGAACGATTTGTAGTTCGCGATACTGCCCACACGCGCCAAGCGGGTCCACTTGCGAAGCAGCCCCCGGCCATTATTGCTGTCGGCAAACAATCCCTCGCCGTAGCCGGCTCCCTTGGTGCCCGACAGGTTCGACGAGAAGTACTTCATGCCGATGATCTTCTTGTCCGCGTCACGAATCCAGTCGATGAAGATGACCGAATGCCCGCCGCGAGGAGCACTGCTGTAGTCGCAGAAGTCGCCCGGCCGGGCATCCTCCCAGTCCTCGATCGCCCGCCCCAGACCATACGCCACGATCCCACGCTGCGGACTGTCGCCCTTGCCCTCGATGTACCAAAGCTGCAGCAGGTTGAACAGATCATGAAAGCTCATGCCGTTGAAGTCGTCGGGGTCCAGCCCCTTCTGCACGTTCCGCAACTGCATCGCCCGCACGAAGATCTCGAACGTCAGCCCGCAGCAGTAACTGCACCGCGAGCCGTCCGGATAGGCCTTGGCGACCACCCGGCCCTTGTACCATAGGTCCTGCGTCACACCATTGTAGATGTCGTACTCCCAGGGATCCCAACTGCAATGGTACGGATAGCTGCCGTCCAGCGGATAGGCGGATATGACCTTCAGGACGTAAGGATTGAGCGCCCCCTCGGCGTCGTCTTCGATCATCTCCTCGCGAGCGAACGCCTTCTGCAGAGCCCGATCGACCGGGGTGAAGCCGTAGTGGTCGACCGAGTACTGCGGCGGCGTGATCGTCTCGCGGCGGGGTCTGGGCTTGGCTGCTTCCTGCGTCGCCGGCGGCTCGACCTGTGCCTCTCGCTCGGCCTGATTGCCCGCCGGTGGCACCTGGCACCCCAGCCACAGCAGACCGCACAACGTCATTCCACCAGCGCATCGGCCGATACTGCTTGATCGCATGTCTTTGATCTCCTGAACATGTGCACCGGGGTCCAACCGGTCATCGCGCAGAATGCTATTCTACCTGCCCGCCCAGGCGACGGCGAGCGCCAACGTCCAGGCCGCGGATCCGCCGGGTGCATCCGCCGTTCAGTGGCAAGTTGCCAAAGGCGAAGTATCGAGGGTGGCATGGGTCGGTACTCCGACCCGTGGCCCAATGCGGACAGCCACTGGTCTGGGTACAGACCAGTGCCACCCAGTG
>JAAYDF010000187.1 GCA_012729395.1 Phycisphaerae bacterium
CATGCCGATCAGGATGTTATGAAGGAAAACCTAGAGCGTCGCTTCGCTCCGATCTGATCGGCATGACGTGGAACGGCTGATCGGCATGAGTGTGGAACGCCTGATCGGTTTCAGTGGAATACGCACGCAGAGCTCTGCGTTGCCACCAAGGGTTTGGTCACCGCGCCGCCTGCCGGGAACGCGGGCGAGTTCCGTTACTGGGCGCGCGCGCTCAATCGTCAATGCCGGAGATTCCGCGACGACCTGGCATCTTTGGTGCCCGAGTCATGTCATTCGACCCAGATTCCGACCCTAGAAGAGCTGGCCGCAGCGGCCGCGGTTTCCGATGAACCTGGACGGGGGTCATCGGACGGCGGGACCGCGGTGGACAGACGGCTGGGTCTGATTGACAGCCTAATCACCCGGTGCCACGAGCTGTCGGCTATGGACTTCGATTTTCTCTACGACCGGGCGCGGGACCTGTTGAGCGTCGGCTACGATGTGGGCGAGCGGCGGCGAGATCCCGGCTGGTATGACCTGCTCGCGTCTGAGGCGCGTCTGACGAGCTTCTTACTCATCGCGGAGGGTCAGGTGCCCCAGAAGCACTGGTTCGCCCTCGGCCGCCTACTCACCAACCAGGGCGGCGATGTCAGCCTGATCTCGTGGAGCGGCTCCATGTTCGAGTACCTCATGCCGCGACTGTTCCTGTCGAGCTACGAGAACACCCTGCTGGAACAGGCCTGTCGGGGCGCCGTGTCGAGCCAGATCGATTACGGACGGCAGCGTCACGTTCCTTGGGGCATCTCCGAGTCGTGCTACAACGCCGTCGACATGAATCAGGTCTATCAGTATCGCGCGTTCGGCGTTCCGGGGCTGGGTTTCAAGCGCGGACTGGCAGAGGACTTGGTCGTCGCTCCGTACGCGACCGCACTTGCGCTGACGGTCGCGCCCCGCGACGCATGTCGCAACCTGCAGGCTCTCACGGCCGCGGGTTTCCTGGGCGACTACGGGATGTACGAAGCTATCGACTACACTCCGTCGCGCGTGCTCCCGGGGACGGACCACGCCGTGGTCCGCTGCTTCATGGCCCACCATCAGGGGATGAGTCTGTTGGCGCTGGGGCATGCGTTGCTCGGTGGACCGATGCAGCGTCGCTTTCTTTCTGACCCTTTGGTCCGGACCACCGAATTGCTGCTGCAAGAACGTGTACCGAGACATAGCGTTATCGTCCACCCGCGGGCGGATGAGGGGGCTGAGGCGGGACGAGCAGCCGCCATGGAGGCGGGCGCCGTCCATCGGGTGTTCGCCGATCCGAACACGCCGCTACCCGAGGTTCACCTGCTGTCGAACGGGCGCTACCACGTCATGGCTACGCATGCAGGTGGGGGATACAGCCGCTGGCGTGATCTGGCCGTGACGCGTTGGCGGGAGGATGCGACGTGCGACGGCTACGGCGCGTTCATCTACCTGCGTGATCGCGACACGGGGAGCTATTGGTCGACTGCCTATCAGCCGACGCGAAGCAAGGCCGAGCGTTACGAGGCGGTCTTCGTACAGGCGCGCGCTGAATACCGTAGAGTCGACCACGCCGTGGAAGCGCACACCGAGATCAGTGTGTCGCCCGAAGACGACGTCGAGATCCGCCGCCTCACCCTCACCAATCTCTCCAACGACACCCGCGAGATCGAGATGACGAGCTACGCGGAGGTGGTCATGGCGCCGTTGAACGCCGATCTGGCCCATCGGGCATTCAGCAACTTGTTCGTGCAAACCGAGATCCTTCCCGAGCACGGAGCCGTTCTCTGCAAGCGGCGGCCACGAGACTCGGAGGAGCAGACACCTTGCATGTTCCATCTGCTGGCGGTGCCCGGCGCTGTTGATGGCAACACCTCATACGAGACCGACCGTGCCCGGTTCATCGGCCGGGGAAGAACGGCGGCGAACCCGGTGGCGTTCGACGACAGCGCCGGACCCGCTGCCCTCACGAACACCGAGGGGTCGGTCCTTGATCCCATCGTGGCGATCCGCAGTTCGGTGATCTTGGCGCCGGACGAGTCGGCCGCCGCGCATATGATCTTCGGCGTCGCGGAGACGCGCGACGCGGCGTTGGCTCTGATCGAGAAGTACCGCGATCGACACTTCGTCGAGCGTGCGTTCGAGATGGCCTGGTTCCAAAGCCAGGAGATCTTACGTCTCCTTAACGTCACCGAGGCCGACGCCCAGATCTATGGCCGGCTGGCTACGTCGGTCATCCATGGGGTCAGTTTCAGGCGGGCCGCTCCCAGCATCATCGAACGCAATCAACTCGGCCAGCGCGGGCTTTGGCGCTTTGGTATCTCGGGGGATCTGCCCATCGTCTTGGTGCGCATCGGCGATGTGAGTCGCATCGAGCTCGTGAAGCAGGCCCTGCAGGCCCACGCCTATTGGAGGATCAAGGGCTTGGCGGCAGACCTGGTGATCCTGAATGAAGACTTCTCGGGGTACCGGGCCGTCCTTCATGACGAGATCATGGGCCTGATCAACGCGGGCCCCGAAGCGGCCGCCGTCGACAAGCCTGGAGGTGTGTTCGTCCGGCGCGCCGAAGAGCTGTCCGAAGAGGACCGGGTGCTATTTCAGACCATCGCCCGCGTGGTGCTCACCGATACGGTCGGGACACTCGCCGAGCAGATGCAACGCCGCGTGCCGGCCGAACGCCTTCCTGGACCGCTCGAGCCCCCCCGCCTCACAGCTGTAGAAGCGATCGAGACACTGCCGGAGCGAGCCAGGGTCTTTTACAACGGCCTGGGTGGCTTCACGCCGGACGGCCGCGAATACGTGATCAGCCTGGAACCCGGGCGGAACACGCCCGCACCGTGGGCGAACGTAATTGCGAGCCCCTACCTGGGGACGGTCATCAGCGAGAGCGGGAGCTCCTATACATGGGTGGAGAACGCTCACGAGTTTCGTTTGACTACCTTCCACAACGATCCGGTCGGCGACACCAGTGGGGAGGCGTTCTACATCCGGGACGAGGACACGGGCGCCTTCTGGTCTCCCAGTCCACTACCCGCTCGCGGCCGCTCAGGGTATGAATGCCGGCACGGCTTCGGCTACAGCATCTTCGAACACGATGAGTCCGGCATCTTCTCTGAGATGACTACCTACGTGGCCATGGATGCGCCCGTCAAGTTCGCTGTGGTGAAGCTGCGCAACCACTCGGGACGTGCGCGCCGGTTGTCACTGACCGGATACTGGGAACTGGTGCTGGGCGAGTGGCGGCACACCAATGTGATGCACGTCGTGACCGAGAAAGACACCGGCAGTGGGGCAGTGTTCGCCCGCAACCCCTACTCGCGCGACCGGCCCGGTGGAGTGTTCTTCGCTCACACAAGCGAAGGGCGACGGACTGTCACAGGAAACCGCACCGAGTTCATTGGTCGCAACGGCTCCCTGGCGGACCCGGCGGCCATGGGGCGCGTGCGCTTGTCCGGTAGGATGGGCGCCGGTCTCGACCCGTGCGCGGCCGTTCAGACCCAGCTCGAACTGGCCGACGGGCAGGAGCGGGACATCGTCTTCGTGCTCGGAGCCGGAGACAACCGGAGTGAAGCCCAGCAACTGGTTCAGCGGTTTGGCGGTCCGGCTGCCGCCCGCGGGGCACTGGAGGCGGTATGGGCGCACTGGAATCACGCTTTGGGCGCCGTATATCTTGAGACTCCGGACCGCGCGCTCGACGTGTTGGCCAACGGATGGCTGGTCTACCAGACGCTGTCCTGCCGGATATGGGGACGCAGCGGCTATTACCAATCGGGCGGAGCCTACGGTTTCCGCGACCAATTGCAGGACACGATGGCCCTGATTCACGCGACACCATGGATCGCGCGTGACCACCTACTTCGTTGTGCCGGACGCCAGTTCCGTGAGGGGGATGTGCAGCACTGGTGGCATCCGCCTGGGGGGCAAGGGGTGCGTACGCATTCGTCGGATGACTACCTGTGGTTACCCTACGCGACCTGCCGGTACGTGCTGACGACAGGTGACACAGGTGTGCTCGATGAACAGGTGCCCTTCCTTGAAGGCCGGGCATTGGGTCCGAATGAGGAGGCCTACTACGACCTTCCGCAGTGTTCGACTGAACTCGCGACCCTGTACGAGCACTGTGCGCGTTCGATCAAGCACGGTCTGCGTTTCGGTCGCCATGGACTACCGCTCATGGGGACCGGCGACTGGAACGATGGGATGAACCTGGTGGGTCGCGAGGGCAGGGGGGAGAGCGTGTGGCTTGCCTGGTTTCTGTGTGAGAACCTTCATCTGTTCGGTGGCGTGGCCCGCAGTCGCGGGGACGACGAGCTGGCCCGGTTGTGTGCGGGGCAGGCGGAAGAGCTACGGGCCAACATAGAAGCGCATGCCTGGGATGGTGGGTGGTACCGGCGCGCATACTTTGACGACGGCACGCCCTTGGGTTCTTCGACCAACGACGAGTGCCGGATCGACTCGATCAGCCAGAGCTGGGCGGTGATATCTGGAGCTGGGAACTCTCTGCGCGCCCGCCAGGCCATGGCGGCGGTGGATAGGGTCTTGTTCGAGCGCGATGCTGGTCTCATGAAGTTGCTCGACCCGCCCTTCGACACGTCGGCCCTGGAGCCTGGGTACATAAAGGGCTACGTGCCCGGCGTCCGCGAGAACGGAGGTCAGTACACTCACGCCGCGGTATGGGCCGCCATGGCGTTTGCCATGATGGGCGACGCCGAGAGGTCCTGGGAGCTGTTCTCGATGCTCAACCCTATCCATCACGGTAGCGAGCCAGCAGACACCGAGCTCTACAAAGCCGAGCCGTATGTCGTATGCGCCGACGTCTACGCGGCCCCGCCGCACCGCGGCCGGGGCGGG
Source organism: Phycisphaerae bacterium (assembly GCA_012729395.1). Classification (GTDB taxonomy): domain Bacteria; phylum Planctomycetota; class Phycisphaerae; order UBA1845; family PWPN01; genus JAAYDF01. Next base: position 4,846 of record JAAYDF010000187.1, read on the forward strand.
TGGAGCTGGTATACAGGCGCCGCCGGCTGGATGTACCGGCTGGTGGTGGAAACGCTGCTGGGTCTCCATCTGGAGGCGGACAAGCTGCGGTTGGTGCCGCTGATGCCGAAGGAGTGGGAATCGTACAAGATCCACTACCGCTATCGAGAAACGTTCTACCACATCACCATCGAGCGGGCGAAGGAGAGACGCCGTGTGACCAAGAGGGACGCCGCGCTCGTCGAGCCAGAGCGCGTGAGACGCATCGCCATGGATGGCGCAGACCTCGACCAGGCTGGACCCCTTCACGGCATCATCCCTCTGGTGGATGATCGGCACGACCACTACGTCGAGGTGGAACTGGGCTAGGTTTGGCCGCTCCCCTGCGGGCCACGGCCCTACGACGCGTGTCGGCCGTCGCGCCAAGAGACAGCGGTCATCACAAGTACACCTGACTTGGGCTTGGGCCTTGCTTTCTCACCGTGGCGGTATTCACCGGGGGGCTTGGACGTCACCGGGACACGCCTGCCAGCTCACCGATCACATTGATCAGCTCCGTGTCGCCGGGAACAACGACCTCGGCATTCTGAGAGAGGGCTTTTTCGACC
>JAAYDF010000188.1 GCA_012729395.1 Phycisphaerae bacterium
CACTGGGTGGCACTGGTCTGTACCCAGACCAGTGGCTGTCCGCATTGGGCCACGGGTCGGAGTACCGACCCATGCCACCCTCGATACTTCGCCTTTGGCAACTTGCCACTGAACGGCGGATGCACCCCATTGGTTACTGCGAGTATCTTAGTCGATGAACCAGCACAGGGTCCATGATACAATCGACAAATTGGCTCAATCCGCTTTCTTGAGCATCGGGGCGTCCTGCAGCTCGCGGATGCGGTCGCGGAGCATGGCCGCCCGCTCGAAGTCGAGTTTCTCGGCGGCTTCGAGCATCTCCTTCTCCAGGGCGGCGACCACCTCGCCCTGATCGAACTCGGCCTCGCTGGCCCGGACGGCCTCGCGGGCCACTCGGCGGGCGGAGATTTCCTGCTCCAGGCTGTTGCGGATGGCCTTGCGGATGGTCTCGGGCTCGATGCCGTGCTCGCGGTTGTAGGCGATCTGCAACTCGCGACGGCGGTTGGTTTCGCTGATCGCCCGCTCCATGCTCGGGGTGACCCGGTCGGCGTAGAGAATGACCTGTGCGTTGACGTTGCGGGCGGTGCGGCCGATCATCTGCACCAGCGAGGTCTCGCTCCTCAAGAAACCCTCCTTGTCGGCATCCATGATGGCCACCAGCGAGACCTCGGGCAGATCCAGTCCCTCGCGCAGCAGGTTCACGCCCACCAGCACATCGAACTCGCCCCGCCGCAAGTCGTTGAGAATCTCGACACGTTCGAGGGTCTCGATCTCACTGTGCAGATACCGCCCGCGGAAGCCTCGCTGGTCGATGTAAGCGGACAAGTCTTCCGCCAACCGCTTAGTCAGTGTGGTCACCAGGACGCGTTCGCCGATGCCCACCCGCTGCTCGATGCGCCCGAGCAGGTCCGGCACCTGTCCGCGGGCCGGCGAGACGTGAATCACGGGGTCCACGAGCCCCGTCGGGCGGATGATCTGCTCGACGACCTCGCCGCCGCAGCGCTGCAATTCGTAGGCGGCCGGCGTGGCGCTGACAAACAGCACCTGATGCCACAGGGTCTCGAACTCCTCGAAGCGCAGCGGGCGGTTGTCCAGACACGACGGTAACCGGAAGCCATGCTCGACGAGCACCTCCTTGCGGCTGCGGTCGCCGGCGTGCATGGCCCGGATCTGCGGGACGGTGACGTGCGACTCATCGAGAATGAGCAAGAAATCCTTGGGGAAGTAATCGATGAGCGTATACGGCCGGGTGCCCGCGGGTACGCCGTTGAGATGCCGTGAGTAGTTCTCAATGCCGCTGCAGTAGCCGACCTGCTGGATCATCTCGATGTCGTACTTGGTCCGGGCGAGCAATCGTTGTGCTTCCAGGAGCTTGCCATGCCGCCGCAACTGCATGACCCGCAGGTCCAACTCCTCCTGGATGGTCTTGACGGCGGCCTGGATCTTCTCCTCGGGCATGACGTAATGCACCGCGGGGAAGATGAAGACCTGCTCCTGCGAGGTGAGTGTCTCACCGGTGAGGGCGTCGACGAGGTCGATGCGGTCGATCTGGTCGCCGAAGAACTCGAGTCGGTAGGCGAACTCCTCGTCGGCGGGGTGCACCTCGACCACGTCTCCGCGGACGCGGAAGGTGCCGCGTACGAACTCGATGTCCTTTCGGCTGTACTGAAGCTCGACGAGCCGCTTAAGCAGCTCATCGCGTTCGAGCGTTTGGCCGACCCGCACGGTGATGACACTGCGTTTGAAGTCTTCGGGCGATCCGAGCCCGAAGATGCACGAGACGCTGGCGACTATGACCACATCGCGTCGCGAGACAAGCGAGCTGGTGGTGCTCATACGGAGGCGGTCGAGGTCGTCGTTGCGGCTGGCGTCCTTCTCGATGTAGATGTCGCGCTGCGGGATGTATGCTTCGGGCTGGTAGTAGTCGTAGTAGCTGACGAAGTACTCGACGGCATTCTCGGGGAAGAGCTCGGAGAACTCCTCGTACAGTTGTGCCGCGAGGGTTTTATTGTGACTGATGACCAGAGCTGGTCGGTTGAGGTTCCGGATGACGTGCGCCATGGTGAAGGTCTTGCCGGAGCCAGTGACGCCGAGGAGGCACTGCGAGGATGTCCCCCGCTGGAAGGCCTCGGTCAGCTTGGCGATGGCGGCTGGCTGATCACCGGCCGGCTCGTACGAGCTATGAATGCGGAACTCAGACATTCGCGGCGGGCCCCTGGTGTACCACCGACCAGCGCGGAGCCGCCCGCGCTGACAGGAATCACAGAAACCATCGTACGCACCCGCCTGACAGCGGGCAAATCCCCTTCGCCATCGCGTCGCGCGAAAAGCCCAGAATTATGTTAAGATGCCCCCCCTTACCCGGTCGTGACCGGGGCTGAGCTACCCGCGGAAACGCGACCTGTGCCGGGCCGGTACAACACCCACAAGGTCGAGGGCATGCTCAGCTGATGGAGCAACGCCGTTTTGCAGAGGGAGTACGGGCAGTGGGTATATTCGATCGTTTTCAGGAATCACCGTTCGGACCATTGAACGAGCACATGCAGCGGGTGAAGGAGTGCGTGGCTCTGGTTCGGCCGATGTTTGAGTTTGTCAGGGACGAGAACTTTGACGGGCTTGGCGCCCTGACGATGCAGGTGTTCAAGACCGAACATGAAGCGGACAAGATCAAGACCGAGATCCGCCGTCGCATTCCGCGTTCATTCTACCTGCCGATCTACCGTGGGGATCTGCTGGCGTACCTGAAGCTTCAGGACGACATGGCGGACACGGTGGAGGATCTGG
>JAAYDF010000019.1 GCA_012729395.1 Phycisphaerae bacterium
CGTCAAGGAGGCAAAGCGGGGGCGTGGAATAACCCCGACGGCGGGGCGACTGTTTTTGTGGAATTACCCGCGGGATAGGGGGCGTGAATGCCACGGATTCTGATCGTGGAAGATGAGATCAGCTTGGCGCGAGCGATGGGCGACGTGCTGGCTGAGGGCGGACATGAGGTGCGACTCGTCCACGTGGGCGAGAAGGTGCTGGATGAGTTCCGGGCCTTCACGCCGCACATCGTGCTGCTGGATGTGCGTTTAGGCGGCGTGAATGGTCTGGATCTGCTGGAGACGATGAAGCACGAGTCGCCGGAGGTTGAGGCCATCGTGGTCACCGCGTACGGCAGCGTCGAGGTGGCGGTCGACGCCATGAAACGTGGCGCGGCAGAGTTCCTCACCAAACCCATCGACTTGGATGTGCTCACGGTGACCGTGGAGAAGCTGTGGTCGGCGTCGCAGAACCGCCGGCGGCTGCAGCAGTTCCGCAGTGCTCAAGCAGAGCAGATGCGGGCGGTACAGTTCATCGGGGAGAGCCCGCGGATTGTGGCCGTGCGCGAACAGGTGGCCCGGTTGGCGAACCGGTCGGCGGCTGCCGGCGGCGACTTGCCGGCTATTTTACTTACCGGCGAGACAGGGACCGGCAAGGATCTGCTGGCCGCGTTCATTCACGCGTCCCTCCCGCACCGCACCGGCCCCTTTGTCGTCCTCAACTGCAGTGCCGTGCCCACCGAGCTGTTCGAGTCCGAGCTTTTCGGTCATGTCCGCGGCTCATTCAGCGGGGCGAGCACGGACAAGCCAGGCCTCTTCGAGACCGCCGACGGGGGTACGCTATTTCTCGACGAAATCGGCGATTTGCCCTTGGCGCTCCAGCCCAAGCTGCTGCGGGCCCTTGAGTCGCGGCAAATGCGGCGCGTCGGCGATACCCGCGACCGTGGTTTCGATCTCTGCCTGATCGCGGCCACCAATCGGGATCTGGCCGCCCTCGCCAGCCAGGGCCGCTTTCGCGAGGATCTTTACTATCGCCTGCGTGTCGTGGCCATCGAGTTGCCGCCCTTGCGAGAACGGGGGCAGGATCTGCTGCTGCTTGCGGATCGCTTTTGTGCCCAGCTTGGGGCGAAGTACGGCTTGGGCGAGCTGACGCTGTCGGAGGCCGCTCGTCGCGCGCTGTGCCTGCACGACTGGCCCGGCAATGTCCGCGAGCTAAGGCATGTGATCGAGAGCACGGCCCTGAATATCAGCGGATCAATCATCGAGCCCGAGCACCTGAACCTGCCCACTGCCGCGACAGCCCTGCGAAGAGAGGAGTGCTCCCTTGATAATGATCATCCCATCAACCTGGAGCGAGTGGAGAGAAGCCTGATCGAGCGAGCCCTCAGCCGGACGGGGGGCAACGTGTCGGCTGCCGCCCGGCTGCTGTCGATCAGTCGGGAGGCCCTGCGCTACCGCATGGTCAAATTCGGGATGGGTTCCGGCGGCGGAGACGAAGTCGGCTGACCAAATTGGTTGATTTCAACCACCCTGGTGGTTGAAATCAACCAATCCAGTTTCGTGGCGGGGTTGGAGTCGCGGTTCTTGCCCCGCTGAAGGCGTGTTGCGTCCTGGCACGATGCTTGCTATGGTTCTTGATGCGATGTGGCACAGCGGTCCGCCAGGGCCTGCCTGTGCGGAAGACCAGATACCCGCGGTGTACGCGTGTGGCGACATCGAACAGGAAGGAGACCGAACATGACCCGTCGATTCACAAGGCCGTCGGCAAGCCGAGCGTTCACGCTGATCGAGCTGCTGGTGGTGGTGGCGATCATTGCCCTGCTGATCAGTATTCTGCTGCCGTCGCTATCCCGTGCCCGCGAGGCGGCCCGCCGAACGCAGTGCGCGGCCAACCTGGGCTCCCTGGGACGCGCCTGCATGATTTACTCCGAGGGCAACGCCGGCGTCCTGCCAACAGCGGACCATGACCCGAACAAGCTTACGGGCGGTGACTACCAATCGTCGGCCACCGTGGTTGGCAGGCCCTACGGCAATTTACCCGACGCAAAAAGCTCAGCAAGGGCAAAGCCTTGGAGTCTCAACGGCAACGGCAGTAACCCTCGGAGCTACTTCAAGCTTCTCCGCGGGGGTGAGAAATCGTATCTTCAGCCCAAGCAGTTCATCTGCCCCAGCACCACGGCGACACTCGCCCACCGGACGCAAGGGGCCGATGCCACTTTTCTCAAGAGCGATGGCTCTGAAGAACAGCGGTACGACTTCAACGGGTCACGCGGCGAGATCAGCGGAACTGCCGAGTGCCAAGAGATGACCGACTTCAGCTACTCGTTTCAGGTAACCCTGCGGAAAATGGAGGGAACTGAAATGGTGGGCATTAAGTTGATGAGTCATAGCGCTGATCCGCGCAAGGCTTTGGCCGCCGACCGTAACCCCTACTCGAACTCCGTCACACAACGCGGCGGCAGCGAAACCGCGGGGCTAGGCCACGGGCAGTACACCTTCAATGCAAGTTCAACCCTCGGCTCCTACCCTCCGCCGCCAACGGGTAGCGGGACAACGTTCCGCGACAAGCTTTACACGAAAGAAGCAAACTCTCGCAACCATCAACGCGAAGGTCAAGTGGTGGCCAAGATGGACGGCTCCGCCAAATGGTCGGTCCACTCCAAGGCCGGTGCCGACGAAGACTGCATCTGGATGACGCTTAACCCCAACGAAAGAGAAGATCTGACGCCTGCGGAAGGGGATGCGTACGGCTATATGCGGCCGAAGAGCCACTGGAACACGGATTCGCTGCTGATCCCGTGAGGCTTGGGCGAGAGCCGAAGTTCCTTTCGGCACAATCCTGCGACGAACAAGCACCCGCGGTCGATTCTGGCCGCGGGTGTTTCTTTGCGCCTCTGTCGCCGCAATGCTTGCGAGGTGCTCCATCGCGGGCGGCTGCAAGATCGAAGGAGCCAGCGGAATGCGGCGACGCGAC
>JAAYDF010000189.1 GCA_012729395.1 Phycisphaerae bacterium
GAGGGCCTCAGCCCCGTGATCCGAATCGGCAAGGACAATCCTCCGGTCAAGATGCACGGGCTGATCGTGGACTACGACAACCGCGCGACGACGGCGGACAGATTACGGGAGCTGTCGGATCACCCGCCTTGCGAGTGGCTGCCAGCGTACGGGTCTGTCTCGTTCCGCAAGGGAGCCAAGCTGTACTGGCTGTTCGAAAAACCGATACCCGTGTCCCCTGGTGTCCAAGTGAAAAAGTTCCTGGAGCGGCTGTTCAAGGAATTGCGCTTAAATCAGTGGCTCGCCGGATACGACGCGGGCGCTACTGCAAATATCGGGCAATACTATGACATCGGAAAGGAGTTCGTGGCCATCGGCGGAGCGCCGATCAAGCACGCGGTTCTGGCCCATTGGGCATGGGAAGCCACACGCGACGCCGTTCTGTGGACCGACTCCAAGCGGTACGACATACCGATTGACGAAGTAGCCCGTGAAATGCAGGAGCGGTTCCCGGGACGCTGGCCGGGCCGGTTCGTGGAAGGCGCGCGCGGGGTTCGTTTCTGGGACCCCGCCGCCGACAACCCTACGGGCGCGCAAGTTCGCAGGGACGGAATGACTTGCTATACCGGCGATCGAGCGTTCATGTCATGGGCAGATATCTTCGGCAGCGCATTCGTCTCGCGGTTCGCCGCAACCAAGACGTCCGAGTTGCTCGACAACACCTACTACGACGGCAAACGGTACTACGCCAAGGTGCCGGACGAGGAAGGCGGGCACTATGTCGCTTGGGACAAAGCCGATTTCTCGCAGTATCTGAAGGTCAAGGGGTTTGATCCCGTTCGCGGCAAGGGCAAGACCTGCTCCGAGTTGGACGAGGCCGAGATCGCCATCAAGTCCCAACGGCTGGTGGACTACGCGAAAAAGCTCGTCCACTTCCCGCGAGGGCTGGTCCAGTGGCGCGGCAAGAAGTACCTGAACATAGGAGCGCCGGAGCCGATTAAGCCGGCACCGCGGAAGGACACCAAGATGTCCTGGTCCGACGGAGAGCAGTACTTCCCGTACATCAAATCGTTCATGGACGTGTTCTTCACCGACGACAAGGGCGAGGACGAGCTGAACCAGCGGGCATTCCTGTTTGCTTGGCTCAAGCGATTCTACGAAGGCGGGCTGAGCCTCACGCCAACGCAAGGACAGGTCGTGATCATCGCCGGTCACCCGAACAAGGGCAAGAGCTTCTTCTGCGAGGGCATCGTGGGCGGGCTCATGGGCGGGTGCGAGGAAGGGACGAGCTACCTCGTCGATAACGTGCGCTGGACAGAAGATGTCGCGGAGAGCCCCGTAATGTACGTCGGCGACTCGAGGGCTGCCGAGGACCATCGGGCATCCACGGCATTCTCCAACCAGCTGAAGCGAATCGTGGCCAATGCAACACTCCGGTCGGCACAGAAGTTTACCAAGGAGACCGATGTGCCGTGGTATGGTCGGATCATGATCTCATGCAACTTGGACGCTGAGTCACTGAACATCCTGCCAAACCTGGAGATCAGCAACCGGGACAAGGTGCTGATGTTCAAGACGTCCTCGGTGCAGTTCCCGTTTCCAGAGCGCCGCAAGTCCGAAGAACTGCTCAAAAAGGAGCTTCCGTTCTTCGCCCGGTTCCTGCTCGACTGGGACCTACCTGAATGCGTCAAGTCGCAGATGACCCGGTTCGGTATCGAGAAGTTTCAGCACCCCGAGCTGATGGAGGCCGCATCAACGCAGGGCTCCACGGGCATCCTGCTCGACTACTTGTTGTCGTTCCTGAAAGCAGACGCGGCGGCTGCCGGCCATCAGCGGAAGTGCTGGATTGGGACGTCTGCTGAGCTGTACAAAGTTCTTGCAGAGTCTGACCAGCAGTTTGGCAAGGAACTCAGGACCGTCCGCAGCTTCCAGACCTGCCTTGGGCAGTTGAAGAACCGCGGGGTTCTGCGCATCGACGAAGAAAAACCGCCTCGGCACGGGTCAAACGCGGCGAAAGTGAAAAAGTGGGTTATTTGGCACCCGGAACTGGAGGAAGAGTCATGAGACAGAAACAATTCAATTCGTTGCAGCGCCTCACGTTGCGCCCCGAAGACTGGTGTGACATACTTGGTGTAAGGATCCTGGACCCCGATGGATGGCGACAAAAGAAGAAAGACTACACCGAGTTCGTGTCGCTTCACGAGTTCGTAGAGCTGGCCCGGCCCAGCACGATGTCCTTCGAAGACGGGGCTACGGACTTTTTTGACGCAGAAAACTACCTGGCGGATAGCGAATGGAAACAGACGCAGTAACCAAGCTCGCGCAAATGCATGACGGGAACGCGGTGGGGCGCTTCCTGTCCCGGGCGTCGGAGTTCACTGACTCCTGCGTCGTTGCGCTGGCGGAGACCCCTAAGCAGCGGGGTAACCCGGACTACCCACGCATGTTTGCTTTCTCTGGGGACCCGGGGGTGGCCGAGCGCATGTCGTTCCTGTATTTAGACGGCCTGCTGCCGGAGGGCGGCTTCCTGTTCGACGCGTTCGGCGTCGTGCACGTCGACGACGAGCCTGTTCTCATGTACGACGCGATCCACGAAGCGGTAGACCGTGCGATGGACCCGCTTGAGCGGCTGCAGGGGCCGTCCGGCATCTTGGTTCTGGCCTCCTGCGGAGAGATTCCCGGGTTTCCCGGAGTGTCTCGTGGGCTGGTGCGCACGCTCGGAAATCCGTTGGCGGCATACTCCGCGTTGGAGTTCAGAATGAGATCAGTCACATGAGCGACCGGATTTTCGTAGGAGTGGACAACGGAGTGACCGGTACTCTCGGCGCGGTGCCGGAGGAGGGCGACTGGTCTTTGTTCACCCGCATGCCGACATATAGGTCGAAGGAGTACATGCGTTCCAAGACCCGATACATGACGCACCTCGATCCAGTTGCGCTGGAGAAATTCTTCCGCGACCTAGCGACCAAGGGACCGCTCACCATAGTGACCGAGCGCCCGCTCGTGAACCCGAAGCTGTTCAAGGCAACGATGAGCGCCGTGCGATGCCACGAGATTTTGCTTGCCACAATGCGACGAATGGGGCTATCTTTGTACGCGACGTGGGATTCTCGCGACTGGCAGTCCAAGGTGCTGGGCAAGCTGGAGAAGGGCGAGACAAAACCGGCGTCGCTGGCTAAGGGCCTCGAGCTCTACCCGGACCACGCCGAGATGATGAAGCGTCACGGAGACGCGGACGGAATTTTGATGGCGCACTGGCTGCGAGAGTGCGTCCTCACAAAAGAAGCATCGCAGACGGAGACCTGAAAATGACAGAAGGGATCAAAGAGCGCAAGCCCCGCAGGGCTAAAAACCCCATCGAAGTGTATTCGGACAACGGCGACGGAACACTGACCCGACTCGACATGCCGGTACCGCAAGGCTTCAAAAGCTCGGACGCCCTCGTCCGTTGGCTGAAGTCCGAGGCCCAGGTGAGTGGAACCTATGTCCTGCTGCGGCGCCTTGTGACCGCCGACATTGAACTCAAGCAGGTGCCCGCGGTCGAAGTGACGGTGCGGTAATCATGGAAGCTCCCGAGCGCCCCGTCCCCATTCCGACTTCGCCGCCTCCCGGAGGCGCGCGCCCGGTCCCCTACAAGGAACCGCAGGACGGCGTGTCGGCCGAGGCGCTTCGGAAACTGACCCACTACTACCTAAACACGGACGCGAAGGTAGACGACATCGCGATCGATCTCGGGCTCACGACCCGGGACGTTCGCGGAGCCATCAAGCGATACGGTCTGGACAAGCAGAAGCACGAGATCATCACGCAGGTCCAGCAGGAAGAGCTGGCGGCGTACTCCAAGTTCCTGCTCGACAACCGAGTCACCACGGCGGAACAGCACCTTCGAATCTCCAACCAATTGAACTCGGCGGTGGAGAAGGTGCTGAGCGCGGCCGAAGGGAAGACGGTCAACGAAATTCAGGAGATGATCAAGCCTTTGAAGGACCTTGCTTCCCTGTACCGCAGTCTCTCGGAGACGTTCTCCGCCTCGTCTGGCGTGGGGGCGAGAGCCGTGAGCCTGAGCGGCCTGACGGCCGAGCAGGCGGGCGGGCTGATACTCGCGGGGGCGAAGGGCAAACAGCCCCTCGTGTCCATGAGCTTCCAAGTCTCCCAGTCACCAAGTGCCCAGACCCCTCAGCAGCCCGAGCCCATTGAAGCCGAGTTCACGGAGGAGACCCAATGATTCCACTGAA
>JAAYDF010000190.1 GCA_012729395.1 Phycisphaerae bacterium
GGATGAGCCTTCAGGAACGCGATCCGCCTGTCCTTCTTGCTTTTGCCATTAGAGAACAGGTCCGACTGCTCCTCGTCGATGTGGAACAGCTCTTTCCACTCGGCCCACTGAGCGTCGCAGGCAGCGATGTCGGGATAGAAGCTTTCTTCGATGGTGCCGACCGTGATGCAGTACTGCGTTTCGGTGATGAACTTCCGCTTCTCCCAGAGCATCTTCTGGAACGACTCGATCTGTTCGAGGAAGTCGATGATCCGGCTGCCGACGGCCTTGATCACCCGCATGACCTGGAACCAGCCCTCGGACCGGTCTTCACCGGCGGTCTCCATCTCGTCCAGGTTCAGGACTTCATTCTTCAGGTAGAAGTCCAGCTCGCCGCAGAGGAAGCCCTTCAGGTCCTTGTGGATGAAGAAGTCGGACGTGTTCCGCCGCGTGTACTGGCGCAGATGGTGCTCGAGGAAGCTGACCGGCTGGCCATCGCTGTTCTTGTGCCGCTCGGCGGCGACGGCCAGGAGGGCCTTGTCCGCCTTCTTGAGCCGCTTCGGGATGGCGTCGACAGCGTCGGCGATGATCTTGTCCTGCTGGTTCTTGGTGCCGTAGGTGACGGCTTCCTGGTCGGTGAGGGGCCGATACTCGAAGGGGATGACCAATTGGCTGGCCTTCTCGTCCCAGTCGATCTCCTTGACGCGAGGAATGAAGAACCGCGTGTCGCCCTTGACGTTGTTCTGCTCGACGTTGGCGGCCTTGATCTTGAAGTGGACGGTGACGCCGCGCGCCGTGAAGGTGTAGTCGTGGAAATGCTCGGCGGTCTTGACGTAGTACTGGTCGTGGTTCGCCCAGTGCAGGTAGACCTCTTCGCCGTTGTAGGGGATGGCGTAGCGCTGCCGCTTCGAGTAGCGCCGCTTCGAGATGAAGTCGCCATCCTGGTAGTAGCGGCTGAAGAAGGTGTGCAGGTGGTTGAAGATCGTGGCTTCGAGGGCTTGACGGCCTCGACCACCGGCAGCCTTGCCCTTGAGGTCCAGGTACTTCTTGCCCAGCGGCGTGCTGTGATACGCCTCGGCCAGACGACCATCTGCGTCGAGAGCGTCCTTGCCCAGCGACTCGGTGATCTGCTTGGCGATCTCTACGAGTTCCTTGGCCGCCTGCGACTCGTCGGCCAGGACCCCGCGATCCAACTCATCGGCGATGGCCTTGGGCAGGTCGGTCGAGATGAACTTCTCGATCACGTCCCGCTTGTAGTTCATGATGCGGTAGATGCCGAAGTCCAGATCGGCGCAGTCGAACTGGAAGAGCTCGCGTAGCAGGCCCTGAAACTTCTCGCGGTACTGGTCCATTGTCGTCATTCCTGTTCACCTGAGGTCTCGGAACCGCTCTTGGCCGGTCCGCTCTGAACCCAACGGTCGATGGCCTCCTTGTGGAACCGCCACCGCTTGCCGATCTTCGTGCCGGGCAGCTTGTTCTCGACGGCGAGCTTATAGAGCGTGGACTTGGAGATCTTCAGGTACTCCGCCAGCTCGTCCATCGTCATGATCTCGTCGCGTTTGTCAGTTGGCATCGGATGCTCCAGCCGTTTCACTCCGCCCGGTCAGCGCCCCCCGGATCAATGCCTCGTCCTGGACATGCGCCAGCACGGTAACCTGGTCCCAACCCTGCAAGCGGGTGCTGCCTTTGGGCACCACCACGTCTTTCCCCCGCGTGATCAACGTGATGACCGAGCCTTGCGGCAGCTTCAATTCGGAGATGAGTGGCCCCTGTTGGCCCTCTGGTCCGGGTATGTCCACGACGATTAGGTCCATGTCGCTTTTCGCCATCGTTACCAGTTCGAGGTTGTACAACGGCTTTGGACGAGAGCGTGTGGAAAGGTTCAGCCGCCGGGCCACAAGGCCCAAGGTTGAGCCCTGAAACGCCACGGACAGGATCACCACGAAAAACACCAGGTTGAAAACGTCCTGGCCAACTGCCATTCCCGCAGCGATCGGATAGGTCGCCAAGATGATAGGCACCGCGCCACGCAAGCCCGCCCACGAGATAAACAGCTTGTTCTTCACACCCAACTTCATGCCCAGCGTGCCAAGCCAGACGGCCGTCGGTCGGGCGACGAACGTCAGCACGAGGAACAGCACGATGCCTTGCAGCCACAAGTCCGCCCACTGGTGGGGATATACCAATAACCCCATCATGACGAACATGCTGGTCTCGGCGACGGTGGACAGGGCCGACACGAAGTTCGCCGCGCCTTGCTTATGAACAAAGGGCCGATTACCCATTACATATCCGGCGATGAAGACCGCCAGCATGGAGCTGCTCCTAGCCATCTCTCCCAAGCCGTAGATGAGCAGGA
>JAAYDF010000191.1 GCA_012729395.1 Phycisphaerae bacterium
CGTGCGAGACCCAGACGGAGTTATGATGGCTGTGCGATTGGGGGTCGTGCGGATGCCCCATCCGCGTCAGACTCCGCCCCGAAGGCCCGACGATGGGATACAGGAACGGCCGCTCCAGCCCCGCCCCGAAATGATACCGCGCCATCTCCACCCCCTCCCGCTCGAACGCCGCCTGCCCATACGGCAGCGGCACCACCTGCACCCGAGCTACCGCCTTCGGCTCCGGAACCTCCAGCCCCGCTGTAGAGCCAACCGCAGCACCTAACCACAGTGCGACGAAGACCCAACTGGTAGACAACGGTGTGTACGTCTTATCCCCGCAGAATTCGGCAAACCTGCACCGCATGAAAATGCCTCCTGGTTGAATCGAATTCCCGTCGTAGGACGCCTGGGATGTCCCTCTTTCAAGGGCAAGCCTGCGAGCCAAGCCCGTTCATCAGACGCAGAAGCATTGTACCTTCTCCCACTCAAACAGCAATGCTCGTATTGCAGGGACCGTTCGCCACGCTCCAGACTGTTCAGCCCTATCCCCTATGGCATCCATAGAATCGCTCAGCGCGATTACTCTACGCTTGGCAGACGGGGCAACTTCTGGTAGACTGAATCAAGAGCAGACGGTGGCGGTCATCCTGGCAGTGCTGCAAAGGGACACTGGTCTGCCGGGGAAGGCGAGCAGTCGCAAGAATCGCACTGGGGCACAATGCCATGAGGAAGCTCGAGCAGTTCGGCACACGTATCCTGGTATCGGTCATACTCGGATATCTTGTTGCAGTGATCGCCTCTATTGTTGCGTGGCTGAACGTTGGCATGATGTCCAACTTCTACCCCAATCAAAGGGCAACGTGGCAAGCTCTCAGTGACATCGACCGCATGATTGAGGTGTACCGCCGAGATAGAAAGTCACTGCCACAGTCGCTGAAAGAAATCCGCTCCATCAATGAGGTGCACCACGAATTTGACTCTGACGAACGCTCCAATCCTCTTGATGCGTGGGGGCGGCCTTTCGTCTATTCCGTCGACGGAAACCACTACACGGTCTCGTCGTTAGGTCGCGACGGCAGGCTTGGTGGCGTTGGTCTCGACTGTGACCTGTCGAACAATGACTCATGGCCCGAAGACGCCCGGCCGACATTTCGCCAGTTCATTTCCCAGAAACCAGCCCGGGGTGTCCTCGGGACCTGCCTGGCCTGTGGTATCGTTGTCTTCTTCATAGGTATGACCACCGTCGATCCGTCTGCGATACAAGACAAAGCGAGCATTATAGCTCTCGTGGTGAAACTTGTTGTGACGATCCTCGGTGCTGTGCTGGCATCGGTGTTCATCAGTGCTTTTCATATCCCGAACCACCACTGACTCATGCGTTACCGGTATCTTCGAGACCCGTTGTTCACATTCTGCTTCGTGCTGTACTTCACGAACCGTTGGGTACTGAAACCGCTGCTGCCGAACAGCTTCAGCCAGGCCTATCTGAACGACTTGATCTGCATTCCATTCTGGGTCCCGATCATGCTGTTCATCATGCGCAAGCTCGGTTTACGCAGAGACGACGCTGCTCCCAGGGGATACGAAATCGTGATCCCCTTGATTCTGTGGTCGGTCGTATTTGAACTCTGGCTGCCCAGGGTCGGTCCATTCCGCGAATTGGCGTTCTCGGACCACGCTGATATTCTATTCTATGCGATCGGAGGTCTTCCGGCATCGCTATTCTGGAAGCGATGGTATCGAGGCAAGTCTCCCGTCCCGAACGTGTAGCGCAGGGGACACGCCGTCAATTCCTGCGTGGCGGATACGCGCGGCGGGTGGTTTCGTCGAGGAGGCGGATCTTTTGGAGGACGAGGCCGTAGTGGCTGCCGGGGGGGATTTCCTGCATGACCTCGCCTCGCCAGTCTTTGGCGAAGTTGCCGGAGTAGCACAGCCACGCGGTGCGGCCGTCGGCACTGATGAACTTC
>JAAYDF010000020.1 GCA_012729395.1 Phycisphaerae bacterium
CACCTGAGCAACGGCGTAAGCCGACTCCACGGCGAAGTCTCACGCAAAATGTTCAGCGCCGTCTACCCCGGCGTCCCGGTCAATGAGGTTCCCATCACCTCGATCACCAACGGCGTGCACATCCGCAGTTGGCTGGCCAGCGAGGTGGCCCACCTGTTCGACCAGTATCTCGGACCGTCCTGGGCGGAAGACCCGGTAAACCAGCAGGTCTGGGAGCGGGTGGACCTCATCCCGGATGCCGAGCTCTGGCGATCGCACGAACGACTGCGCGAACGGCTGGTGGCGTTTGCCCGCCGCCGGGCCAAGCTCCAACTCGTCGGGCGCGGAGCCCCCCCGGCCGAGATCGACGCCGCCGACGAAGTCCTCGACCCCGAGGCCCTGACCCTGGGCTTCGCCCGCCGGTTCGCAACCTACAAACGGGCCACGCTGCTCATGCGGGATCCGGACCGGCTCGCTCGCATCCTGACCGACCCCCAACGGCCGGTGCAGTTGCTCATCGCCGGGAAGGCCCACCCCAGGGACGAGGCCGGCAAGGAACTCATCAAACGCATCATCCACTTCGCCAAGCAGGCCAACCTGCGCAACCGCATCGTCTTCCTCGAAGACTACGACATGAGCATCACGCGGTCGCTGGTCTGGGGCGTGGACGTGTGGATCAACACGCCGATCAAGCTCCACGAGGCCAGCGGCACCAGCGGCATGAAGGTCATCCCCAACGGCGGAATCAATATGTCCGTGCTCGACGGCTGGTGGCCCGAGGCCTTCGACGGCTCCAACGGATGGGCGATCGGCGATCGCCGCATCTACGGCAACCAGGACTACCAGGACTTCATGGAGGCCGAGTCGCTCTACGAACTCCTCGAAAAGGAAATCGTGCCGCGGTTCTACGACCGGGGCTCCGACGGCCTGCCGCGACGGTGGATCGCTACCATGAAAGCCTCGATGCGCACCTGCTGCCCGGTGTTCAGCACCAACCGCATGGTCCGCGAGTACGCCGAGCGATTCTACCTGCCCGCAGCCGAACGGTGGCACCGCTTCACTCAGGACACCTACAAGGTCACCCGCGAAGTCACCGCCTGGCGGCAGAAGCTCCTCCAGCGATGGAACGAGATCCAGATCGGCGAGGTCAAAGCCGACCTGCCCGAGATCGCCACCGTGGGCAACAAACTGCCGGTCGAGGCGCAGGTGAGGCTCGGGTCGGTCGAGCCCGGCGAAGTGTCGGTGGAACTCTACTACGGACCACTGGACGCCCGCGGCCTGATCACCATGGGCAGCGCCGCCCCGCTCCAGTGCATGGGCCGTAACGGTGAGGCCGGCTCCTACCGCTACGCCGGAGTGATCCCCTGCGAGTACAGCGGACACTACGGCTATGCCCTGCGAATCGTGCCGCACCACCCCGAAATGGCCGCCCGATACCATATCGGGCTGGTCCGCTGGGGCTGACGCCGAAATACCGGATCACGCGAAGACGCGAAAACGCAAAGACGAACGGGCCGGCCATGGGTTCCGCTCGTCTTTGCGTTTTTGCGTTTCCCGCCTGCTCCGGTCCGTGCGGGGAGCCTACGCCTGTTGCAGATCGGCCCAGAGGCGATCGAGCAGCGTCGGGTGCGCGGCGAGGAAGGATATCTCGCGGCCGGCCTCGCTGGCAAGATCCATGGGAAAGAGTTCGCGGCCGTCGAGCGAACGGGCCACGACGCCGGTCTCGCGAGCGATTAACCACCCGGCGGCAATGTCCCAGATATGACATTCGGTCAGCAGCACGGCATCAAACCCGCCGCCCGCCAGATACGCCAAGTGCAATGCGGTCGAGCCGGTGTTACGCAGTTTGTAGCGGTTGAACCAGCCATGCACGGCGGACGGCAGCGCGTTCCGTTGACCCGACGGCGTCGCGATCACCGTCTCCATCCGCGGCGGTGGATCGCCGGCCGGCAAGCGTGTCCGCCCCAGCCATGCACCGGCACCCGCAGCCGCGGAGAAAGTCTCGCCCGTGGTCGGGTTGTAGATGATCCCGACCACCGGCACACCGTCCTCCATCAAAGCCACCGACAGGCAGTAGAACGGCACGGCTCGAGCGTAATTCCGCGTCCCGTCGATCGGATCGATCACCCAACATCGCCGGGCACTGGCGACGGCGGCATGCTTGCCCGGGTCGGCCTGCGTCTCCTCGGTCACCACCGCGTCGCGTGGATACCGCGAGGCGATCGACCGCAACAGGGCGGCCTGCACCGCGTGGTCGGCGTCGGTCACCGGCGAATCATCCGCCTTGCGCGAGGTGACCGCCTTGCCGAACCGCTCCACGGCAATCCGGCCCGCCTGCCGCACCCAGGGCAGCGATTGCCGACGCAAGGCATCGTAATCACGGGACCGATTCATGACGCCGCGATCCCCTGAAACTCAGGCCGCAAAGCTTGGTAGAGCGAACGATAACGCGGGTAAAGCCGATCGTAGACCTGGGCCGTGCGGCGCTGCGGCCGCAAGGTCGCGGCAATCTTGATCACCGCCGCACAGGCCTCGGGCACGCTGCCGTAGACACCCGTGCCCACCGCCGCCAACAGGGCCACGCCCAGGGCCCCACCTTCCTGCGTGTTGATCGTGACCACCTTGGCCTGGTACATGTCCGCCTGCATCTGCCGCCAGAACGCGCTCGCCGCCCCGCCCCCGCTGGCCCGCACTTCGCGAATCGGCACGCCCGCCGACCGCATCAGCTCGACCTGGTCACGCATGCCGAAGGTAATACCCTCCAACACCGCACGCACCAGATGCGAATGATTGTGCCGCACGGTCAGTCCGACCCACCCGCCGCGGGCCTGCGGGTCGGCGTATGGGCAACGCTCGCCGGTCAGATACGGCAGAAAGAGCAGGTCCTCGCTGCCCGGCGGGGCCTTGGCCGCCTCGGCGATCATCTTCGGGTACAGCTTGCCCGGATCGCCCTTGGCCTTGCAGGCCGCCTTGACCTCATCGGCCCGCAGCGTGTTGCGGAGCCATTGCAGGCTCCCCCCCGCCGACAACATGCACCCGAACACACACCACTTGCCCGGCACCGCGTGGCAAAACGATTGCAGGTTGCCCGCGTCGTTGGGCACGGGCACGTCGCTATGGGCGAAGACCACGC
>JAAYDF010000021.1 GCA_012729395.1 Phycisphaerae bacterium
CGGTGCGCCCTGCACCATCATTCAGATCGACCAAGCTGTAAGCCAATAGGCTTGTGCCGCCCAAGTTTTTCTTCCTGCTGAGCTTCAAAGGTACTCCGACGACCTTGATTTTTTCGAGGGGGCATAGGGAACCATCATGAATGGGTGCAGAGTTTAGCCATCTTGCCTAGATTGCCCATCTTAACACCTGGTCGCGTGCCGACAGGATTTATCGAAAGTTAGAGAAACAACACTTGACAACCGTTAGAGGTTGTGTTAGACTTCTTGTGTGGACAACCGAGGCCTTTGAAGCGAGGGAGCAGGCATGCGAATGACACAGGCAAATATGAGAACGAGTCAGGATGAGTTGACGGCGATTTTGGGCATGGTGCCAGACGCTCGCAGCACCAGTGAGGCACTGCGCGTGCTCCTGGCCGAAGGAATGAGGCAAATGCTTCCCTTCGTTGCCGGCGTCGACCTGGCTCCGCGGTGGATCGAGTCCCAATTCGACCTGGAGGAGATCGCCGACGTGGCCCTGGCCGTGCTGGACGCCAAGGCCGTCATCGAGGGGAAGGCCGGCCCGCTGGGTGGGGTTTGTCGATTCGAGCGCCTGCCCGCAGATTCGCCCTTGGCACACGGCGCGAAGGGTGAGGTGTTTGTCGCCCTACGTCCTACGCAGCAACTGATCGACGGCCTGATCTGGACGGTGACGCCGCCAGCAACGCGAGGTGACGTATGACCGAAGAGTGCATCGTACTTGAGGCCAAGGCCACGGGGACGCCGTCCACGGCTTCCAATCTGGCGAGGGTTCAGGTGATGGCTTACAGCGGCGACGCAATGTCCCTGCCGGGGCTGGGCCTGACGGTCATCGACCTCGCGGGTATGGAGCTGCCCGGTCGGGTCGTCTTGTTGGCCGATCACGTGAACGAGGTACGCAACGTCTGCGGCAGCGGCACCCCTGAAATCAGAGACGGGGCGCTGTGGATAACGGGGCACATCGCCAAGAACACCCCTGCCGGCCTGCTAGTCGCGGACTTGGTTGCATCCGGCATCGAGCTACAGGCTTCCGTCGGTGCCGTCGTCGTCGAGAAAACCCACGTCAGGGCCGGCAAGACCATTCAGGTTAACGGCCGATCAATCACCGCATCCACATCTGGCTTGACGCTGGTGACGAAGTCCCGATTGAGAGAGGTCTCCGTCACCCCGTGCGGGGCGGATGATGCAACACAGGTTCAGATCCTGGCCCATCGAGCCAGAGAAAGTGAGCGCACAATGCCAGAGCAGAATGTCGAGGAAATCCGCGCGGCCGAGTCCGAGCGCGTGACCGGGATTGTTAGGGCCTGCCGGGGCAAGTTCCCGTCGATTGAGGAGCAGGCTATCAGCGACAACTGGACGGTGGACAAGTGCGAGCTGGAAGTTCTCCGCGCGTCCCGGCCACGGCACATTGACCACAACATCACCACGAACGTCGTCAACGGTGAGCACATCCTCAAGGCTGCTGCCTGCCGGCTGCTTGGAACGCAAGACCTGGCTGTCAAGCACTTCGGCGAGGAGATCACCGAGCGGTCACGCCAGATCGGTTCGTTGCCGGAACTGTGCCGTGCTGCTCTGATCGTGGACGGCCGCCAGCCCGAAGGCAACGTCAATCAGATCATCAACGCGGCGTTGAGCACGACCAGCCTGCCCGCCGCGCTGGGTGACATCCTGCAGAAAGTGCTGCTCGATCATTACAGCCGCTCGCCGGCGACGTGGAAGTCGTTTTGCAAGGAAGTCGATAGCCAAACGTTCCATCCCATGAAAGTGATTCGCGGTTCCATGCTGGGGGGTGTGAACAGCGTCCCGCCCGGCGGTGAACTCACGCACGGCGTGCTGGCCGAGGAATACGGCGAGGTCACGCCGACCACGTACGGGAGAATCGTCGGTATCGACCGGCGCGATATCGTGAACGACAACACCGGCCTGTTTGACCAGGTTGCCGGCGAACTGGGACGCCTGGCGTTCTCCGGCCTGTGTGACCAGGTTTACGGGGCATTGCAGCAGACGGCCGGCTTCTTCACGGAAGAGCGCACCAACCTGGGGGGTTCCAAGCTGGACGCCACGGCCTTGCAGGCTGCCTGCACGGCAATGAGGATTCAACGTCTGGAAGGCCACGATCTGGCTATCGAGCCGAAGTGCCTGCTGGTGCCTCCCGAACTCGAATACGTGGCCGCTGAACTGCTCCGGTCCGTTGAGGTGGCGAGGAACACGAGCGAGGCCGACAGGCTGCCGACGGGGAATGCCCTCTCGGGGACTCTGCGGCTGATCGTCGAGCCGCGCCTGAGCAATACCCGGCTGGGTGGTTCCACGACGGCTTGGTACGTTTTGGGTGACGCCACGGCGGCGCCTATGGTTGTGGCCTACGTCGGTGGCGTCCGGACGCCCACGGTCGAAAGCTTCGGGTTCAATCACAATCCCAATGTCCTCGCCTGGCAGTGGCGTGTGTACTTCGACCACGGTGCCGCTGTTCATGATTGGCGTGCAGCGTACAAGAGCACGGGCGACGAGTAAGACTTCTTCTTCGCGCGCTGGGCTGCTACCCGGCGCGGAATTGCGGCTTCGGCAGGGTATTCCTTCCCTGCCGAAGTTTTGAAAACCCAAGACCGGCCACGGGGTTTGCCGGTGCAATGCGGCGCCCTGTATTGCATCGTCCGTGGCCGGTCTTTTCTTCTTCTCCAGGGCGCACCGAGGGCGCGATCATGCCTCTGCTAACCTACAAGGAAGTAGCTGCACAGCTACGAGTATGCGTCAAGAGCGTTTACTCGTTGGTCAAGCGCGGCGAGTTGCCGGCCGTCCGAGTGGGCGACCTCGTGCGATTCGACCCCCGTGACGTGCAGGAGTTCATCGAGCGCGGACGCAAGGCAGGTGTGAAATGAGCGTTACTGTTCAGCAGGTCATCGAGGCGTTGCGCGCTGCTGGGTGCAAGCCCGTCAAAAGCGGCGACGAATGGCAGGCACTGTGTCCAGCCCATGAGGATCATAACCCCTCACTGAGCGTGAGCGGTAGCATCAAGCCGCTGCTCTACTGTCACACGGGGTGCAACTATCACGCCATCCTCAAGGCGCTGAAGCTTGAACGTTCGCCGACCACGAAGCGGA
>JAAYDF010000192.1 GCA_012729395.1 Phycisphaerae bacterium
ATGAGCCAAATGCGTCCCAGGATTCTTCCTTGCAGGCGATGCGGGCCTGATGCTGTCGTGTGAATCGTCGCCTGACCGCTGTTCAGCCGAGTTCATCGGTTCTCCAACCTCCCGAGCAAACGCAGGAAACCATCCAGTATGGTGATGGGATGAGGTGGGCATCCCGGCACGAACAAATCGACCGGCACGCATGAGGCCGCACCGCCCAGACACTCATCATGGTCGGCGTAAGCACCTCCCGAGATCGCGCAGGCCCCCACGGCAATCACCAGCTTCGGCGCGGGTACTGCCGCGTAAGTCTTCATCAGTGCGAGCTTCATGTTCGCGGTGACCGGCCCAGTGACCACGAGCCCGTCCGCGTGGCGGGGTGAGGCCACAAACTCGATGCCGAACCGGCTCAGATCGAAAACGATCGTGCTGAGTACGTTCAGGTCCGCTTCGCACGCGTTGCAGCCGCCCGCGCTCACCTGCCGCAGTTTGAGCGATCGGCCGAACAGCCGACGCGATTTCTCGTCCAAGGCCCTGGCCAGGCGGTAAGCCGACCCGCTCACGACCAGATCATCCCGATCTCGTGTGGCCAGTCGGTGTTCATGGGTCAAGGTGATCGCGCCGGCCGGACAGGCCTCGACGCAATCCCCACAGAACAGGCATCGCCCCAGGTCAAAGGCCAGACCACTCCCGTCTCGACGGATGGCCTGGGTCGGACACACACGAACGCAGCTCTCACAGCGTTCGGTGCACTTGGACGCATCGATCGCGGGCCGACCTCGGAGCCGGTCCGGCAGGATGGGCTCGGCATCCGGGTAGCCGACCGTCCGATGTTTCTGTCGAAGTCGAGCCGCGAAGACTTTCAGCATAGCTACCTCTACAGGTCGTGTCCGCAATAGGACAGGTTGAAGCTCTTGTTGCACAACGGAAAGTCGGAGATCTGCTGGTCGCGGAGGGCCATCGCCAGCCCCATCCAGTTGTGGAAGGACGGATCCACGATCTTGTATCGCGCCAGTCGGCCGGCGTCGTCCGTCAAGGCGACGTGGCAGATTTCCCCACGCCAGCCCTCGATGAGGCTCGCCGTGATGCGCGACGGCGCCAAGGGCCCCAGCAAGTCACGGGTCCGGCTGGCCGGGAGCGAGCGAACCTGCTCGTCAATGAAGGCCAAGGATCGCTGGATTTCCAACCACCGCACGAAAGCTCGGGCGAAGACGTCGCCGGTGTCCGCGGTCGAAACGGGAATGTGGGCGAATTGGTAGATGCCCGTCGGAAACTCGCGCCGGATGTCGCGTTCCAGGCCGCATGCCCGCGCGGCTACACCGACCAGCCCCAGCTCGATCGCCCTGTGCCGCGACACCGTTCCGGTCTCCTGAAACCTGCTCATCACGGAGGGCGTACTCCACAGCAACTCAACCGCCTCGGTGACGTCGCGGCGAGCGGCTCTTAGTCGCTCCAGGAACTGCTGGCGACGAGCCTCGTCGAGATCGAAAGCGACGCCGCCCGGTCGGATAAGCCCGCGACCAAATCGGCTCCCGCAGATCAAGGCACTCATGTTGAGAAAGTCACCGCGGATGCGGCCGCAATACGACGACGTCGGCAGAAAGCCGATATCCCCGGCGAGCGCCCCGAGGTCGCCGGTGTGGTTGGCCAGCCGTTCGAGTTCGAGAGCGATCGCCCGAATGACCTGGGCGCGCGCCGGCACCCGAGAACCCGCCAAAGATTCCACCGCCTGGCAGTAGCATGTCGCGTGGCCGATCGACGTGTCGCCAGCGAGAGTCTCCATATAGTGAATGGTCCGTGCCGTGGGGCCGCCCGGCACGGCGCGTTCCACCCCGCGGTGCTGGTAGCCCAAAGAGATCTCGAGGTGGTAGACGTTCTCGCCGTGGCATTGAAAGCGGAAGTGGCCCGGTTCAATGATGCCGGCATGCACGGGCCCGACCGCGACTTCGTGCACCTCCTCGCCTTCGACCTCGAAGTAGTCCGTCACGCAGGGCTCGATGGCGGCTTCGGCAGGACGCCGCCACGCGTCGTGCCCCGGGCGATACGAGCGGTGAAACCGGATCGGCTTGAGCCAGGGATGACCTTGCGGTCGAACGCCCCATTGTTCGGCGATCTCACGCTCGAACCAATGGGCGGCAGGACAATCGTGGGTCAGGGCGGGATACTCCTCCTCGACTTCAGTGGCACATATCTCAATCATGCCCGTCTCGGTGTGAGCCACGACGCCGATCAGTCGCACACGCGATTCCCCGGTGGGCATCCCGAACAGAGCCGTCAGCCTCGCTCCGCCTTGCACACGATCAATCAACGCATCGCGAAACTCGGCGACCGTCAGGACAGGAACGCCGTCTGTTCGAGCCGATTCACCGTTGCGCAGAGCAAGACAAGCCACTTGGGCCATCACAAGCCTCCCAGAGCTTTCGCGGCTCGATCAAGCAGATCCAGCAACGGGGCGGGAATCCAGATTCCCAGGCCCAGCACAACCATTCCCAGTAACGCGGGAGGAATCAACGACAGGACAGGCTCGCGGCCTGGCTGATTCTCCAATGTCCACGAGGACCGCCCGTAAGCCATCCGCAGAAACACGCCCGCCATGCCGACGAAGATGATCCCCAGGAAACCCAGGTACAAAACGGCGACCGCGACGCGACCCTGCTCCAAGGCCGACTTGAGCACGATGAACTCGCTGAGAAACGTACCGAACGGAGGAGTGCCGGTAATCGCCAGGAACCCCGCCAGCCAGAGTGCCGCCGATACCGGAAGCGCACACAACGCCCCTCGAATGTCCCGGCAGGACTTGGTCCCGTAGACGCTCAGGATGTTGCCCGCGATCAGGAACAGCATGGCCTTGGTAAGCGAGTGATTCACCGCGTGGAGCATGGCCCCGAAAGCTCCAACTCCCCCCAAGCCCACACCCAGTGCGAGAATGCCCACGTGCTCCACGCTGGAATAGGCCAGCATGCGCTTGTAGTCCTGCTGACCGACAATGAAGACGGCAGCCACACCCATCGAGATGAGGCCTAGAAGAACCAGCATCTCCTGTCCAAACGCCGCGCAATCAGCGGCCGCAAGCACCTGGTACGCCCGTAGAATGCTTAAAAACGCACAGTTCAGTAGGGCGCCGGAGAGCAGTGCGGATACAACCGCCGGAGATTCGCTATGTGCGTCGGGCAGCCAGGTGTGCAGCGGGGCCAATCCCATCTTGGTGCCGTAGCCGACCAGCAGGAAGACAAACCCGAGCTTGAGCCATGCGTGGTCGAGCTGTGATCCTCGTCGCACCAGCTCGTCGGTGAGCAGCGAGACGGTGGCCCCGGTCGAGTCCGTGGCGGATACGGCGACCAGGAAGATCCCGAGAAGCGCCAAGGCGATCCCGACCGAGCAGATCAACAGGTACTTCCAAGTCGCCTCAAGCGAGCGATGATGCCGGTGATAGTAAATCAGGGGAGCGCTCGCCAGTGTCGTCGCCTCCACCGCGACCCAGGTCAAGCCGAGATGGCCGCTCAGGCTCACCAGCGTCATCATGGCAAGGAAAAGCAGAAGGCAGCCGGTGAACACCGCCTCGGGAGCGTTGACGAAAAGGAATCCGTCTTCGAAATCCTTCCGCCGCCCCGGTGCTTCGCGGCGAAGGTAGCCGATGCCGTAAAAAGAAGCCGTGAGAAAAAGCACGCTGGTGATGCTGAGGAAAAGCAGCCCCAACTCGTCCAGCCTCAGCAAGCCATCCAGGGCAGGACTCGGCGGACACAGCCAAGCCCGTGTGGTCAGCCCGGCGTGTGCCAAGGCCACCGCGAGCAGCAGCGCTCGGCGCATCCCATCAGGCCGGATCACAAACGCCGTGAGCCCGGCCAGCCCAGGGATAAGAAATAATGCCGCCACCATCCATTCATTCCTTCAACTGGGACAACTGATCGGTGTCGATGTGGTCGAACTCCCGGCTGATATGGAAGATCGCAATGCCCATCACGAACACCGCTACGAACACGTCGAGCAGGATGCCCATTTCCACGAGGAACGTCGCCTGCCGAGCAAGCCCGACGCCGAACACGAAAATGCCGTTCTCCAGCGCCAGATAGCCGAGCACTTGAGTGACCGCCTTGCGCCGGCTGACAATCAGCAGTAGGCCGATCAGAATGGCGTGAAATGCGGTCGGCACCAGCAACGGCGAAACGCCGGCGTCCAGATGCGGCAGACGACCGGTTAGCCATATGGCGAAAGGTAATGCCAGTGAACCGATCAGCAGCGACGAGGCGAACCCGACGAACGGCTCGACCTCCTGCCTGATAGCAGCCTCTCGGATCGCCCTCTTCAACAAGCGAGGGAATACGAAACCCTTGATCGCGACCGTGCCGGCCACAAGAACCAGTACGTGCAAAGACAGCTGCTCCCGCTGCACGCCGATGGTGATGAGCCCAAGAAGCACGCCCTGCAAGGCCATGACGCGAATGCACGTCCCCAACGAACTGAGCCCCGTCAAGGCCAGGTTGGTCAGAACCACGGTGATCAAGATCACGTCTGTCCACACTTGCATGCCGTCACCTCAGTACCAGGACAAGCGCAATAATCGCAATCGCGCCGGCTCCAACGAGCATCTGCGGAACCCGCAAAAGCCGAAGCCGGGCCATCATCGATTCAATGACCCCGATCACGATTGCCAGCAACAGCATGCCCACGAGAAAAGCTGCGATATCCATCATCGCCCACCCGGTCCGCAACGGCATGCAGAGCCCGACCAGCAGGGCGCCAAATACCCATAGCTTCAATGCGGCCGCATAAAGGATGAACGCCAGATCCGGCCCGCTGTAATCGAGGACCATGACTTCGTGGATCATGGTCAGCTCCAGGTGCGTGTTGGGATCGTCCACGGGAATGCGAGAGTTCTCCGCGAGGCAGACCACCAGCAGGGCGGCCGATACCATGGCGAGTGTCGGACCGGCCTGCATCCATACGCCGAAGGTGATTGAAGAATAGATCCCTGAGAATGAAATGCTGCCCGAATGGCGAGCCAGCGTCGCCATCGACAGCATCAGTACCGGCTCGACCAAGGCCGAGAACTGCACCTCGCGGCTGGCCCCCATACCCTCGAAGCTCGAGCCGGTGTCCAAGGCCCCAAGCACCGTGAAGAAACGCATGAGTCCAAGCACGTAGGCAAAGAGGATGATGTCGCCCGGGAAGGCCAGCATGGCCTGAACGCTCCCAATGGGCAGGAGGGCCAAGGCTACGACTACCGCCGACAGACCGACAAGCGGTGCCAACCGAAAAACAAGCGTTGTCGTCCCGCTGTAGACCGCGCCTTTGCCCAGCAGCTTGGCCAAGTCACGGTACGGCTGAAAAACCGATGGACCACACCGCCCCGCGAACAGAGCCTTCACCTTGTTGATGACCCCCCGCAACAACGGGGCCAGCATCAAGGCCAGCACAGGTTGGCACAAACCAATGAATCGCATGGTCCTATTCCAGCTTCCACAGAAGCAGAGCCAGTAGCGTCAGGGCAATGTACAAGACGTATATCTGCACCCGGCCGTGCTGGAGCCACCGCAGCCTGGAAAGCAGCCATCCGACACTCCGGAACATCGGGCGGTAGAACTTCTCCCGGCAGACATCGTCCGTGTGCGTGACCAGCGAGGCGGATGCCGGGAAAAAATCGACAGGAGGAGCAAGCTTTGTGTGAGTTTGCAGAAATACCCGGAAGAACCATGTCAGCGGCTGGGCAAACGACGATG
Source organism: Phycisphaerae bacterium (assembly GCA_012729395.1). Taxonomy (GTDB): domain Bacteria; phylum Planctomycetota; class Phycisphaerae; order UBA1845; family PWPN01; genus JAAYDF01. The sequence goes on from JAAYDF010000192.1 coordinate 5,706, forward strand.
CGGTGTACTGCATGCGAGCGGTTGGCCGGGCGTAGCCACAATCCCAGGTGACTGTGCTGGATACATCCCGGCCAGCAAGCAGCCACCTGCGAAAGACCATCAATCCGCCAGTGAGCACCAGCAGGACTATGCTGGCTGCGACCACCGCACTGAGAATCTCACGCGGGCCGGCCATCGTCGCACGGATGCTCTCGCTCGGCATGCCGGCAACCACCGTAATCGCCGGCGCCATCGCCACGATGACGAATGGACCCAGTAAGCCGATGGCTGCGCATCCAGCAGCCAGGACCAACATCGCCAGACGCATCAACCCGCCGCACTCGTGACTGCCGGCCGCCTGGGCCGACCGCGGCTCGCCCAGGAAAACCGCGCCAAACGCCTTGGTGAAGCACGCCGATGCCAGACCGCCGATCAACGCCAACCCGACAACCACACCCACAACTAGCGGCAGATGTGAGCCGGTCGCCCACCTCACCCCTTTCAGTGCCCCAAGGTAGATCAGCAGCTCGCTCACAAAACCATTCAGTGGCGGCAACCCGCAGATCGCCACCGCCCCGACCAGGAACGTCCAACCAGTCCACGGCAGCCGCTTGAGAAGGCCCCCCATGCGATCAAGTTCCCGGCTCCCAGTCCCGTGCAGCACCGCTCCCGCCCCCAGGAACAGCAAACCCTTGAAACACGCATGATTGAGCACATGCAGCAGCCCGCCGCCGAAGCCCAGCACCGCCATCGGAGTCGACTGCAGGCTCAGGCCCAGCAGCCCCGTCCCCAGACCCAACGCGATGATCCCGATGTTCTCAACGCTGTGGTATGCAAGGAGTCGCTTGAGGTCGTGTTGCGCCAAGGCAAACAAAACGCCCAGTACGCCGGACACCAGCCCAATGCCGATCAACAGCAAGCCCCACCATGCCGGCGGTGGCCCGAGAAACGTCAGCGTTCGCAGAAGACCGTAAATCCCGGTCTTGATCATCACACCCGACATGACCGCCGACACATGACTCGGTGCCGCCGGGTGGGCCTCGGGCAACCATACATGAAGAGGCATGAATCCGGCCTTCGTCCCAAACCCCACCACCGCCAGGACGAGTATCAGACTCGCGTGAGCGACCGGCTGGCTCATGCTACCGAAGCTCGCGAAGTCCATGGATCCTGACGCCCGCCCCAGCAGGATGAACATCGCCAGCAGAAACGCCGTCCCCAGATGAGCGGCCACCAGATACGTCCAGCCCGCCCGCCACGCACCCTCATCTTCGTGCTCGAAGGTCACAAGGAAGAAGGACGCCAGCGACATGATTTCCCACGCGATCAGAAACAACACGGCGTTCTGGGCGGTCACGACCACGACCATGCTGCCGACCAGCAGGTTGAAGAAAAACCAAGGTGGCCCGAGCGACCGCCGTTGGCGGTAAGACTGGAGGTACTCGGCCCCGTAGATCGCCGCCAAGCCGCACAGAGAGTAGATCGCGACCAAAAAGAGCGAGGCAAGGGCGTCCAAAACGAAAACGCAATCACCCAAAGGCATCGACCATGCCAGTCGAAGAACCTCCGCCGGCTGACCGAGGAGCACTCTAACCGAAGGCACCAGGCCCAGACCGCAACCGATCACCGTTCCCACACAACCCATAGCACTGGCCACCCGAGGCCAGCGAGAAACCAGCAGCGCGATCAGCCCGCTTGCAACCATCAGGCCGACACTCGTCATGAGCAGGCAGATGTTCGTCACTTGTCACCACCCGCGGCCGATGCTGTGGGAGCCATGCCGGCAAGATCGGACTCAATCCGAGCGATCTCGGCGAGAATGTCGCCCCGAGAGCCCTGGTCCCTGAGCAGCTGCTTCAGTGACGGTTCGCGGAGAGCGAATGACAGCAACGACAACATCCGCAGGTGCGAACGAACGGTCGGGCTGATCATCGCAAATAGCGTGTGCACCGGCTGGGCGTCGATCGCCTCAAACTCGATCGGCCGCTCCAGAAAGCACAGGGCGACCATGGGTTGGGTCACATGCAGAATGACCGGGTTCCGCACGTGCGGGATGGCGATGCCATCCCCGATGCCCGTTGATCCGAGCGACTCACGCGCGAGCAACACCTGGTACAGAAACTCACGGTCTACGCCATCCGGTAGCCGCAGCACCTCGACGACAGACTTGAGGGCGGAAGCCTTGTCATCCCCCTCAATCCGATAGAACACGCCTCCCGCTTTGAGGGCCTCCGACAGCTTGCAGGGCTCAGACCCGGCGCTCTCCGGCTCCGCGAACATCTCGGCCGAGAGGTTCATCCGCCTTGACGTTGCCCATTCAAGAAGTTCAGTGCGATTGAATTTGAACTGGTCGCCGATCCGGTAGACAGGAAGAGTCCCCTGGTCGATCCACCGGTAGATGGTGCGTTCCGAAACACTCAAGAGCGATGCGACATCTCTAACCGTTAGGTTCATTGAACGCCTCCGTCCGCCATCTTCGCCATGATGCGTCATATTATGAAGTATGCGTCGGCGTGTCAATACAAGTCATCGCACATTCTGCCCAACGTCTGGTGAGCCACGCCAGGGTTGACAGAAGTCGTCCTGGGCTGGAGAATCCGTTCTTTGCCCTGCCCACCGTGGGAGTCCTCATCGGAGATGCCGAAACGTAACATCGTCTGGTTGATCGTCGGGGCGGTCATTGCCGTCCTGTTGTGGAAGGTTCCCGAGACCCGGATTCGTCGGGACACCATCTACAGCAAATTCAGCCCGCTGCTCGATGTGCATGTGCAGGTGGCCAAGCACCACGTCGAGGAGGTCGACGACCAAGACCTGCTGCGCGGCGCGATTGACGGCATGCTCAGCCGTATCGACCCCTACAGCGCCTACTTCACCGAGGAGGAGTACAAGGAGTTCGAGAAACGTACTCAGGGCCGCTTCTCAGGCATCGGTGTCCATGTGGCTATCACGCCCGGACACGGTTTGGTTGTGGTGAGCCCCATCGAGGGCAGCCCGGCCTTCCGGGCGGGCCTGCGAACCAATGACCTTATCACCCATGTGGATGGGACTCGGACTATCGGCCTGTCGCTCGACAAGTGCGTGCGTATGATCAGTGGCGAGCCGGACACCCAGGTCCAATTGACCATTCAGCGTTCCGGCGTGGAAGACCCTTTCGATGTCACCATCGTCCGCGGGATGGTGAATGTGCCTTCGGTTCGCGGTTGGGCCCGCACCGCCGATTTCACCTGGGACTACCTCATCGACTCCGAAATGCGGATCGGTTATGTGCGTATCCTCAGTTTCGAGGGCCGAACGGCCGAGGATTTCCGGGAGATCGTCGACGACCTCTACAACCAACACCAGATTCGCGGTTTGATACTCGATGTCCGCGACAACCCGGGAGGATTGCTGAGCGAGGTCGTCGAGATCGCCGACCGCTTCATCACCGAGGGGCTGATCGTCAGCACCAAGGGGCGGGAGGCGCCGCCCGTCCCCTATCGAGCCAACGCCCAGAACGCCTATCCTCGTCGTCCCATGGCCATTCTGGTCAATGCCGGATCGGCCAGCGCTTCCGAGATTCTTGCCGGTGCTCTGCGGGATCATGGCCGGGCGGTGGTCGTCGGCGAACGGACCTTTGGCAAGGGCTCCGTGCAGAAGATTCTCCAGGTCGAGAACAACCACGGGTTGATCAAGCTCACCACGGAGTACTACTATCTGCCCAACGGAGAACGTATCCACGGCAAAGGTATCGCTCCGGACCACATCATCGACCTGACCCCGGATGAACGCACCCGTCTTCTGGAGTCCTGGATGGCGGTTTACTCCGCGACGAGGCTGCCCACGACGACACAGGCGGCGACCTCCTCCGCGCCAGCCACCGAGCCCGCCGAGGAACGCTTTGAGATCACCCTGGATCGCCAACTGATGGAAGCTCTGAATGTGGTGCGTGCTCAGATCGAGACCCCACAGGAGCCCGTCCCCGGCGTCAACCCTTGATCGCGGCTCGTGTCAGTCGGCTTGGCGGATGGGCCATGCCGCAGGTTCAACAACTGGGCTACGCGCCCACCATTTCGCCCGCGGGCATATTCTGACCTGGGTGACCGCAATGGCTGCCATCTGTAACTCCACAGGCGAAAATATGTTACCGACAGCTAAGCCCTGCATGGAAAAGGTGTCGATAACTTGATTCGGCACCTGTGTCTAAGGTAGACTTGACTCGGCCTGCAGGCAGATGAAACTGAACGAGGTGATGCAGGCCTCTGCAGCGAGGCTCGTCAGGCGATGGCACAAAGTCTCTGGGCTTGGTGGCGGCGAAAACGGGGTTTCCCTGTAGGCGCGGCGGCAGCCTTCGTTCTCGCGGCGGCAGTTCCGGTTTCGGCACAGTACCTGGGTACCCGCTCCTATGCGAACCGGCCGTCTTTGAGCCCCCCGAGCAAGAAGCTGACCAACGAGTTCGGTCGGGTCGGCTCGCGGTTGGGCGGGAATTATGCAGGCACGCCCGGGCGTTCGCCCGGCAACGTGGCGATGACCACCATCGGCGGCGATCTCCCGCAAACGGGGTTCTCGGGTTCGCGAGCAGGTGCCGCCAGGCAGCAAGGCCAAGTTGGATACCAGCCTTCGAGTGCGCGGTTGCTGGCTGGGGGAAGGGGCGGTTCGCAGTTGACGGCTCAGGCGTCCTGGTTGCGGTATGCCCGGCCTGGCACGCTTTTGCAGCGCGTTCAGAACACGGCGTTTCTCGGTGCGTCTCCGACTGGCGCTCGCTGGCAGGGGGCTTTCGACCGCGATACCACGCGGCTGGGAAGTTGGGGTGCTCCTGAATTGCTGGCTCGTCGTGCCCAAGCCGAATCGCAGCTCGATTTGCCGCCCGTCGGCGAGGCTTCGTCCGCGGTTGAGTCGACGCCCGCGCCCCGTCTGACGATGGAGCAAGTCATCAAGAATCGCCTGGACAGTCGGGGCGAGATGTATGAGGCTCGCGCGCGCGAAGCTTTCAAGGCGGGTCGCTACCAGGAGGCAGTGAGTCTGCTCTCATTGGCGGACACGACCGCCCTGGGCGACCCGAAGCGCAGGATCCCGCTGAAGCTTGCCTTGGTTTATGCGCATATGGCGGCCCGGGAGTTTTCGGAATCCCTGAATGCCCTGTTCTGGGTGTTGGGTGAGGTGGGGGAGGACGGTATTGGGGATGCGGCGGCGGTGTTCAACCGATTTCGCGATGTGCGCGGGACGCTGTATGCCGATCCTGGGGATTATGCTGCGCACGCGGAGCTGGCAGATCGGTTTGCGGTTTCGCAGTTGCGTGATCCCACATTTCGGGCTTTGCGGGCGATGGCTGCTTGGGGCAGGGGGGATGTGAACAGGGCGATCCCGGTCGCTCGCGAACTGGCGGAAGAGGTGCGGAGTCCCATCGCGGAGCTTGGCGCTCAGGCGGCAGCCGCCAAGCAAGAGGCAGAGACCGCCCGCAGTCGTGTGGATGAAGCCCGCCGGCTGCTTCGGGAGGCTCAGGATCCGGACGTGGCTCAGGCGCAGGTGACTGCGGCGCGTGAAGCCATGGATGTCTCGTTAAACGCGGGTGTGCGGGAATCGAAGATCCGGGAGCAGGAACGCAAACTGCAGCCCTGGGCCAGACTTCAAGTGATTATGGAGCAGGCTGCGCAGGCCGGTCTGCCGGTGGAAACGGAAGGAAGCAGCAGTCCGACTGAAACCGGGACGGTTCCCAGTGAATCGCCTGTACCGGTTTCGCCCTGAGCCAATTTCAGCTCTCCTTTGAGACCGCTTCTGCGACAGGGGGGCAAGGATGGCCACGACGGGTGGGCTCCGAATGCTGCTGTGTCACGGGGTCTCGTTTGCCTGGAATCATCCTCGCGTCTGCGGGTTGATTCCGTGAGGCGATGGCCTGATAGTTGACGACGATGAGCGATCGTGTTGAGACATCCAACGGCGAGTGGCGTCCGAATCTACGTTTATGGGGTTCGGTGCTCGCCCACGCGTTGATCTTCTCGATCAGCCTGCTGGTTTCGTTCAGCCTGGCGCACAATTTCCGTGGGTTTGGCGAGTGGCTGGTCATCGAGTATCTGACTTACTTGCCGCTGACATTGGTGGTCAAGCTCTCGGTTTTCGGTGTCAGCGGTTTGTACCGGGATTCGTGGCGTTACGTCGGTTTGCGTGATTTGTTCGCCATTACCCGGGCCTCTCACATTGCCATCTTCATTTGTGTGGCGGTCTACTACCTAAGCCAGAAACTATGGGTGGGTTACCTTGCGGTGGACAAGGGCTACTGGGTTCCCAGCCAGGTTTTCCTGTTGGACTGGATGTTCACGATTGCGATGGTGTCCGCCGCTCGGGTGGCCTACCGGTTCTATTTCGAGGAGCTCAGGCCTCTGAGCGGCACGACGCAGGTCCGTCTGCTGATCGTGGGTGCTGGTGATCTGGGGGACTCGATTCTTCGGGAGCTGATGCGTGCCGCCGAGGCGCGGTACCAGGTGGTAGGTTTTCTGGATGACGACGAGCGTAAACAGGGCGGGCGCATTCGCGGCATCGAGGTTCTGGGGGGCACGCAGGACATTCGGCGGATTTGTGAACGGCATGATGTGGATGAGGTACTGATCGCTCTTCAGGGCGTCTCGCAACGACAAGTACGGCGTCTGATTGTGCTGTGTCACGGCATGAACTTGCGGTTCCGCACGGTTCCTGCGGTCAGCGACGTGATTGAGGATCGCGTGCAGGTCAGCCAGATCCGCCCTGTGGATATTGAGGATTTGCTTGGCCGGGAGGCGGTCACTCTCGATACGCAAGCGATCGGGGACTACATCCGCGGCAAAGTGGTGATGGTGACAGGTGCGGGCGGCTCGATCGGGTCGGAGATGTGTCGGCAGATTGCCCGCTTCCAACCCAAGAAGCTGTTGCTTGTGGAGCGTATGGAGAACGCTCTGTTTGAAATCAATCGCGAGCTCGAGCGGAGCTTCCCCGACTTGTCGCGGGTTCCCTGTGTGGCCGACATCAGCGACGCGGCTCGTATCCGGCAGATTCTGCGCCGGGAGGGTCCGACGGCTGTTTTTCACGCGGCCGCGCATAAGCACGTTCCCATGATGGAATGGAATCCCGGCGAGGCGATCAAGAACAACGTTTTGGGTACGCGCGCCTTGGCGGACGCGGCCTCGGAGACGGGGGTCGAGAAGTTCGTCATGATCTCGACGGACAAGGCGGTGAACCCGACGAGCGTCATGGGTTGTACCAAACGTATCGCGGAGATGTACGTGCAGCAGCTCAGCGGCGCGGTTGGCAGCAGCACGGAGTTTGTCACCGTCCGTTTCGGCAACGTGTTGGGCAGCAGCGGCAGCGTGGTGCCGATTTTCAAGGAGCAGATTGCCCGTGGAGGGCCGGTTCTCGTCACTCATCCGGAGATGGTGCGTTACTTCATGACCATCCCCGAGGCTGCCCAACTGGTGCTCCAGGCTGGAGCGATGGGCAAGGGCGGCGAGATATTCCTGCTGGACATGGGCGAGCCGGTGAAGATTCTCCAACTGGCCGAGGATCTCATCACCCTGAGCGGTCTTCGTCCGCATGAGGACATTGAGATTCGGTTCACTGGCGTTCGGCCGGGGGAGAAGCTGTTCGAGGAGCTCTCGATCAGTGGTGAGGATGCCAGCCAGACCTCGCACCCGAAGATCGGGACGATTCGCAAGCGTCCGGAGGATTTCGCACGGGTCTGTGAGTGTATTGGCCGGTTGCGGGAGATGGCGGACACTGCGACGGTGATCGAGATTCGTCAAGCTCTGCAGGATACTGTTCCGGAGTACCATCCTTCGGTTCCTGAGCCCGTTTCGGCGTCTGCCCAGTCGCCCTCCGTTGCGTCAAGCCGGGACAAGGCGGCGTCGTCCGCTTCGGCGGTCCCGGTGGAGTAGGCAGGAGGACCGACATGACGGCTTCGAGTCTGGCAGGCGTTCGGGTTGTGGTGATGGGTTTGGGGCACTTCGGGGGTGGCATCGGCGTCGCGCGGTGGCTGGTTGAGCAAGGTGCGCGAGTCACGGTCACCGACCAAGCTTCACCTGATAAGCTGGCCGACAGCGTGCGGCAACTTGAGGGTTTGCCTGTCCAGTTTCGGTTGGGTGGACACGACGTAGCCGATCTGGAAGATTGCCAACTTCTGGTCGTGAGCCCGGCTGTGCCGAAGGATCGCTCCCCTTTCGTGGCGGAAGCTGTTGCCCGTTCGATTGCCATCACCAGCGAGATGAATCTGTTTCTGGAGCGATGTCCGGTCAAGCGGGTCATCGGGGTGACGGGTTCGGCGGGCAAGAGCACGACGACGGCGATGCTGGGGGCGATTTTGCGGGGTGCGGCGGAGGCTTTGGGTGCCCCGCATGTGTTTGTGGGGGGGAATATTGGGCAGTCGCTGCTGGCGGAATTGCCGCGGATGGATGCTCGCGACGTGATCGTTCTGGAGCTGTCGAGTTTTCAGCTTGAGGATATGGCGGCTCTGCCCTGGAGTCCGCCGCTGGCGGTTATCACCAACCTCCAGCCCAATCACCTGGACCGCCACAAGACGATGGAAGCGTACGCTGGGGCGAAGCTGAACATTGCCCGGTACCAATCCGCGGACGGGCGGGTCTTTGTTCGTGAGGGCGACGAAGTTGTGGCCGAGCAGGTGCGGGCGATTGGTGCGGGTGATCGTCTTGTGAGGTTCGCGTTTGATTCCAGATGGAGTGATGTTCTGCGGTTGCCGGGCCGGCACAATCGCGACAATGCGGCGGCAGCTATTGCTGTATGTCACCACCTTGGGGTGGACGACGCGCTGATCAGGCGAGGTTTGGCCGATTTCCACGGGCTTGAGCATCGTCTGGAGTTTGTGGCGGAGCGTGGCGGGGTACGTTACTACAACGATTCGAAATCGACCACGCCGGCTTCGGCGGAACTGGCCTTGGAGTCTTTCGAGGCTCCGGTGATCATGTTGGTGGGTGGCGGGGACAAGGGGATGTCGTTTGATGGGCTGGCGGCTCGTTTAGCGGCGGTGGCGAAGGCGGTGGTGTGTTACGGCCAGACGGGGCCGGCCATTCATCTTCGGGTACGTCGATCCCTGGCTGAAGCTGGCGGGACAATCCCTGTAGAACTCGCCACGGATTTTGGGCGAGCCGTGGATTTGGCTCGTGGGTTGGCGTTGCCGGGGGATGTGGTGGTTTTGTCGCCGGCGTGCACGAGCTACGACATGTTCGCCAACTACGAGGAACGGGGCGAGACCTTCCGTCGTTTGGTTCGGGCGATGCCGGTTTGAGGGGGGGGCAGGACTTGCCGATGTCCGGCAAGAGTTGCGCGGTTCTTGCCGGTCGAGGGATGAAGCCTCTCGCGTGAACTACCCAAATTAACATTTCTTGTAATTTGTTTTCTAGCAAAGAGTTAAGGCGATTTTGCCTTCTGGGCTGATTAAGCAATTTGCGTGCCGTGCGGGTTTGGCACGCTTGTTGCGAGAGAGCTGGGCCGTGAGGTTCTGACTGGCTCGCTCGGCGGTGAATGGATGCGCCTGCCGGGTGGGTGTGGGAGCGGCTCGATGGACGTGTCTGCGACGCAAGTGGCAAGGGAGTGCCCGATGGGCGGGGTGGAATGGATCACCCTGGGCACGCGGATCCTGCGGACGGCGTCGTTGGCGGCGGCGATTCACTTGCAGGAGCAAGTGGGGCTGCGGCCGAACCGTCTCGCGGGGGGCGATGTGCAGCCCCGGCAGACACCCCAGCCATTGAGCCCTGACTAGGGAGTGTTCTGGAACCATGCCACGTCGGCTGATGCCGGCTTGGCGGCCAGGCGGGTTGGCGCCGGGGCCACAGGGGGAAGGACACCGGTTCGAGGATCGCTGAGGACGGACGGCACGATGTTGTACGGGATGTATTTATCCGCAGGTGGTTTGTTAGCGAATCAGTACCGCATGGAGGTGCTGGCAAACAACCTGGCCAACACGGACACGGCCGGCTTCAAGCAGGATCTGACGGTGGTTCGGGAGCGGATGATCGCTTCGCGGGAGCGTCTAGCCGGTCTGGGGGCCGGTGATCGAGGCTTGGACGGGATGACCGGTGGTTCTCTGGTTGCTCCGACGCATACGGCCTTCGAGCAGGGCGCGATCGAGAAGACGGGGAACCCACTGGACGCGGCGTTGCAGGGCGAGGGTTTCTTCCGGGTGGGCACGTCCACGGGAGAGGCATACACACGGGACGGCCGTTTCGTCCGCAGCGATACGGGGGAACTGGTCACGGCGGCGGGTGCCCATCCGGTTCTGGATTCGAGTGGGTCGCCGATAGTGATCCCGGCCCAGGCGAGCGGGCAGGTCCGGATCGACGGGAACGGTGAGGTGAGGGCGGGCGACCTGGTCTGCGGGACGCTGGGAGTGGTCGGCTTTGAGGACAAGGCGATGCTCCGGAAGGTGGGTGGCAATTTATTCGAGCCGCTGGGTGGCGAGCCGGTCCGTGTGGATCCGAACCTGGTGTCTGGAGCGGTTGAGAAATCCACGGTCGATCCGGTGCATTCGATGGTCTCGATGATCGAGGTCAGTCGGGCGTATCAAGCCAACGCGACGCTGCTGGGGCTGGCGGACACGACGCTGGGTCGGGCGGTGAACGATGTTGGGCGAGTTGGTTAACGCGACGAGGTGAGGTAAGCGATGGCGATAGCCGCGATGCATGCCGCTGCGACCGGGATGAAGGCCCTCGACACGAAGTTGAATGTCGTGGCCAACAACCTGGCGAACATCAACACGGTGGGGTTCAAGCGGTCGCGGACCAACTTCGAGGATTTGCTGTATCAGGTTCGCCGGGAGCCTGGGGCGAGGGACTTCAACGACGAGCCGATTCCCCACGGCATCCAAGTGGGGCTGGGTGTGGCGGTGTCGGGTACGCAGTTGAGTTTCCAGTCCGGCAGCGTGGACCCGACGAATCGCCAGCTGGACTTGGCCATCCAGGGCGAGGGCTTCTTCCAGGTTCGGACGATCTACAACGGGCAGGAGCTGATTGCGTATACGCGGGCGGGGAATCTGGTTCGGAACGCGAACGGCAACCTGGTTTTGGCGAACAGCGAGGGAGCGATTGTCGAGCCGGCGATCACCATTCCGCAGGATGTTGCTGAGGACGGCATCGTGATCGCCAACAACGGTCAGGTTTCGGTTCGGCAGCAGGGCAACAACCAGCTGAATCAGATTGGGCAGCTCGAGCTGGCTCGATTCGTGAATCCTGAGGGGCTGCTGTCGATTGGGAAGAACCTGTACATCGAGACGGATGCCTCGGGAGCCGCGATCACGGGGAACCCTCTGCAGGAGGGATTGGGTGATTTGCGGCAGGGTTTTCTCGAGGGCAGCAACGTGGAGCCGGTGCGAGAGTTGGTGGATTTGATCTTCACGCAGCGAGGTTTCGAGATGAACTCGCAGTCGATCCAGAGTGCGAACGAATCGTTGCAGGTGGTGACGAATCTGCGGAGGTAGGCGAGGGGAGACAGGCAAGGAGTGAGGAAGCTGGTTTTCCGAGAGGGCGGGCATGGTGTGCCGGCTGTAACGGCTCGGTGATTCAGAGGAGGTAGCGCCGCAAGGATAGACGAGGCAGCAAGACACACGCGGAGTCGTGCAGGTGGCTTGGAGCTGAAACGGCGCGGAGGTCGTCGATGCAGGATGCAGCACGAATAACAGTGAGAAGGAGTACGAACAGCCGATCTTGGGTTACGGATCGAGCGGCCGGAACGGTCGCGTGGCTGGTCGCCGTCGTGCTTCTTCAACCCGCTTGGGTAGAAGGATCGGAGGCTTCGGCTCGGGGAGGGAGCGAAGGCTCGTCGGAGACCGTGGTTCGTCTTCATGCGACCGCTTTGGTGACCGGCACGGAAGTGACGCTGGCCGATGTGGCCGATCTTCAGGGTGACGCGGCGCGGTTGGCGGGGTCGTGGGTTGTGGCGGCGGCGCCGGCGGACGGCGGCTCGAAGCTTGTCACCCTGGATCATGTCCAGCAAATGCTGGGGCAGCGCGGCGCGAACCTTTCGTCCTGGCTGTTTCGCGGGGCGAGCCAATGTCTCGTCAGTCGGCCGGAGTACACCCGTGCCGGCTCTGCGGTGCGTGTGTCGCATCCCTCTTCGATTCAAGGGCCGTCGTCGTTGGCCCATTCCGCGCCGACGGCAACGCAGACCTCCGAAGAAGCGGCTTCCGTCTCACCGGAGAGTCTCGAAGGTCACCTGCGAGGGCATCTGGCGGCCCGGTTGGCGGGGCTTGGCGGCAAGCCGGTCGTTCAGTTCAGCCCGGCGATGCACAATCTCCTTTCGCTCACGGAACCCACCTACCAGTTTCGTATTGCCGACCGCGGCGACCGGCTGCTGGGCCTGTTGTCGCTGGAAGTCACGATTCACGAGGGCGAGGAGCTCAAGCAGGTTGTTCCGATGCTGGTGCAGGTGTCGTTGAGCAAGCAGGTGGTGGTAGCGGCTCGGCAAATCAACCGGAGCGAGGTGATCGGGCCGCAGGATCTGACCCTGGCGGAGCGGGTGTATGAACGGCCGGAGGACGTGGGGATCAACGAACCGGCCAAGTTGGTTGGCCAGCGGATCAAGCGATTTGTCCAGGCCGGCGAACAGGTATCGGTCCGTGATGTTGAGCCGATGCCGCTGGTTTCGCGGAATGATCTGGTCACGGTGACCATCCGGCGGGGCCATGTGGTGATCCGCGGGGTGGCCAAGGCGATGTCCACGGGGAGCTACGGTGCAACGGTCACGCTGAAGAACGAGATGTCCCGCGAGACATTCAGTGCGGTGGTGACGGGGCCGAGGACGGCGGAGGTCGAATTGGGCGGCTCGAGTGCGTTGGCCTCGGCTATGGACAGAGAGGTGGCACCATGAGGCGAGCGGACGCGAGCGTGGTTTCGCAAAGCATGGTTGTTCTGGCGTTGCTGTGCGTGGTTTGGCCGGCGGGTGTGTGGGCACAGAGTTCGTCGCTGTTTCGACCGCCGGTCGATCGATCGGCTGGGCAGGACATGACCGGCTATCCGAGTGAGGTGGCTTCGGCGGCGGATCCTGGGTTTGTGGCGATGCCGCCGCGGGAGACGTCACGGCCGGCCACCCGGGCCATCGAGCGAATGAGCCTCATTGCCGTGCCCACCGTACCGCCGCGGAAGTTCAAGGTGCACGATCTGATCAACATCATCGTTCGCCAGCAGAAGAAGTACGAAGGCGACGGCAAACTGGACACGAAGAAGCAGTGGGATGTGGCGGGGAAGCTGGAGGATTGGTTCCGGTTCTATCCTGGGAACAAGCTGGGGCAAGACCAGTTGAGCAATGGCGATCCGGGCTTTGACTTCAAGTTCGAGAATAGGCTCAAGACGGATGCCGAGAGCGAGCGTGAGGACAAGTTCGTCACGCGGATTGAGGCGACGATCATCGACGTGAAGCCGAACGGCAACCTGGTGATCGAAGCTCAGTTGAGGCAGGAGCACGACGAGGAGCAGTTCACGCTGACGCTGACGGGCGTGTGCCGAAGCGAGGATGTGACCCCGGACAACACGGTTCTCAGCTCGCAGATCGCTGAGTTGACGTTGGTGGAGAAGAACCAAGGGGCGGTTCGGGACTCGACGCGGCGTGGATGGATTCCGCGGACGTTGGATTGGCTGCGGCCGTTCTGAGGCATGGCTCTTTTGGGTGGTTGAGAGTACGTGGTGGAGATTGTGATGAGCGTCGTTGGACCGACAACGCGAATACGAAGATGGCTGCCGGTGTTGGCGGTTCTGGTCGGTTCGGGCACCGCGCTGGCCGTGCCGAAGATCGGGGACATCACGCACCTGCAGGGTTCGCGGACCAACAAGCTGATGGGTCTGGGTCTTGTGGTGGGGCTGCCGGGTACGGGCGACGGCGGGAAGTATGCTCCGACCATCCAGCACCTGGCGATGCTGCACAAGAACTTTGCCAGTCCGGTAGTCAGCGCGGAGGCTCTGCGGGAAGCGAAGAACGTGGCCATCGTTCAGGTGGAGGCGACGTTGCCGCGTGATGGTGTGCGTGAGGGGGATCGGGTGGATGTGGTGGTGAGCAGTTTGGGGCCGGCCAAGAGTCTGCGGGGCGGGCGGCTGTTGCTGGCGCCTTTGGTGGGTCCGAATCCCGACGATTCTCGTGGGGTGATGGCTTTGGCGAGCGGTCCGGTGCAGGTTGAGGATCCTGAGGTGCCGACGGTAGCCCGCGTCAGTCAGGGCGCGACGCTGGAGCAGGACTGGATACACACCTACGTCGTGCTGGGTCGCGAGTTGCCGGCCCCCGTGCGTGCACACGAAGGGATTCGCCTGGATGAGCCGTATGTGACGCTGGTCATCGGCGAGCCGCATGCGGAGTTTGCCATCGCCTACACGATCGCCCGCACGATCAATAGCGAGGTTGAGGTTGGGACTGGTGGGACGAGTGAGCCGATCGCCATCGCGATTGATCCGCGCACGGTGGTCGTGCGGATTCCCGCGGCCGATCGGGCCAACCCGGCCGCGTTCCTGTACCGGGTCAATGGCTATCAGTTGATCATGCCGTTGACGGAGGCGCGGGTCACCATCCACCGGGCGTCGGGCACGATTGTTATCAGCGGCGACGCGGAGATTTCGCCGGCGGTTATCAGCCACAAGGGGCTGACCATCACCACGGTGGTGCCGCCCGTGCGCCCGACGGCGGAGAACCCGCAGATGGTGACCCAGCAGTTCGTGGCCATCGACCCGGAGAACAAAGGCGGGGCCAAGCTGCGCGACTTGGTGGATGCGTTGAATCAGCTTCGCGTGCCCGGTTCGGACCGGATCACGATCATCCAGAAGCTGCATGAGATTGGGCGGTTGCACGCGACGTTGATTGTTGAGGATTAAGGAGGCTCACGGATGAGCATGACGGACATGCAATTGACGCCGACCGCGGTAGCGACCGCCGGTCCGCAGCAGCGGAGAGCGATGCTTCGCCAGGCGGTCGACGAGGTTGTAGGTGCGACCTTCTACGCACCTCTGATGAAGATGGCCCGGGACAACCCATTCAAAGGGGAGATCGGGCATGGTGGCCGCGGTGAGGAGATCTTCGGTGCTCAGTTGGATATGGAGTTGGCCCGGCGGGCCTCACACGCATCGAACAACACGCTGAGCGAAGCGATCGCGCGGCGATTGGAGAAGGCGCTGTAATCGTGGCAAGAACAAACACCGACAATCTGGCCCGGGATTTGGGACGTCTGCTCAACGAGCTGATGGGTTTGCATGCCGAGCTGGCCATGCACATGCGTACCAAGCTGGATGCGATCAAGCGGGCGGACACGGATCAGATCACGGCGATCACGGCTCGCGAGCTGGTTCTGGCCGACCGGGTGCTGGAGCGGGAAGGTTTGCGAAGACAGATGACTCGGCAACTGATTGCCGGGTTGGGCGTGGGGGACAAGCTTGAGGAACCCGTGCGGCTGACCGTGCTGGCGGACTATCTGCCCGAGCCGGGACGCAGCCAGGTTCTGGTGGCGGCGGCGGGCCTGCGAGAGAGGGTGCACGAGGTCGAGCGGCTACGGGTGACCAGTTCTCTGATCACGCAGGAGATGCTCAAGCACCTCGGCGAGGTGATGACGGCGATGCGGTCGGGTGGCCCGAGTGATGCTTATGGGCGGGGCGGGAAGCGGCAACGGTCCGGCGGAGCTCATGTATTTGAGGCGGTAGGGTAAGCCATGGGTCTGGTCAACGGTGCATTACAGATTGGGCGAAGTGCGCTGCTGGCGTACCAAAGCGCTCTGCAGGTTGTGGGGCAGAACGTTTCGAACGCCGGCACGGACACCTACGCCCGACAGACGCCGTTGTTGTCGTCGAACACAGGTGTCGTGCTGCCCGAGGGCTTCATGCCTGGCGGCGGGGTGACGCTCAGCACGTTGCGACGCAACGTAGACGCATCGCTTGATGGCCGGCTTCGCGTGGCTCTCGGTGACCAAGCCGACGCCTTGATTCAGCAGCAGGCCCTGGGCCGTATCGAGTCGGTGCTCAACGAGCTGTCGGACAGCGACTTGTCCTCGCTGATGCAGGAGTTCTTCAACAGTTTCAGCACGCTTCAGAACACGCCGCACGATCTGGGCGCCCGGGGCATGGTCATCACCGCGGGGCAGACGCTGATCAGCGAGATCCAGCGGCAGCGCGTCGAGGTGTTGGCCCTGCGTGATGAGCTCAACGCCGACACGGAGTCGTCCGTGCAACGGGCCGATCAGCTGGCCGCCGAAATCGCCGATTTGAACCGCCAGATAACCAGTATCGAGAGTCCCGGCACGGGAGCGGCGGCGGCGCTGCGCGACAAGCGTGATGTGCTGCTTCGCGAGTTGGGCGAGATCGTCCAGATTCAGGTCCGTGAGCAGCCCGACAACGGCGTGAACGTGTACATCGGCAACGAGCTGTTCATCTCGGGCGGGATCAACCGCGGGCTGACTACGACCCTGGAAACGGTTAATCAGGAGCCCCGGGTGGTTGTACGGTTTGCGGACAACAACCGTGAAGTCAGCCTGACGGGCGGGGAGTTGGCGGGGCTCGCGACGGCTCGCGACGTGCACGTGCTCGGGCATGTCGATGCACTGAACGGCCTTGCCCGGGCCCTGATCAACGAGGTCAACAAGGTTCACGCCAGCGGGCAGGGTCTCAATGGGTTCGAGTCGGTGACTGGAGCGATTGACGTACTGAGATCCGACGTGGCCCTGAACAGCGCCAATGCCGGGTTGCAGCTTACGCCGCGGAACGGTTCCTTCGTTCTCTACCTGACCAACACGCAGGTGTCGCCGCCTTCCAGGGTGGCCACCACGATCACGGTGAATCTCAGTGGTGTCGGAGCTGGTGAGACCCTGGATTCGCTGGCCGCCAAGATCGATGCCGTGGACAACATCACCGCGGAGGTGACGGCGGACAACAAGCTGAAGTTGACGGCCGCGGACGGTTGCGAGATCAGCTTCGGCGAAGATAGTTCTTACGTTCTGGCGGCCTTGGGGATCAACACGTTTTTCACCGGGACGAACGCCCAGGATCTCTCGATCAACCCGCTCCTGGTCAACAACCAGAACTTGCTGGCGGCGGCGACACAGCACACGGAGGGGGACGGGAGTAACGCGGGCGCTCTGGCAGCCTTGGCGACGACATCCCTCACCGGCCTGCGGGGGCAGAGCCTGAGCAGCTACTACGCGGCGATCGCGTCCGACGTCGCTGTTCGCTCGGCCGCCGCCAGCGCCGGGGTCGAATCCGCCGGCGCCATCACCTCCGCTCTCACTTCGCAGCGAGAGGCGATCAGCGGCGTGAGTCTGGACGAGGAGACGATATCCATGCTTCGGTTTGAGCGGGCTTTCAGCGCCGCCGCCCGATACACGACGGTCGTGGACGGGCTACTGCAGGAACTGCTGGCGATTGTAGCATAGAAGGTGGGATGATGGCTGTGACGCCGATCAACCTGACGCGCATCAGCGACAACATGCGAACCCTTTCGCTGCTGAGCTCGCTGCGCAACAACACCTTGCAGATGTATCTGGACCAGAACAAGCTGGCCAGCGGCAATCGTCTGAACGCTCCCAGCGAGAATCCGGCTCTTGCGTCGCGGGCGATGTATCTCAGCGAGTTGCTCGAGCGTCAGGACCAGATCCTGGCCAACATCAGCCATGCGGACAGTATGCTCGCGGTCACGGATTCCGCCATCGGCGAGGTCAACTCCCTGCTGATCGAAGCACACGACATCGCCCTGACGATGGTCAGCACCACCAACAGTTCCGAGGAGCGTCAGGCGGAAGCTCAGCTTGTGCTGGGCATCATCGACCAGCTCGTGACCGTGGGTAATCGCCAGTACGGCAGTGTCTACCTGTTCGGTGGGCAACGGACCCAACAGGCACCGTTCACTCAGAATCATGGTGTGGCGGAGTATCGCGGTGACCTGGGGGCCTTGCGATCCCGAGTGGATTACGGTCAGGATCCGATCATCAACCTGACGGGTGCGGAGCTGTTCGGTGCCCTGGCGGGCGGAATGCAGGGGTTTGTGGATCTTGATCCGGCCTTGACCTGGGATACCCGGCTGGTGGATGTGACCGGCACCGGTTCGCAGGCCATCCGGACCGGCACGGTTCGCGTGACCTTGAGTGAACCGGCGGTGAGCTTCGTCGCGGATCTGTCCGGTGCCGACACGGCGGGAGACGTCATCGACCTGCTCAACCATGCGGCCGAGGAGGCCGGTCTGACCGTCGGGCCGGGAGCTCAGTTCAACGCGTCTTTCAGCGCGGCTGGCAATGGGTACCAGATCAGCGCGGGCTCGGGCACGGTCACGGTCTCCGACGTGGGCGATGGAGTGACCGCTCGCGACCTCGGGCTCCGAGGCAGCGACGCCACCATCGTGGGTGCGGATTTGCGGCCCCGGCTGACCGCCTTGACCACGATCGGCTCGCTTTTTGGCGGCACCGGCGCCGGGCTTGGTTCCATCCGCATCGAGAACGGTCACATGGCCGCGGATATTGACCTGAGCGATGTGAGCACGATTGGCGAGCTGCTCAATCGGATCAACACGGCCGGTGTGGATGTGCAGGCGCGCATCAACGACGCCAGCACCGGAATTGACGTGCTCAACCTGGCCTCCGGGCTGCAGATGAAGATTGGTGAGAACGGGGGCAACACTGCCGGGCTGCTCGGCATTCGCTCGATGCACGCGGGCACGCGGCTCAGCACGCTCAACCAGGGCCGCGGGGTCCAGATCCGGGAGGGCCACGACGATCTCTGTATCCGGACCAAGAGCGATGTGGCGTTCAACGTCAATCTGGATGGGTGTGAGACGATCGGCGACGTGCTCGATCGCATCAACGGCGCCGCCAGTGACGCGGGCGTGAATGTGACCGCCTCCTTGGCGTCGGTGGGGAACGGTATCAGCATCGTGGACAACACCGGTGGGCCGAATGATCTCCGCGTCGAGCGGGCCGACCTGTCCTACGCGATTGACGGACTGGGGCTGAACAAGACTACGAGCGAAAACGAGATTGTTGGGGATGACACTTCGGGCATCGTTCCGGAGAGCGTCTTCAGCGCTCTGCACGATCTGTACTGCGGTCTGATGAGCGATGACGAGATCAAGATCAGCGATGCCGCCACGCGGATCGAGAAGTTCATGACTCGGGCAAGCCAGTTGCAGGGTGAGGTGGGAGCGCGCTCGAAGGCGATGAGCACGCGGTTGAACTTTACGGAGGAAGCGGTGACGTCCACGCGGGCGTTGCTGAGCGAGGTGAAGGATTTGGACTACACCGAGGCCGTCACGCGATTTCAAACGGCCCAGACGACGTTGCAGGCCAATTTGCTGACGGGCTCGCGATTGATGCAGATGTCGCTGATGAACTTTCTCCAGTGACGGTCTGCGGATGGGTGGTGGAGAGGGAAGATCGAGTTGTGGAGGGTGGAGGCAGACCGGAGGAGGCGAGGGGCGCATCACCAAGCTGTGCTTGACCCCGCAGCGTGGTGGTGAAACTGATTGCCCGGCACGGGTGTGTCGGGTCGCGATCAGGAGGACGCAGGCAGGTTGCAGGCCACAGGAGGTGGTTGCTCGTGACGGATGGACCGGGAGCTACGGATGGCCCCGACCGGTGCGAGCGACAGGTCCGCAGTCGGCCAATCGGTTCAGGAAGGGTCAGCAAGGAGTCGTCGCGATGATGATTGAAACGTCGCGCTTCGGGCCTCTGGAAGTGGATGAGAACCGCCTCATTCATTTTCCCAAAGGGATTCTGGGGTTTCCGGATCAGTTGGCGTACGCCCTGATCCAGACGGCGGAGGAGAGTGGCTTCTATTGGCTGCAGGCCGTCGGACGGTCGGATCTGGCCTTCGTGGTTTGTGATCCGCGGCTGTTCGTTCCGGACTATGTCGTCCCGGTGAAACTGGACGATCTGGCCCAGATCGGCCTGTCGGACCCGTCGGTAGCCCAGGTGTTCATCATCGTGAACAAGGTGGACAACATCCTGACCGGCAACCTGCAGGGGCCGTTGGTGGTCAACGTGGAGACGCGCGAGGCTCGGCAGCTGGTCCTCTCGGACCGCCGATACTCGACTCGGCACCCGTTGATGAACCTCAACGCCCGAGCCCAAGCGGTCAGTAAAACCGCGTAGACGCCGGACTTACGGACACGGCCCTTTTGTTGTTCGTCCGGCGGGCCGCCGAGGCGTTACAATGGGAGATAAGGCCGGTGTCCGGCGTCGCAAGAGGATGCTCGCCCCGGAGGCGAACGGTGTGGCCCGCTCAGTGCCTGCCACACGTGTGTGCCGATTCAACGTTCGTCGAGGTTCCGGGTGCGGCTTGGATATCTGTGAGCATCGGCATGGCCAAGGAAGGAGCCGAGGATGTTGGTGCTATCAAGACAACGCGATCAGACAATCATGATCGGTGATAATATCGAGATCACGGTCGTGGATATTCGCGGTGACAAAGTACGATTGGGGATCACAGCTCCCGGCGAGATCTCCGTCCATCGCAAGGAAGTGTACGAGGCGATCAAGCGCGAGAATCGCGCTGCCGCCGCAGTGACGCCGGATGACATAGCGCAGGTAGCAAGCGTTTCAACGGACCGTGCGGAGGCCACCAAGAGAGGTTAGGCGCTCCGCGGCTCCGGCGGCCCGGGCCAACTGGCCGGCCGGACGCCGGAGATACCCGTCAAGAAGACGGGCGTATAGCCAAAGAACAATCAAGGAGGATTGCACATGGCTAGGATCAACACAAACGTACCGGCCATCGTCGCCCAGCGAACACTGAAAACCACTCAGCGTGATCTTCAGATCTCATTGGAAAGACTTTCCAGTGGTCTGCGTATCAATCGTGGGGCGGACGATCCCGCCGGACTCATCAATTCGGAGAGCCTTCGGGCTGAAATCTCCGGAGTTCAGAAAGCGGTCAGCAACTCCCAAAGAGCGATGAACATCATCGCCACCAGCGAAGGGGCGCTCAACGAAGTGGCCTCGTTGCTGATCGACATCCAGGGGCTCATTGTCGAAATCGCCAATGATGCCGCCATGTCGGACGATGAGAAACGGGCCAATCAGTTGCAGATCGACTCGGCTATCGAGTCCATCACCCGCATCGCCGACACGACCACCTTTGCCGGACGCAAGCTGCTCAACGGCTCGTTGGACTACATCACCAGCGGGGTGCAGGCTTCCGCCCTGGCGTCGGTAGCCATTACCGGGGTCCAGTTCGGGACTTTCAGTTACGTTCCCGTTGAGGTTGCGATCACCACGTCGGCCCAGAAGGCGGAACTGCAGTTCCGCAACAGCATGGCCACTGAGAACGTGACGGTGGTGGTCAACGGCAACAAGGGGACGACCACCCTGCAGTTCCAGGCGAGCCAAGCCGTTTCAGCCATGCTCTTCGCGGTCAATCTCGAAAGCCTGGCGACCGGGGTCGAGGCCTACTACATCAACTCCGCCAACCCCGCCAGCGGGATCGCCTTCCGCAGCGTGGGTTACGGGTCTGAGCAGTTTGTCTCTATCCAGGCCCTGCACAACGGGGTGTTCGCGCTGACCGACGCGGACGGTGATGCCCGTATCCGCGACGAGGGCCGCGATGCTTCGGGTACGGTCAATGGTGCCGGCATCACCGGACGCGGGCTGGACATGATCCTGAACACCCGCACCCTGGATCTGCAGTTCACCCTGAACGAGGCCATGGGGCTGGGATCGACGAGCTTCGTCATCACCGGTGGCGGGGCGTTGTTCCAGCTCGGGCCGAGCGTCAATACCAACCAGCAGGTCAACATTGGCATCCAGTCGATCGCGGCCACTCGGTTGGGCGACGCCAACCTGGGGTATCTCAGTCAGATCGTCGAGGGCGGTCAGTTCGAGGTCTCACGCAGCACCGAGAACGCCCACCAGTCCTCGCTGATTGTGGAGCGGGCCATTCGTCAGGTGGCTGTCCTGCGAGGCCGGCTTGGCGCGTTCGAGCGCAACGTGCTCGCAACCAACGTCAACTCGCTCACCATTACCCTGGAGAACCTGATGTCCAGCGAGTCGAGTATCCGCGATACCGACTTCGCCTACGAGACCTCGCGGTTGACCCGGGCCCAGATTCTGGTCAACGCGGGAACCAGCGTCCTGTCGATCGCCAACACGACTCCGCAGAGCGTACTGGCTCTTCTTGGCGGATAGGTGACGGCTTTCGACGTGTCGTCTTATCGCCGTGAGTCGGTCCGGTCGGGCGCCTAGCCCGGCCGGGCCGACTGCATGCGCCGTTCACAACCCGCGAGGGCTGAAGCCCGCGGTTCGTCATCCACCATGGGGCATTCTGGGTTGGTGAGCAGGCGAGGTGCCAGCGCTTCGCCGGGACGACGGATACATCATGGCGCGAGTTGCTCTATGGGGCCACGCCGGTCGAGGGGGCGGGCATGCCAAAGCCGGGCGGTGGCAAGACATTCGACGGTGCGGCCCTGTCAGGCTCGGGCTCGGGTTGGTCGGCGGGTTGTGTCGCCAGCCGGCTCTCCAAGTGGGCCCGCAGTCTCGGGCTTTCAGGGAAACGCTGCAGCAGGGCTTGGGCCGCCTGGTAGACAAGCTGGGTTTCGCTTGCGTGTTGCTCAGCGATTTCCAGATGGCGGATGACGTCATCCTCGCGATTGTCGCTCGCGGCCAGGTAGGCAGCCAAGAGATGGCTTTCCACATGGTCCGGGAGAAGCTCGAGATTCCGGTGTAGGCGATCCGCAAACCAAGTCGGGCGTTCACTGGGCGCGAAAGCGTAGCCGAAGATACGGCACAGCTCGTGACAGCCCAGCCCGACGAGTCGGTCGAGCGTTGCTGAGGGCATGTCGGGTGCGAGCGACAGAAGGCGGCCGCGAGCCGATGCCTCGTCACCTTCCGCCAGCAGGAGAAGCGCCTCTGCGCGAACCAGTCGGCCATATCGCCAGGATCCGGGCTTGGCCGGGTCGCGGGCCATGGCTTCCTGCCATACCGCTCGGGCACGCAACGGCCGTTCGTCGGGGTAGCCCAGCAGCAGGTAGTTGGCTTGGTCGATCAAGGCGTTGGAGACCGCGGCGGGGAACCGATCGACAATGAACTCAGAGGCTTGTGCCGCCAATGCCGCCAGAGCGGCGGCTTCGGGCAGCTGGCGGTTGAGTTTGAAGGCTCGGGCGGCCAGACGCAGCGATTCCGGCAGGTAGGGGTCGGGCCATGCTTCGGTGCCACCCGACTGTAGGGCCAGTCGGGCCTGTTCCCCCAGATGGTTCAGCAGCGGTTCGCAGTCGCGCTCTTGCAGGACTGCGGCGATCGCCAACTCGAACTCGCCAAAAAGATCCACGCGCATATCGCCGTCAAACATGGAGAAGCCCGGCGGCGGTTGTTGCAGGGACACCGGTCCGCTGCGAAGTGGTGGGCGGAGAATATCCACCCTCTTTTCAATCGGTTCGTCGCCGGACAGCTCGAACAGTTGCAGCGCGACTTGCGGGTCCAGCGGGTTACGAGCGTATTCGAGCATGGTCAGATCGCGAGCCGCGGCCAGGTAGGATCGCGCCTCCGGTCGGAGCCCCAAATGCTGCTCCACCTCTTCCATCTGCTGTTTGAGCAAGAGGACCGCCGCCATGTGTCCGGCCACCTTGGGGTACCCCGGCATCAGCTCGAGCAGTCGTTGCCCGCTGGCCATGCACACTTGGGCGTATTGGGTCAGGGCTTGGGAGTCTTCCTGGGTCAGCTCCAGAATATGGTTACCGGGCGCGGCGTCGCCGGGCAGACGGGCGAGCATCGAGCGAAGCCGACCGAAGCGATCTTCCGCCGCCAGGTAGGATGCCAGGTTCAACTGGTATTCCGCCGACAGGCGAGCCTCGACAGAGAGGCGGCCGTGTCGAGCTTCCTCGGCGCGCTCCAACGCCTGCTCCCATTGGCCCCGCTCCATCAGGGGGGTGACTTCACGATCCGCCAGGGCTCCCTGCCAGTCCTTGTTGGCCACGGCCATCACCGTGCCGCCCGCGATCACCGCCCCGACGAGCACGGCCGTTCGACCGATCGGGTGGATGGCCGCGGTGGTTTCGCCTTTCGGTCGCTCCGCACGGTACAAGGCCCAGATCAGCCCGATGGTGGTGTAGAAGATCGCCGGCAAGCCGGGCATACGCAGCCCGACGTCCGTGGCCTCGCACACGACGATCGCTCCGAACCCTGCCAGCAGCCCGAAGCACAGCCATCGGTCGCCCGGCTGTCGCGCACGGTGCATGGCCATCGCTCCGCACGCCCAGGTCGCCGCCAGTCCCACCGCCGCCAGGGCAAGCCCGATCAGGCCCAATTCCGCCAGGATTTCGATCCATTCGTTGTGTGCGTGCCCCATCAAATCGCCCGTGAAGACCAGCGGGTGATCCTGGGCATCGGCGCTGGCTCGTTGCTGAACGAGAAGGATGTATGCCGCCTGACCGTGGCCGACCAGCGGCCGGGCTTGGAACATGTCGAGGGCGTAGGACCATGCGAAGACGCGGAGCATCACCGTCTCCATCCGCCCGGTGACCAAGCCCGGCCATCCGCAGCCCCGCACAAGCATCACCGCCGCCAGCGCCAGAACCAGCACGCCGACGAGGATTGCCCGCCGATGCCTCGGCCACAGCAACGCCCCCAGTGCCAGCATGGAACCGATCAGCAGCCCCAGCAGCGGTCCGCGTGAGCGCGTCCATGCGAAGGCCCAACAGAGGATGATCATCGCCGCGACCGACAAGCCGGCCACCAGCCACAATCCACGGTGTGGGTGGGCGGCGGGTGTGGCGCTCTGCACGTTCGTGCCGACCACGTCCGCGGCGTTGGCGGGTGAACGCGGTCCGCGCCATGCTACCGCGAGAGCATGCAACAAGCCCGCACACGCCAGCGTGATGCCCGGCAACAGGCAGGCGGCCATGAAGATGGGGTTGCCGATCGGGAACTTCAGTCGTTGGTATGGGTTTCGCTCGATGTGGTACCAGATGCCGATGGCGGCGGAAATGACCAGCACGACCACCATGGCCAGAGTGGCCCGGAGAGCGCCCCGCCGGTCCAGGCCATAACCCAGGGCGACCGCCCAACTGACCGCGATCAAATGCCTGACGCCCTCTCCGAATGCCGCCTGAGGCCATGGGGCCCACAGGGCGCTGAGCATGGCGAACAGAGCCAAGCCGATGAACGCCGTCTGGGCCAGGACTGCCGCCGAGAGCGGCAAGAACGACCGTCGGGTGACCGAGCCGTCACGCGTCGCGGCCGAGACCGTCGCTCGCTTGTCCACCTCCAGAAGCCACTCTTCGCGCTGGCGAAGCCGTGCACGCCACGCCGCCGCCGACGCGACGATCGCCGCGGCAGTGCCCAGGTACTGAACCAGCCATTTGATCTCCACCCCCTGGCGTGTCGGGTACTGGAAATCCAGGGCCATCAGCCTGGTCAATACACGCAGCAGCGAGCCGCGGGCCCATGCCTGGTGTCCCTCCTCCACCCCTTCCCCGGCACTGAGAAGCAGGCAGCATCCCGCCACCGTCGCCGCGACCAGTACGACCATGACGCGGTTAGCCATCGGGGGAGCTTCTGCGAGGGTTTGGTCCTGCTCGTCACGGGTTGTGATCATGGTCTCTCTTCCGACTCGCGTGTGCGGGGGGGCGTCCAGGATACGTCGGGTATGCCGTCGGCAGCATTCGCCTGTCGGGCCCAGGCGAACAACAGATCCCCAAGCCGGTTCAGGTAGATGATCACCAGCTCGCGTACATCCGCGATTCGCCGCAGACTCACGACGCCCCGCTCCGCCCGGCGGCAACAGGTCCGAGCCACGTGTAACCTGGCCGAGGCGTCCGATCCACCGGGCAAGATGAATTGCCGCAGGGGCGGCGTTCGGTCCACCGCCTCGTCGATCCAACCTTCCAGTCGGGTGATCGCCTCGTCTGGCAGCAGCCGGATGCCGGCCGCCGACCGGGTCTGCCCCGGCATGGCCAACTCCGCCCCCAGGGTCAACAGATCATCCTGGACGCGAGCCAGCCGGTCCGCCAGATCGGCCTCGATTTCGCCGCAGCGGCACCAACCCAGCAGGCTGCCCAGCTCGTCCAAGCCTCCGTAAGCCTCCACGCGCGGATCATCCTTGGGAACCCGGCTGCCGTCAAACAGAGAGGTCATCCCGGCATCACCGCCACGCGTGTAGAGTCTCATAGGTCGCCTTTCTTGTCGAACCGGCGATCGCATTATAGCCTGACGCCCGCCCCGAGTGCAGGCGGGAGTGCGGTGACAGGGCATGCCTTGGTCCTGGCCGCGCGAGAACCTGGCCCGAGCGAAGAGGGGGAATCATGATGCCCGGATATCTTGTCGCGGCTGCCGTAGCTGGGCTTCTGACCATTCTGACCTACGCGCTGGGCTACCGTCGCTCCGCCCGACGCTACGACATCATCGTCGAGGTGCCCACGGTGCAAGCCCGCGACGTGCCCGGCCTGGGGGCCGCGATGGTCGAGGTCAAAGGCCGGGCTCTGGTCGACGAGCCGCTCACCTCCGACCTGGCCAGGCTGCCGTGCGTGGCCTTCGATTGCCAGGTCACCGAGCACTGGACCACCACCCGCACCAAACGAGACTCCAAAGGCCATACTCGCATCGTCACCGAACACCATAGCGAAACACGCTACGCCAACAGCGGCCGGATCAGCTTCCAAGTCGAGGACGA
Source organism: Phycisphaerae bacterium (assembly GCA_012729395.1). Taxonomy (GTDB): domain Bacteria; phylum Planctomycetota; class Phycisphaerae; order UBA1845; family PWPN01; genus JAAYDF01. Next base: position 32,237 of record JAAYDF010000192.1, read on the forward strand.
CTCCGGCCGGGTGACCGTGCAGCCCGACGGGGCGTCCGTCGACATGTTGGACGGGCTCGCCTTGGCGGACATACGCAAGCCGCTGCCGGATAGTCCCGCCTACGGGCTGTGCCCGCACCATCTCTGCGGACACCTGTCCTATCACGAGCAGATCTTCCCGGTCGGCCAGCAGGCTTATGTCCTTGGGCAGGTCAGTATCGATCATGACATCGTGCGCCCCGAGGCGGTCAGCCGACCGTTCATCATCAGCCACCACGACGAGGCGGTGCTTGTCCATCGCGCTCGCTGGGGCAAACGCGTTTACGGGGCGATGATGTTCCTTCTTTTCGCCGCGGCCTTTGTCCTGCTTGGCTTGGGCTTGGGTATCATCCGCGAATGGTGGGATTGAGATCGCCCGTCAGAAGTGCGTTCAGGTCCGCGATGGTGTGGGAGCGATGGGTTTGCACCATCATCAGCCGGATCCGCCCGTGGGTGTGCCCGTCCCCATGGCGACCGGGAGGCCAGTGACGCCCCGCTCAATTGCCTTCGTTGGATGTCTCCGTCGGGTTGTGTGATTCAGCAGGAAGAGTGCTTCGGAAGCAATCCACTACGTCGGCGTCCTCGGGAGAGTACCAATCGAGGTGTGACCAAGTCTCCGCGGCTTGTTCGCGTTGTCCGGTGAAATGCTGCACAAAACCCAGCACCAGCAGGATGTCCGGATGCTCCGGGTCGTGGCGCAGGGCGTCGACGAGCTGGGCCCAGTGCGCCTGGAGATCTTCGATCCTTCCATAACGCTCGCGCAAGTCGAAGTCCGAATGCACGACCTCGCAGAGCCGACGAACCGCGCGGCGAATCGCCAGGGCGGAGACCTCGTAGTCGCCGGTGGCGAACCGGGCAACCGCGTAGGCGAGTATGCCATCGACGTTCTCGGGGTCTTCGAGCATGACCTGGAGAAATGCTCTCGCCGATGCCTCGTAGCCGCCCTGCGTGAACGCCGCGATCCCTTCGGACATCAGGCCGTAGAGCCGATCTTCTGCCGCCCGGCCATTGCCCAGCGAAGGCGTGGGCAGAGCGACCGCATGGAGCCCGGCGTTTGCGTACGCGGGCGGCGCCGCTTGCGGGCTCGCGGGGGGGGAGGTGTCGGGTGTGCGGATGACCGTCTCCTGAGGCACATCGGCCGGCGACTGGACCACCTGGGGTTGCGATACCACGACTGTCTGCTGGACTACCGTCGGAGCGACCATGACCGGGGCGGGGCCGAAGTACGGCCGGTAGTAGGGCGGGCATTGTCGCTGGCTGAAGTAGAAGCCAAAGCCAGGGCGAGCATGGCTGACCTGTGGCCCCCGCGAGGGGTCCGTCTGGAGCTCGATAGGAACGGCTGATGTCTGGGGTAGCCAGCCTGGCCCGCCGATGTCGGGGAACTGGGTGACAGCCGCACTGTCGTTTCCGACCGTGATGGAGGATCCGGGTTGCCTGCGCTCGACGAGCACGTTGGCGGAACGAGACCGCCCCGACGAACGAGCTGACCGGTTTCTGGCGGTTTGCGTCGGTTGCGGTACCACGCTGGCGGAAGGCACGACCACTGATTCACCTTGTGGCCTGCGGGTCGAGATGAGAACCGGCGGAGTACTCTCCTGAGAGCCGGTCGGCGACCTGAATGCTCCCGGACCGCCAACCTTCGAGTCGGCGTGTTCCAGAGCCGCGGTCTGTCCCGTCTGTCGCCCGGTCTTCGCGACCGATCCCGAGCGTTGAAGCCGCGGAGGAACATAGCCCAGTCGGCGTGTATCGCTGCGCGACGGGGGCGTGCGGGAAGCACTGCTTCTGAGAGTGGGAGCTGTGCGCTGCGCGGCCGGTGACGGCACGCCGACCACTGGGCCGGGCACGCCGACCACTGGGCCGGGCACGCTGATCGCGGGGCCGGGCGCGCTGATCGCGGGGCCAGGCGCGCTGATGCCCGGTCTGGCGACCCGCACGACGGGCCGGGGAACGCTCACCGCGGGCCGTGGCACCTGTATGGTCGGTCTGGGTACGCGCACCGCAGGGCGAGGAACACTCACCACCGGCCGTGGTGCGACTCTCGTCGGTCGAGCAGTCGGCCTGGACGACCTCGGGGCCCTGTCCTGTGCGAAGGCATCTCCTGCCAGCAGGACCCATGCGGCTCCAAGCCAAAAACTCCCCCGGATGATATGTCGGATCGCCATGAGAGTGCGTCCTTTCCGGTAGAGGAACTGCCGCGGACGAAGGGCGGTGGGCGCGATGCGCAAACGAACGTGCCGGCCGGCTCGCCCTCCCTGGAGTCTAAGGGCACCGGAATGCGTGGACAAGCTCCCCGCGGGCGGTTGCTGCCCACGTGTCCTCTATAAGACAGACCCGCCTCACGCCGGTTGGTTAGGGCATTTCACTCAAAACCGCGTCTGCCCCACCTGGGCCACGCCGTCCGGCAATCCCGTGGCGCGATTGCCAGCCGGCGGCGAGCAACCTGGTACGGCTCGACCGCATGGTCCTTGGCCTGGTTACCGCCGTGCGGAGCTCAAGATCCGTGGTCCCGGGTCAGAAGCTCAAGCAGCAGGCGAATGGTCCCCTGGGTGAATTCCATGCTGGCGTGGCTGGGGATGCTCAGCGGCCGGATCATGGCAAAGCCGACGGCCGCGTGGATGATCTGCCACGCCAGCCACTCAGGGGGCACGTCATTGCGGATTTCACCCCGGCCTTGGGCCTCGGCCATCACCGAGGAGAGCGATTTCACGTATCGCTCATAGTGGTCGCGGATGGCCTCTTGTATCGCCGGCTCGGCCAGTTCTGTCGAGGCATGGAAGAGCAGACGGTAGACCCCAGCCGTCCACGGGTCCGACGTCGCCGGGTTCTGGTAGAGCAGGATGCTCAGCTTGTCGAGCGGCGATTCCATGCCCTGTGTCGCCCGTTGCCAATTGCTGAACACCTCATCGCCCACCTTCTCGATCAGGGCGATGAACAGGTCGTGCTTGTTCCGAAAGTGGCGGTAGATGATCGGTTCGGACACGCCGGCCTCGGACGCGATCATAGCCGTGGTTGTGCCCCGGTAACCGTGCTGGGCAAAACACTGAGCCGCGGATTCGAGAAGCTGCTTACGGCGGTCGGGGGCTTTCATTCGGGCCATGCGAACATTGTAATCGCGTGGCGACGTGACTCCAACGGCGTGGATGTCGGGTTACGGCAGCTCGGGCGGACGGGCGCGGCGCTCCCGCTCAAAAGCCTGCATCCGTGCGGTTTGGGCCTCGGATTGCTCGCGGAACTCGGCGGATGTCATCCACTGTGTCCGGATCTTGCCCTTCTCGTAGAGAATGGTCGCTCGCCCGTTCTCCTTGAGATGCAGCATGACCTCCGGGGAATAGGCGATGAACATCGGTTCGGTGGTCTGGCTGGCAAAATAACGATCCGAAGAAGAGAGGAAAAGCGTCACATCGCTACTGACAGGTTCAGGCAGGTCGCCGGGGAGATGGCCCCATGTATCCAGGTGGGCCTGGAGCTTAGCCGCCGGACCAGCCAGCAGCCGGAGGCTTTCCTTGACAGCCATCTCGTCGCGCCGCCACGTGACTAGAAAGGACAGCAGAACTGCCGTCACCGCAAGCATGGCTGTGGTACGGAACACCCATTGACGTCGCTGCCGTACCCGACTGGCCAGCATCTTGTTGCCCATGGAAGTCGAAGACACGTCCAGGTGTGCCGGCCTCGGCCGCGATGAGTCGGTCTTTGTGGACGTGAACGGAGCTTCCGGCCCGCCTTCGAGCCGGGTTTCCGGGGAACTGGAATGGCCGTGGGTCGTGACCATCTTACTGCTATTCTAGTCCGGATCCCCGGTCGCTGGCAAGAACGGGCGCCAAGGAGTGGTAGTCCAGGCATGGGCTGAGGACCGAATCAACCTGTTGATGGACGTGTCCAGGCGTGGGTGACGAACCGCAACAAGCTACCCTGGTCCCGGCAAGGAAGAACCACTTCTTGACGGGCGTGGCTCTGCGTGGCGGCCGCCCACGCAGTCACACACGTCATGCCCCACGCAGGGCGACCTCGACAGCCGCCGCCACCCCGCCGGCGTCGTTGGAGGGGGCTTGCCACCGGGCAACCGCACGCACCGGTTCAACCGCGTTACCCATCGCGACCCCCAGCCCCGCCTGGCTGATCATCTCCACGTCGTTGACGTCATCGCCTACCGCCACCACCTGGTCCGCGGACAGATCCCAAGCCCGCAGCAGTTGGGTGAGCCCGTGCCACTTGTTCACCTGGGGGGCGAAACACTCCACGACGTGCAGCCCGTAATTCGGGGCATAGATCGCGTTACACTTCAACTTGTCGGCCGGAAACTCGGCTTTCAGAGCCGCCAGCAGATCCTGCAGATGCTCCGGTCGTTCGATGACCCCGAGACGCACAACCGAGTGTTCGGACGGCCAACCGTTGGCCCGGCACACCCGGCAAGGCGTCTTCCGTACCCAGAGTTCACACGCCTCCGCATGGCGCCGACCTGCAATCACCCGGTAGTCTACGCCCGCCTCGGTGACGTCGTATAGAGCCAGAATGGGATAGTCGCGTTCCTGAAAAAACGCGACCACACGGTCCGCAAGAGAGGCGGGCATGGCTTCCCGCCCGATACTACGCCCGGTCCGTAGATCGCTCACGATGGCCCCGAACACGAATACCCCCGCGTCCAGTTCCAGTCCCAGTTGGTCGATCACTGGCCGGGCTTCGGTCAGTGACCGCCCGGTGCAAAGGCAAACGCGCAGACCGGCCTGGTGCGCTCGCTCCAGCGCAATCCGGTTGCACGACGGCAGCCTGCTGTGCGAATCCAGCAGCGTACCGTCGATGTCGACGGCCAGAAGTCGGTAGAGGTTCACTTGATCGTCCGGACGCGGATTTCTTCAGATTCCCCGGGTTGGTTGACGTTGGGGCTCGTACCTTGCGTGCCGTGCTCGGGAGACTGCCAGGTCTTGCCGATCACCGCGTCATCCCTGAAGTAGACCATCGCGGTGACGCCGCGGTTCTCGTCGGAGTAGATCCACGTTTGCTCTGTTGTCTGCCAGGGCTCGCCCAGCGTGGCAGTGACCGCGTCGCTGTGCATTCCATCATGGATGGTCTGCCAACGCTCGAAAGTCAGCTTCTCCGCGCAGCCCGCCAGCAGCAAGCCGCACATGATGAGGCCAAGCCAGACTTTGATACGCGATTTCATGGAGTTCTTCCTGTTTGTGCGTCGCGGCCGTCCGGTATCCCGGTCAGCGACTCGCCGGGCAGATGGAACTCGAGCACGTGCTCATCCTGGATGGTCGTGTCCCACGGTGTCCGGTAACTGACGGTCAGAATGTACTTGCGGCCGGGCTGGACCGCGCCGGCGCCCTGAGTCCACGCAAGCTGGAACTCATACATCTGCGCCCGCTTCCAGTGGCGCCGCACGTCTTCGGGATTGTCAATCATCTGGTCCCAGAACTCGAGCCGCTCCCCTTTGTGGTCCCCCGAGGCGTTCCTGTAACTCCACAGCTCGAAGTAGAAGAGCCCCACCGCCTTGACCGGGTCTCCAAACGGGTCCACCGGACGCACGACCGCCAGAATGCCATCCGGGATTCGGTCTTCGTTGAAGCTCGCGATCTTGCTGAAGGGCTGGATGTGGACCTCATGCGGGAGCATCAGGGAGAGCATGGCCACCCGCTCGCTCTCGCGGGGAAGGTGATCCGGTCCGGTCGACCGACAGCCGGAACAGGCGGCACCGAGCGTCGCGGCCAGTCCCAACATCCACGCTGAACGGCACATCATCATGACTGCGGGATTGTAAAGACCGCCGCTCGGCGCTGTCAAGACAGCCCTCGGGGCACCGGAATCGCGGCGCCGTGACAGTGTCGAGTATGGCGATCCGCTGGAGGCCAAGTCAACTTGGTGAGCGATGTGCCCAGACGCACGAAGCCAACTGCGACAAACCGCCTTGGTCCTGGCAGCCGCTCTCCCCGGTCCCGTCGCGAACCCCGGGGGCGAAGTGGGTCCGATACACCGCCGGGGTGCCGGAATCAGCTACCTTGCGTCGGCAAAAATGGCAGCCATCCCCAAGCCAGGGGCGGTCCAGACCGATATGGAGGGTGTGTGAACGGATCACGACGCTTGCGCACAGGATGACGCCATGCTCAACTTCGATTTTGCCCAACTGCCCGCCGACATGATGCAACTGCTGATGTGTCGTGGTTCCGGCGACCCTCCCCTTCAGTGGCATGAGCATCAGAACACCCTGGCCAAGCGGAAACTCGATGAGATCGAGGATGCCCGGTTGTTCGGCTCGGCAGGAACCCGCAACGAGGCGGTCCAAGCCACCATTCGGGCTTTGCTCTTCCTCTGGACCGGTTGGACCGACGAGGCCAATATGCTTGCCCAGATCGCCCCGGCGAAGGAGCGGCTCTATATCACCGCTCTGTGCGCCCGGCATCGAGGGAAGGCGGACGTGGCCAAGGCAGCCTTCAAGAAGATGGAGGGGCACGGCATCTTCAAGCCGCTCGCCGAGCAGGTGCTCAAGGTCATCCGTCCCGACGCGGAAGCCGCCCTCAAACGCTTTCGCGACATCATCGAGCAGAACAAGGAGTGGGAGCCCTACGCGTTCATCGATCTCTATGAGCAAGCCCGTACGGGCAGGCTTTCTCAGGTGGCGTGGCAAGTGGTCGGACAGCTCCAGACCAATGAGTTCGAGCATCTGTTCAACCACTGCTTTGTGGCGTTGACCGGCCGCAGTGTGTTCAAGCGACGGGTGATCTCCGAGGCTGACGAGCAACGCCGCGAGCAGGACTACCGCCGGCGAATGGCTGAACGCCGCAAGGAGGCGGAAAAACGCAGCCAGCGACAAATGAAGGAGCAGCAGTCGCCGCGCAAGAAAGAAGCTCCCGAGCCCGCCAAACCCGCGCCCCCGCACGATCCCCGGGCGAAGATCCTCTGTCCTAAGTGCGGCCAGCTCCTCTACTTGCCCGAGAGCTCGCGTGGCCGACCCGCCAAATGCCTCAAGTGCTCAGTGGTCTTCCTCGTGCCGCCCAAGAAGCCCGAAGCCAAAGCTCGCGGTCTCGTCGCGAGGAAGTGAAACCACGTCCTCAGTGTGACAGCGATGGTCTCAGCATGTCGACACTGCTTGGCGTTCTGGCGTCGGGCTTGGTCATTGATTGGTCATTGGGCCTTTGGGCATTCGCCATTTTGCCCCGGGAGCCAAGCGGCCAGCGAGTTGCACCCATGTGATATTGGAGCGATTCACGCCCCATCGTGGTCGCCCCCCGTGGCGACCGGCGTATTCCTTGCGAGTTCGCGGGCCACCAGGGGTGGCGGCCGCTACGCCATTGCGTGAAATGCTCTAAGGCGGGTTGCCGAATTCGAGAACCCAGTACACCCCATACTGGCCGCCGGTGCGAATGCCCACCCCGACGTCTTGCCACTGGCTGGCGAGGATGTTCTCGCGGTGTCCTTGGGTGGAATGCATCCACTCGCTGACCACCTGTTCGGGTGATGTTTGACCGCCGGCCAAGTTTTCCCCGATGGCCAGGTAGATGTATCCCGCGTTGATGGCTCGATGACCTGGCCCCTCGCCGGTGTTCGGGTTTTCGTGAGCGAAGAAGCTGCCGGCGATCATCTCGCAAGCGTAGTCCTCGGCCATGCGATTGAGCAGGGGGTGCATTTGGACTTCGCCGATGCCGCGGCCGGTGCGTTCCAGGTTGACCAGCTCGATGACTTTGGCTCTTAGCGCGGTCTCATTGAGCGGTATGGCGCATTCGGTTGTGCCCCCGTGAATGCCCTGCACGAACATGCTGGCGATCGGGGAGCCGGATGGAGTTCCGTCGGCTCCGGGGCACCCGACCAAGCATGGCAACAGGCCGCATAGGCCCGCCATGAGTGTCCAGATGATTCGCTGGCGCCTGATCATGGCCACAAACACTCCCCGGGCGTATCAGTCCTCTTCCCTCGATCGGCCGCGTGTCTGGGCAAGCGGGTAACCCCTCCATCGTGCGGAGGAAGCATCCACCTAAGTATACTCTACGGGGACATCGGCTGTCCAATAGAAAAACTCCAACTCGTTTTGTTCGCGGAGGTTACGGAATAAATCGTGTGTGTCGGCAGGGGATGCGGCCCGAAGGGAGGCTTGGAACGCGCGACGCTTGAGAACGTAACGATCGCAATGCCAGCGAGTTGGCGACGGCACGGTCGAGCTCGCTGATGACTGGAGTGTGCGCCAGGCGGCCATTGCGGGAGAGATGAGCCAGTCACAAGGCACCTGTGCCAAGGGTAACACGGGTCCGCATATCGGACCCGTAGGTACCCCTATGCACATGGGGAGGTCAGGCTTTGGTGACGCGGAGGACTTCTTCGGGCGTGGTCAGGCCGCTGCGGACCTTGTCCCACCCGTCCTCGCGGAGGAGTCTGAGGCCGTTCTGGCAGGCGGCCCGCTGGATCCGCCCGGAGGAAGCCCGCTGTACGACCAGCTCGCGGATTTCCTCGCTCATCATGAGCAATTCATAGATTCCCATACGACCCTTGTATCCGACGTGGCGGCACTCACGGCAGCCGCGACCGCGATAAAGCGGCTGGCCGGGCTCCAGTTTCAGGTCCGGAGGCAGGGCGGCGTAGTCGGGTTCGTAGGCTTCCTTGCAGTGTTTGCAGGTGGTTCGCACGAGCCGCTGAGCCAGGATGCCTTCCAGCGAACTGGAGACCAGGAACGGTTCGACGCCCATGTCCAGCATCCGCGTGTTGGCCCCCGACGAATCGTTGGTGTGCAACGTGCTGAACACCAAGTGGCCGGTGAGTGACGCGTTGATTGCCACCTCGGCCGTCTCGCGATCGCGGATTTCGCCGACCAGGATAACGTCTGGGTCGTGTCGCAGGAACGACCGCAAAGCCCGCGAGAAACTCAACCCGATCTTCTCGCTGACCTGCACCTGGTTGATGCCTTCGAGGTAGTACTCGATCGGGTCCTCGACCGTGAGGATCTTGATTTCCTCGGAGACGATGGTGTGCAGCGCGGCATACAGGGTGGTTGTCTTACCACTACCGGTTGGGCCGGTCACCAGGATGATGCCGTGCGGTCGGGTAATCAGCGAGGTGAAGTTGTCGAGTACCTCGTCGGCCATGCCGAGCTGCTGTAGCGACAGGTTGATGGACTGCCGGTCGAGGATACGCAGGACGATGGCCTCGCCGTAACCCGTGGGGATGACCGACACACGGAAATCGATCTCGCGTCCCTGGATGCGGGCCTTGAACCCGCCGTCCTGCGGCAGCCGCTTCTCCGCGATGTTGAGGTTGCTCATGATCTTGATGCGGCTGATGATCGCGGCCTGGAAGCGCTGGATCTGCGGTGGAACCACTTGGTTCTGGAGGACGCCGTCGATCCGGTAGCGCACGCGGAGATCGTGCTCGTAGGGCTCGATGTGGATATCACTGGCCTTGTCGCGGATGGCCTCGGCGAGGATCTCGTTGACCAGCTTGACGACCGTGGCCTCCTGGGCCATCTCGATGAGGTCGCCGTTCTCGTCGACGGACTCGCTGAGCAGCTCGATCTCGTCGTTTTCCTCTTTCTCCTCGATCATCTCGTCGATGGTCGAGCCGCCGACGCCGAAATGCTGCCGAATCAGCCGCTGAATCTCCGCCTCGCTGGCCAAGTAGGCCTCGACCCGCAGCCCGGTGAGCATGCGCAACTCATCGAAGGCGGTGATGTCGTAGGGGTCGGCCGTGGCGACCTTCAGGCTGTCTTCGGTCTTCTCCAGGGGGATGAGCTGCCGCTTGTGGATCAAGCGCGTGGGCATCTCGCGCAGCAGGGCGAGATCGAGTTTGATCTCGGTCAGATCGACAACTGGGATGCACATCTGCTCGCCGAGAACCTTGAGAACCTCGCGTTCATCGACGAAGCCCATGCGAACGAGAATGCGGTCGATGCGGTCGTGTGGTCCTTTGCGCGCCGCCAGGGCCGCCTGCAGGTGGTCCGCGGTGATCTTGCCCCGCTCCAGAAGGATTTCCCCAACACTCACGGCTCGGTATCCTGTTTCACACGCCACGGTCCTCTGCGCTCCCTGCGTCTATCGCTTCTCGTTGTCGGGATGCGGCCTTCACGGGCCGGAGGGTCAGCCCTTGGCGGTCGACGAATCCGCCTGGGCGGACACTGGCGCGAAGTTCGCACCGCATCACACCGGTTGCACTTGCAGGAAAGGGCCCCCGGCGAGCGCACCTCCCCCGTCAACGCTTTGTACCGTTGCTGGGCGAGGCGGTTGCAGTTTTCGGCTCGAAACCGCAGATATTCCGCGGCACCCGGCGTCCCGTGGAGTTGGGCCGCGGCAAGCTGGGATCGGCACGGCACCTGCCTCCGATATTCAGCATAACATATGGCCCAAATTGAGGTTGCGGGCCGATAATCAGGGCCGAGAAGCCTGTGGGAAGGTGGAAGGTCCAGGCGTAAGGACCGCCCCTTTTCCGCGGATGCGTCGCGGACGGTCTGGGCAATTTTCGCCCGCGGCGTTTCGCGGCGTTCTCCGGGGGCGGGGTCATGCGGGTCGGATCATGCGGGCTGCTGTGGCCCCGATGTCCGCGGGGCTGGGGACGACGGCGATGCCCGCGGCCTGGAGGGCGGCGATCTTGCCGGCCGCGGTGCCTTCCCCGCCGGAGATGATTGCCCCGGCGTGTCCCATGCGTCGGCCGGGCGGGGCCGTCTGGCCGGCGATGAAGGCCACCACCGGCTTGGTGACCTGGGCTTGGATGTACGCGGCAGCCTGTTCCTCGTCGCTGCCGCCGATCTCGCCGATGAGGACGATCACGTCCGTTTGGGCGTCGTTCTGGAAGAGTCCGAGCAGGTCGATGAAGTTGAGACCCTTGACGGGGTCGCCGCCGATGCCCACACAGGTAGACTGCGACAGACCCCGGGTGGTGCACTGCCAGACGGCCTCGTAGGTCAGGGTGCCGCTGCGGGAAATGAGGCCGACGTTGCGTGAGCCATCCTGTGGGGGTCGGTGGATGTAGCCGGGCATGATCCCGATCTTGCACTGGCCAGGGGTGATGATGCCGGGGCAGTTTGGGCCGATGAGCTTCGTGCCGGTCTCGTCGAGGTACTTGCGGAGGCGGATCATGTCCAAGGTAGGGATGCCCTCGGTGATGAGCACGACCAGCGGGATGCCCGCGTCGGCGGCCTCCATGGCGGCGTCGGCGGCGAAGGCGGCTGGGACGAAGATCATCGTGGCGTTGGCCCCGGTCTCACGGACCGCGTCGTGGCAGGAGTTGAAAATGGGCAGGCCGTGCTCGCTGCGGGTGCCGCCTTTACCGGGCGTGACCCCGCCGACCATGGGGGTGCCGTATTCCATGCATTGCTGGGTGTGAAACGCCCCGGCTTTGCCGGTGATGCCCTGGCAGATGACCCTGGTATCGCGGTTGACGAGGATGCTCATGGCTGCGTTCTCCGCCGGTGACTGCTGACCGAGACACCCGACATGGCCCGGATTCTACGGGTCGTCGCTCTCGGGGAACAGGGGCGGATCGATGCAGGCATGTGCTGGACTTCCGTCACGGTGGGCATACCATAGCAAGAGGGAACGTGTGTCACCCGCAGGTGGGGGCGACGAGTCCCTTGTCGCGGCTTATCAGGGCCGGTGCACACTGCACTCTATCATGGGTGGTCACCGCACATGCTCACGTTGACATTCCTGGGTGTCGGATCGGCGTTCGCCAAGCGCAACTACCATTCCAACCTGCTGATCGAGGCCTGGCATAAGGGGCCGGACCATCAGGATCGCCCCGACGACACGCTGCTTGTGGATTTCGGGAGCACCGGGCCGCTGGCCATGCATCAATTGATTGGGCAGCCCGGTTTCGCGTACCTGAACAGCCAGGGGCGGATCAACTACCCGGCCATTCATCGGGTGTTCGTGACCCACCAGCACGCGGACCACATCGGCGGGCTGGAAGAGATGGCCCTGATGAACGCCTACTTCTTCCGCGATACGGTCAAGGATCGGCCGTTCAAGCCACAGATCATCAGCTCGTTGAGCATCCTGCTGAATCTATGGGACCAGTCGCTCAAGGGCGGGTTGAGCGCCATGGCGGGTCGGTACGCGTTGCTTCAGGATTACTTCTACATTCTGGCGCTGAATCCGAAGGAGCCGGGCAAGGACGGCTTCACCATGCTCAAGCGTTATCGGTTCGCGCTGTTTCCGACGGACCACATCCAGATCGAGCGCAAGTACGACTGGCCTTCGCACGGGTTGTTCATCGAGGACACGCAGACCGGGCGGTGCGTGTTCTTCTCGGGTGATACGCGGTTCGATTATGCCGCTTACGCCCGCATGATGGAACGGGCGGATGTGTGCTTCCACGAGGTGCAGTTGTTCGACGAGCCCACGCCGGTGCACTCGCTGGTAGGCGAGATGCGGACGCTGCCCGAGCCGATTCGCCGCAAGACTTGGCTGTATCATTTCGGCGATGACTGGGATACCGGGCCGTTCGACTTTGTGCCGGATGAGTTCGCCGGATTCGCCACGCCCCAGCAGCGGTATCGGGTTCTGGACTGAGAGCGTTGACGAGAGGCCGTCGCGCCGCTCAGATCCTCACCCAATCGGAGCCGCGCCCGTAAGGAAGCGGTTCTTCCCTTTCGGCGCGACCGCTCCCTGACGGTCGCGGCTCTGCTTGAGCGGCTTTGCTGGGTGTATTCTCATATATTCTCAGAGCTTTCTTCGGGTGTCTGTGGTGCGTTTGCTGGTTCACCCGTGATCGGCCAGGGCAGGCCGTACAACGTGCGCACGGCCTCGGCCAGCCGGCGCGGATTGCCGGTGGCGGGCGGCGCATCGTCGGAGGCGGTTGGGCGGGTCGGGCTGCTCGGGGACCGCGGTTGGCCTCGGCGAGAACGGGAATCGGAAGGTGCGTGGCGTTCGCCCGCCATGCCGCCGAGAATGGCGGCCAGGCGGGCCAACTCGGCCACGGTGAGTTGGGAGCCGGTCTCGCCCGCGAGGGCCTGGATGACGCGACTGAGGAGCAGAACCTGGCTGCCGGCGACCAAGCGGTGGCGGTAGTCTTCGGGCAGGCAGCCGACGACTCCGGCCAGGAGCTCGGACGCGGCCGCGGGGCGGACCAGTTGTTCGAGCTTGCGGGCGTAGCTTCGCAAGGCGGCCAGCGAGACCCCATAGCGGGCTTGGAGCTCGAACCGGGCGGCGATGGCTTCGAGCGTTGGGCAGTCGGCCGGCCGCAGCAGGATGGCCTGATCCAGTGGGCCGCGGATAGTCAACGGCACTTTACGGCAGACAGCCGACCGCCGGAGCACCTCCGGCAAAGGGTCGGTGTCCCGTTGAGCCGGCTGTTGAGGTTCCTTCTTGGTCTTGGTTGCTTCCATGGTTGCTGCCCCGCTGCCGGTGGGGGTTCCCGACGACCCCGCTCGCCATCGTGCATTCGCCCCTTCGAGGGACTTGCCCAGAGAACACGTCGCCCGCCCCGATCCTTTCCGCAAGAAAGGGGCGGCACCCGCGGCCGACGTGGAACCAGATCGGGTCGGCCGGCGTCCAATTGAGCAGAGGCGAGCGAGCCAGGAGGCGAGCGAGGAGAGCGTTCGTGTGGCACTGCCCTGTGAGCAGGTATGTGTTTAGCGCCCCTCCTGGATACTGTTGGTCCGCGCTAGGCCCGGCATTCATGCCGGGTGGGTCGGGTTTGCCTGCCCCAATCGTCCAGCTCGCCTTGGCGAGGTTCTCGATGCATGGGTTTACCGGATCGCGGCACCGACTCGGCCTTCATGGCTCAAGCCGCCCATCGAGAACCCCGGTGAACCGGGGTCGCGCATTGACCGAGCAGGCTTCGGAGACCCGGCGTGAACGCCGGGCCTTGCGCGTGCTCTGCGGGACGCTATGCACGTACGTGAGCAGTGCTTCGGTGTAAGCCCTTGGTCGCGAGCAGATTCGCTCGGTCCGAGGCCGTCTTGCGAACGCCTCCGTTGGCTTGTGGTTGTGTATCAGTTGAAGGATATGGATTCCGGATGCATGTGCGGGGACAATTGTCCGCGTCTATGACAAGGAGCCTGCGATGAGAAGACATGGATTGGGTATGTGCCGAGTGGCGGTGACCACGTTCGTGGCTGTGCTGACGCTGGGATGGGGCGGCATGCGGCCGGCGGTGTGGGCGGCGGAGGAGGGCTCGACAACCGCCCTGACCATCTACAGCTCCGCCCAACCGGGAGCCATTCCGCCGGAGTTATACACCGGAGGCATGCCCTTCCGCGGCCAGGTTCCGGGCTATGCCATGGTGCGGCACGAGCGGAGCATGGACTTGCCCAACGGACGATCCCAGGTGCGCTTCACCGACGTGGCCGCCCAGATCGACCCGACCACGGTATCGTTCGTGTCGCTCAGCGATCCGCAGACGCGGGTGCTGGAGCAGAACTACCAGTTCGATCTGGTCAGTGGCGACAAGCTGATGGAACGTTACCTGGATCGGCAGATCACCGTGGACCAGATCACCGGCGACAAGGTGCAGACGTTCACCGGCACGTTGCTGAGTACGTCGGGCGGGGTGATTCTGCGGGGCGAGGACGGGCAGGTTCAAGTGGTCCAGAACTACGCGAACGTGCGGTTTCCTGAGTTACCCGGCGGGCTGATTACCCGGCCGACGCTGGTGTGGGAGGTGGCGACTGCCCAGCCCGGCCCGCACCGGACGCGGGTGACCTACCAGACGAGTGCGATGACTTGGTGGGCGGACTACAACCTGATCTTCGCCGAGGGTGCCGACGCCAACAGCGGGTTGCTCGACGTCGGGGCGTGGGTGAGCATCATCAACCAGTCGGGGGCGTCGTACCCGGACGCGCGGCTGAAACTGATTGCCGGCGACGTGCACCGGGCTCCGCAACCGCAACCCAAGATGATGCGGGCGCGCATGGCCCCAGAGGAGATGTCCCAGATGGTGGATGCCGCGGGCTTCGAGGAGAAGGCCTTCTTCGAGTATCATCTGTACACGCTGGGCCGGCCGACGACTTTACCGGACAACTCGACCAAGCAGATCGAGCTCTTTCCCGTGGCCCGGCAGGTGCCGTGCGAGAAGGTGCTGGTGTACTACGGCCTCGATCAGGGTTTCCGCGGTTTCCTTCCCAGCCTGATAACCGACCGCAACTTGGGCGCCCAGGGCAACAAGAAGGTGGACATCTACCTGCGGTTCAAGAACGAAGAGCAGATCGGCATGGGCATGCCCCTGCCGGCCGGCCGCATCCGGGTCAGCAAGCTCGACCCGGCCGACGATTCGCTGGAGTTCATCGGCGAGGATGCGATCGACCACACGCCGCGCAACGAGGAGGTGCTCATCAAGCTGGGCAGTGCGTTCGACGTGGTGTGCGAGCGGACGCAGCTCGACTTCCAGATCGACACCCGCCGCAGTTGGATGGAGGAGACGATCGAGATCAAGATCCGCAACCACAAGACCGAGCCGGTGAAGATCATTGCCAAGGAGAACCTTTACCGCTGGGTCAACTGGGAGATTCAGCAGCCCACACATAAGTTCGAGAAGGCGGACGCCCGGACGATCCACTTCCCCGTCACCGTGGCCCCGGACGGCGAAGTCGTGATCCGCTACAAGGTGCGGTATACGTGGTAGGTGGGGTGGGGCGTGATGAGTGATGGGTGATGAGTCATGAGTTGTGAGCGATAAGTGGTTAGGGAAGGTTTCTCGCTAAGTGTGAGAAGGAATGAGCGATAAGTGGGAAGGAGGGGGGACGCCATCGGGAAGCGTGCAAGCCTTGCCACGGGCTTGCCGCTTCGCGGCGCATCGGACAACCCGCTCGGTCGCCGGATGTTCCCTTTCGCGGGACACCCGCACCCCTTGGACCGGCGGGCGAGCGGGAATTGTCCCGCGAATTCTTCCGCAAACCTCGCCTTTCTCGCCGGCGGCTTGCCAACCGGGGTGACACCGCGCTAAAGTAGCCCGTGATGAACTGCCTTTCGGACGCCGTCGGCACGCGGGTGCCCCGGCGTCCGGCAAGCAGATGGAGACCACGCTCATGGCAGACGCACCCTCGTACGGCATCGGCACGCGCTGCTTGCACGCCGGCCAGCAAGCCGACCCAACGACGACCGCCCGGGCGGTTCCGATCTACGCGACGACGAGTTACGTGTTCCACGATACCGACCACGCGGCCAACCTCTTCGGCCTGCGGGAGTTCGGGAACATCTACAGTCGCCTGATGAACCCCACCAACGATGTGCTCGAAAAGCGCATGGCCGCCCTCGACGGCGGGGTCGGCGCCTTGGCGGTATCCAGCGGGCAGTCGGCAATCTACATCGCGATCCTCAACATTTGCCGTGCGGGGCAGAACTTCATCTCCGCCACCAGCCTTTACGGCGGCACGTGGACGCTGTTCACCCAGACCTTCCCCAAGCTGGGCATGAAGGCCAAGTTCTTCGATCCGGCCAAGCCGGCCGAGCTCAAGAAGCTGGTCGATAAGGATACCCGCTGCGTGTACCTCGAATCGCTGGGCAATCCCAAGAACGACGTGCCCGACTTCGCGGAGATCGCCCGCGTGGCCCACGAGCTGGGCTTGCCGGTGATCTGCGACAACACGGTCCTGACGCCCGTGCTGCTGCGGCCCTTCGAGCACGGTATCGACATCACCGTGTACAGTTGCACGAAGTTCATCGGTGGGCACGGGCTGCACGTCGGCGGGTGCATCGTCGATTCCGGCAAGTTCGACTGGACGGCCGAGCCCGCGAAGTGGCCCGAGTTCACCGAGCCGGATCCCTCCTACCACGGCATGGTCTTCGCCGAGGCCCTCAAGCCGGTGGGCAACATTTCGTACATCCTCAAGTGCCGCACGCACTTTCTGCGCGACATGGGCAGTTGCATGAGCCCGTTTGCCGCGTTTCTGTTCATTCAGGGCCTCGAGACGCTGCACCTGCGCATGGCCCGGCACTGCGAGAACGCGTTGAAGGTCGCCCGGCATCTGGCGGAGCACCCGGCCGTGTCGTGGGTGAACTACCCCGGCCTGCCGGACCACCCCTTCCACGCCGCCGCCCGCAAATACCTGCCCACAGGCTGCGGGGCGATCGTCGGCTTCGGCATTCAGGGCGGCATGGCGGCGGGCAAGAAGTTCATCAACTCAGTCAAGCTGATGAGCCACCTGGCCAACATCGGCGACGCCAAGACGCTGTGCATCCACCCGGCCAGCACCACGCACTCGCAGCTCACCGAGGCCGAGCAGGCCGCGACCGGCGTCGTCCCCGAGTACGTCCGCCTCTCGATCGGCATCGAAGACGCCGCGGACATCCTCGCCGACATCGACCAGGCCCTCGCCGCGTCGCAGAAGTAGGTCAGGACCACAGGCGTAGGTCATGACCACAGGAAACAGGTCAGGACCAAGGTAACTTGTTGCTGTTCGTCACCAACGCGCCCCCATCGCCAGCGCCGGGGACGCCAGCCATGTACGCAAGGATGGCAACGCCGTAGCGGTCGCCCCCCGACTTCGGCGAGCTCCCTTGGGGTCTGAGCCTCAGGGTCGAAGACAGCCGAGCCGTGGCGACCGGCGTCTGGTTCGGCCACAACAAACGAACCTGGCCCGGTTTCCCCAGTAGGTCGATCGGCGAATCCGATCCCCGCGAGGGATCGATCGCAAACGCAACTGGCATGGGGATAGTCCCCTACTTCTGGCAGCCGGCTACTCCGCATTTCCAGGTGCGATTCAGGGCAACACGAAGTCTCCGCAACAACCGCAAGCCATTAGCCACCCGATCGCTACAGACGCAAGCGCAATCACCGGGATGAAGGCCTGCACCAATCTGAGGTTCCCTCCCTGTGGGACTCGAACACCAATTGCTCGCTCTATGCAGAGGGACCACCACAGAAGCATCCCCACGATCCAACCACACATCGAGGAATACACGATGAACTGGTAGCCAGCAGATTGCCCTGCAACCCAACCTATCAGCAGGCGTACAGGCAAGTAACTGACCGTTAGGATCAGGAAGCCACTATAGTAACTCAGCATGTACCACCAAGATAAGCTCGTCGGTGGTGTGCTATGAGGCGCCAGCCGGTTCCGAACCATGCCACCGAGAAGGACAGCGAGTGCCCCTTCGCACAAGATGGACCCAATAATCGTTGCCAAGGATGCCACGGCAAAGATGAAGAGGCCAATCCCAAGACTTAGCGAGTCGGTCACGTCCACGGAGGCCAGAGAGCCCAGCAGTGTGATGAGAATCACCGCGATTCGGACGGTGATCCAGTAGCTCAAGGCCGAGCGGGCATCGAAGCGCCAGGGCATCTGGCGGGCGAACTCCGTGGGACGGAACCAAGTCATCCAGCAGACACGGAAGAAGCGGACGAGCAGGCCTCCCTGGCTGGGGTCGTCCCAGATGGGCACGGGGAACGGCTCGCCGGCGAGCATGCGCCGCATCAGGTCCGGGTCGAACGGTGTGTTGCATTCCGGGCAGCGGTTGTCGGCCAACCCGGTGAGGTTGTAGTCGCAGTTCAGGCAGCGCAGGCCGATGTCCTCGGCGGATGTCGAGAGGGACGCTTCGGAGGGTTCTGGAGTGTCGCCGGACCGGTCCATATCCCAGCCAGTGTACGCCGCGTCGCCTTCGGCCACAACGCGAAACACTCAGAGCCGCTCGCTCGCGCTCGGGGCTCGTTGGGTTCCCACTCGCTCGCGCTCGGGGCTCGTTGGGTTCCC
>JAAYDF010000193.1 GCA_012729395.1 Phycisphaerae bacterium
GGTCACATCCTCAAGCAAGGATGTAAAAGTGAAAGTGGGCCGAGTCGTGCTGCCCGACGGCGTCAGATCGGTCACCCCACCGTTGCCGGGATCCACCGGAATAATCGTCGGTGGGAGAGGGCAGCCCTGCCCAAACAGGAGGGGCAGAGACACCAGAAACAGGAACAAACCGGGGGTGCCGATGCTCAGGATCCGCGAGTGTCCCGTCATGCGATCTACATCCTTATCCACAAGTGGTAACTGCGTGGTCTTGTATGAGTCCCGCAGCGGCGCGGCAGGCCCTGGGGGCTCCCGGCCCGGTCGCCGCTCTTGTTGCCCACAACATCTTGGCGCACAACCTGTTGAGGCCGGCCGCATTCTACGGGACAGCCAGAAGTCCGGTCAAGCCGTCCGGTCTTGTGGACAGCGATTCAGCGATTCCGCGGGAGCGATGTGTGGGCGTTGTGGGGCAGGGTTTCGCGTTCGAACGG
Organism: Phycisphaerae bacterium; assembly: GCA_012729395.1. Classification (GTDB taxonomy): domain Bacteria; phylum Planctomycetota; class Phycisphaerae; order UBA1845; family PWPN01; genus JAAYDF01. Next base: position 471 of record JAAYDF010000193.1, read on the forward strand.
CATCCAGGGCGGATTGGGTCCATGCAGCGGGCCGAGGCATGTCTTGACCGCCGCCCAGCCGGCCCGGTATTGTCGCCCGGCTATGGAAGCGCCGGTGATTGCCGAGATTGAACTGGAGGCCCTGCGGGGGAACCTGCAGGCCTGTCGTCGACGGGTACCAGTGGGGACATCGCTCTGCCCGGCGGTGAAAGCCGACGCATACGGCCATGGCGTCGCACATGTACTCCCAGTTCTCGCCGGTGCGGGCGTTCGCCGGGTCGCGGTAGCCAACCTCGACGAGGCGCTCGCCCTTCGGGGGCTTGGCTGGACAGGGGGTATCCAGTGCTTCGGGCCCATGCTCTCGACGGACAGTGAGCATGAGCAGCGGCAGCGTGCCCTCGCGGCGGTGGCCGGCGACATCGCGCTCACGATCCAATCCTTGCCTGAGGCCCAGGTGCTGTCAGCGGCCGCCGCCCATATCGGTCGGCCAGCCCGTGCCGAGATCAAGGTGGACACCGGCATGGGCCGCATGGGCCTGTTGCCCGAGAACGCGGCGGGCGTGGCCCAGACGGTCCAGGGCTGCGCCGGGGTCCTGCTTGAGGGGATTTACACGCATCTGGCCACGGCCGACGAGCCGGACCTCACCTTCGCCCATGAGCAGCTCACCGCCTTCGCCTGGTTACGCGAACATCTGCGTGAGAAGATCCCCCATGTGGCGTTTCACGCGGCCAACTCGGCGGCCATCTTCAGGTTACCCGAGGCCCACCTGGATCGCGTTCGCCCCGGCTTGGCGCTGTATGGCTACTGGACGGGCCCGGAGGACGAACGGCCGCCCGACCTGCGTCCCAGCTTACGGGTCGTCAGCCGGCTGACCGCGGTCCGTGCGTTGCCTGCCGGGCATGCGGTCGGTTATGGCCGGTCTTTCATCACTCCAGCCCCATGCGTCATCGGCATTGTCCCGATCGGCTACGCCGACGGCTATCGTCGCCTGCTCGGGAACCAGGCGGTGATGACCCTGGAATCTCGTCGCGGTCTGCCACGGCACATCGTGCCCGTGGTTGGCAGGGTGAGCATGGACCAGACGGCCGTCGATCTGAGCCATGCGGGCGAAGCGCGTCCCGGCGACCGGATTGTGGTCATCGACAATGATCCATCCGCAGCGCACAGCGTCGAGGCCCTGGCTCACACGCTGGCCACCATTCCCTACGAGGTGACATGCCTGTTAGGCCAACGCGTACGACGCGTGGCGGTATGAGGAGGAAAGACTGAAGCGGGTGTGATGGGAGGAGACGGTGTTTCTCTCGTAGGAACCGCCGGCCAGCGTCGCGGTCACATTTAGGGCAAACTCCCCCGCACTGATGAATCGTATGCTTCGGGACGAACCGCGACAGTTCTCCGCCTGTGTGGAAAACGACAACGCGGTCGCTTATCGGACAAGGATAAACAGGCAAATGCCGATGGACTCAGCTGGGCCTGTTTGACGATGAGACGTTACTGTGGAAATGGTGTTCCCCCTCGCGGCCCGGCGGGCGGCCGCTGTCCTGGATGAGGTGAAGGGGAAACACGGTGTCGTCCGGCCCCTTCACCGGGAGCGAGGCTCCAGTCAGAGGATGTGCATGAGAACTCTAGCTCACGTGACGCACGAGGCGGTTCATAAGGTCGGCGGGATCGGTGCCGTCCTGGAAGGGCTGCTGACCAGCAAGGCCTACCAGACCTCGGAGCAGCGGACCATCCTGATCGGTCCGCTGTTCGCGGCCGAAGACGGCGTGCGCGGCCGGCTCGGGCCCACTGGAGAGGTGCTCTACAGCAGTATCGACCACCTGCCCCCCCATCCGGTGAGCAACGCCCTCGATCAGGTTCGCCGCGATTTTCACGTGCAGATCGTCTACGGGCACCGTACGTTCACCAACCCGCACACCGGGATTATCGTTTCGCCCGAGATCCTGCTCATCGACGTAGCCCGCATGGATCTGGGGAGGGTCAACTACTTCAAGTCACGCCTGTGGGAGAACTTCGGGATTGACTCTCGCCGGTACGAGTCGTCCTGGGAGTACGATCTGTACGTCAAACTCGGGCCGGCGGCCATCGCCGCTCTGCAGGCCCTTGGTGCGGCGGATGACGAGTGCGTGATCATTGCCCACGAGTTCATGGGCATGCCCACCGCTTTGGCCGCGATCGTCGATCCCAGCCCTGCGTTTCGCACCGTGTTCTACGCCCATGAAGTCTCCTCGATGCGGCGGATCGTGGAGGACCACCCCGGGCACGACGTGATGTTCTACAACGTGCTGTCGCAGGCCATGGAGAACAATCGGTATGTGACGGACGTGTTCGGCCCGCAGGATGGCTACTATCGGCACGCGTTGGTCGATGCGAGCCGGCATTGTGACCAGATCTTCGCCGTCGGCGACGCGGTGGCCAAGGAACTGCGTTTCATGGGGCCGGGTTTCGCCGACGCGGACATCAGCGTCTGTTACAACGGCATCCCTGCCCAGGAAATCACGCTCGCCGAGAAACGCGCCAGTCGCGAGAAACTGCAGGATTACGCCCAAACGCTGCTGGGCGATCGCCCGGATTACATCTTCACGCATGTGACGCGGACCGCGCCGAGCAAGGGGCTTTGGCGTGACATCCGCGTGCTCGCCCAATTGGAGCCTTTCTTTCGGGCGGCGGGCAAGTCCGCGGTTCTCTTTGTCCTTTCGACTGAGGTGCCTGGCCGCCGGCCCGCGGACGTTCGGCACATGGAGCGCTGGTGGCACTGGCCGGTCGCTCACCGAGAGGGCGATCCGGACCTTTCGCACGGCGAGGCGATTTTCTATGCGGGCGTGCAGGAGTTCAACA
>JAAYDF010000194.1 GCA_012729395.1 Phycisphaerae bacterium
ATACCACATATAACGAATCTTGTCAAGGACTATTTCAGAAATGTACGTGGCTACATTTGAAAGCCGAAACAGCCCTTAAGCCTTCCTGGTTCAAGCGGTTAACTCATTTCGACGGAGGTAAGTTGCGGCAAGCGTCCCGGGAGGGCGCTGGACTCCCGATAAGCGCGCCGGTCGCCGCAGGGGGCGACCGCTACGGAGGGCGGGGGACGCCTCAATCGAGTTCCGCGATGGTTCGCAGGACGGTGTTGCAGCGGGCTCGCAGGTCGGCGAGTCGGTCGCGCTCGCGCTGGACGACGTCGGCGGGCGCCCGGCCCACGAAGCTTTCATTGCTCAGCTTGCTCGCCAGGCCGGTGATCTGCTTCTCCAGGTTTTGCAGTTCCTTCTGGAGCCGTGTGCGTTCGGCGGCTGGGTCGATCACGCCGGCCACGAAGATCTGCATATCGCCAATGACTAAGGTGGCGGCGCCGGCGGGTTTGGGGGCGTCCTCGGCGATGGTCAGCCCGCCGACGTTGGCCAGGTGGCGGATCACGTGGGCCTCGCGTTTGAGTGATTCGACGCGGCCGGCGGGCACGCGGATGGTCACGTCGACGGCTTGTCGAGGCGGGACGTTCTGCGTCTGGCGGATGTCGCGGACCGCGCGGGTGGCGGTCTGCAAGTCGGCAAAGACCGCCTCGACCTGCGGGTTGTCCAGAGCGGGCCAGCCCTCGGCGGGCGGGTAGTCGGAGACGATCAGCGGGTGATCGGTGTCGAGTTTCTTGTCCAGGCATGGCACGCTGCGGTGCGGCACCAGGTCGTTAAGTTGCCGCCAGAGCCGCTCAGTGATGAAGGGGACGAACGGGTGCAACAGACGCAGCGATTGGTCGAGAGCGAAGGCGAGTACTTGCCGGGCCTCGGCCGCCTGGCGATTCTCGCGCACCCGCGACTTGACCAGCTCGAGGTACCAGTCGCACAGGGCGTCCCAGAAGAAATCGCGGGCACAGGTCAACGCCCGGCTGAACTGGAAGCTGGCCAGCGCATCCTGCACCTCGACGCACGCCCGGCTGACCCGCGCGAGAATCCAGCGATCCTCGATGGGTAGGGCGTCCAGCACCAAAGAGCCGCGTGGCTTCAGCCCGCGCGGTGGTTCCTCGGGGGACAAGCGCTGATCGCGTTCGAATGACCGCGCGGGCTGAAGCCCGCGGCTCGTTGACGCTTGCGGCGTGCCGTTTTCGCCGACGAGGTTCATGAACGCGAAACGGGCGGCGTTCCAGAGTTTGTTGCAGAAGTTGCGGCCCAGTTCGAAGCGCTCGGAGCTTTGCAGCTCGCGGCCGTCGTCGAGCTTGACCTTCTTCATGGGCATGCGGATGTCCTGCGTCTCGGTGGTCAGACTGGCCATCGTGTAACGCAGGGCGTCCGCCCCGTACACCTCGATGATGTCCACCGGATCGAACCCGTTGCCCAGGGTCTTCTTGAACGGGCGCCCCTGCCCGTCCTGGATCACCGCGTGAATATACACGTCGTGGAACGGCACCTTGCCGAGGTTATACATGCCGGTGAGCACCATGCGAGCCACCCACAGGGTGATGATTTCGCGGGCCGTGCTCAGCACCGAGCCGGGGTAATACCGCCGCAACTCCGCCGTATCCTCCGGCCAGCCCAGCGTCGAATGCGGCCACAGGGCCGAACTGAACCAGGTGTCGAGGACATCGGGGTCGCGCTCTAGCGATTGTACATGAGAGATGATTCGCCGTGACACTTCGAAGCGGGGATCCAGGGGTGGAATGGTGATCTGGATCTCGTCGTTCTCAAAGAGCCCCACCATTCCAGCAGGAGTCAGATCCTCGCGAATATCTGCCAATTGTTTGTCTGCCGCGTTGCTCAAAGTGCAAACATAGCAGACCCACGGAGACTCTTCATCCGTTGCAGCCAACAAGAATTGCCCTTGACATCCCACGGCAGCGCCCATTTCATCAAGGTCGGCCTTCAATTGGCGCATCGCCTCCTGTTGTTGGCTGCGCATTTCGTGCTCCGTTGCGTGGTCAATCAGGCGCGAATGGAAACGCACCCTCCACACCGGAATCCGATGCCCCCACCACAGTTGCCGGCTGATGCACCAGTCGCGTTTCTCGCCGAGCCAGTCGAGGTAGGTCTTGGCGTAGCGGCCGGGGAAGAAGTGGACTTTGCCGCAGGCTTTGCGTTCCTCGGCCGAGGCGTGCTCTTGCTCGCAGACCATGTCCATCGCGAGTTGAGCGAGCCCTGCCGATCCGTGCAGGCCCTCGATTCGGCTTGCCTCTTCGCGATCCAAGTCCCCCATGCGGATGAACCACTGATCCGACAGATAGGGTTCAACCGGCGTCTTGCTGCGGTCGCTGTGCCCCACGTCGGACTCGTGGTCCTCGATCCGCTCGATCAGCCCTTGCTCTTCGAGGTCGGCGACGACCTGCTTGCGGGCTGCGTAGCGGTCGAGCCCGGCGTACGGCCCGCCGTTCTCGTTGATCTTGCCGTCGGGCGTCAGGATGTTGACCATGGCCAGCCCGTTCCGCTGCCCGCAGGCGTAGTCGTTGGGGTCGTGGGCCGGCGTGACCTTCACGCACCCGCTGCCGAACTCCCGGTCCACCAGGATCGGGTCGGCAATGACCGGAATCTCCTTATTGAGCAGCGGCAGGATGACCGTCTTGCCGATCAGCGGCTGCCAGCGCGGGTCTTCCGGGTGTACGGCCACCGCGGTGTCGCCGAGCATGGTCTCCGGCCGGGTGGTGGCCACGACCAGGAACGAGACCTGCACATCGCGCCCGTCGCGCTTCTGCACCAGCGGGTTCTTGAGCGGATAGCGGATATGCCACAGATGGCCCTTGACCTTCTCATGGTAGACTTCGTCGTCGGCCACGGCGGTCTGGAGGTGCGTGTCCCAGTTGACCAGCCGCTTGCCGCGGACGATGAGCCCGTCCTTGAAGAGTTTGAAGAACGTGTGCCGCACCGCCCGGGCGCACATGTCGTCGAGCGTGAATCGCGTCCGCTCCCAGTCGCACGAGCAACCCATGAGCTTGAGCTGCTCGATGATGCGGTTGCCGTACTGTTCCTTCCACTCCCAGATACGGCGGACGAGTTCGTCGCGGCCGAGGTCGTGGCGGCTCTTCTTCTCGTTCTCGAAGACGCGCTTCTCGACGACCGCCTGGGTGGCGATGCCGGCGTGATCGGTGCCGGGCATCCACAGGGTGTTGCACCCGTGCATGCGGTGCCAGCGGATGAGGATGTCCTGCAGCGTGTTATTGAGGGCGTGCCCGCCGTGCAGAGCCCCGGTGACGTTGGGGGGCGGGATCACGATGGTGTAGGTTGGGTCTTGGCCGGCGGTCGGGTCGGCGTGAAAATGGTTGCCGTCCACCCACAGCCGGTTCATATCCGACTCGACGCTGCGGGGGTCATATGTGGTCGGCAGGTCGTCCAATGCGCTCATATCTCACCCAAGGTACGAATAGCATGGTGTCGTCCCGCCCGTCCGGTGCCCAACGGCGCCGACAGGCCGGGAAAACGGGCATATTAGCCCTCGGGGCACGCAAAGTCGATGAAGGCAGGCCCGATGAAAAGCCCGCGGGGTCGCCAGGCGGTGGGCGGTCGGGTGTGTCGTCACGCGTTCTTGCATTGGTGGTGGGCCAACGATTAGAATGGGCAGCGATGAGCGGTGTGTTGTCCATCCTGATGAGGAGGTTCAGCGACCGGAAGGCCCCGGCGGCAGTCGGGCACCCCGGTCGCGCGGATAACGGCCGATAACCCTCGCCCGCGGCCCGCGGGCTGACCCTCTGGCTCATTCAACCCCGAATCCGTACACTGCCCGGTTCTGGTTGGCTGGAATGTGCGCCCGTGGTGGGCTTTCTGCCCGGGATTGACCCGGTGGCGGCCCCGCGAGGCGACGACAGGAGATACGTACGTGGCTATTGCCTACAACAAGCGGACATGTGACTGCGGTACCCTTCGCGCCGCCGACGTCGGCAGACAGGTGATCCTGGCCGGCTGGGTCAACAACTACCGCGATCACGGCGACAACCTGGTTTTCATCGACCTGCGCGACCGCGGCGGGCTCACCCAGTGCCGGTTCAACGTCGACACCGATCCCGAGGCGACCAAGCTCGCCCGCACGCTGCGCAAGGAGGACTGCGTCGCCGTGCGCGGCGAGGTCATCCACCGTGGCGAGAACGTCAACCCCAAGCTGCCCACTGGCGAGATCGAGGTCAGTATCCAGGAGGTCGAGGTGCTCAACAAGTCGCTGACCCCGCCTTTCGAGGTCGCCGACCATGTCGAGGCCAACGAGGATCTGCGGCTCAAGTACCGCTTCCTTGATCTGCGCCGCGGCCCCATGCAGCGGGCGATCATCATGCGGCACAAGGTCACGCAGGCCTTCCGCACGTTCTACTACAACGAGGGTTTCCTCGACGTCGAGACGCCGATCCTGACCAAGTCCACGCCGGAGGGGGCCCGCGATTACCTGGTGCCCTCGCGCGTGTGGCCGGGCAAGTTCTACGCCCTGCCGCAGTCGCCGCAGCTCTTCAAGCAGTTGCTGATGATGAGCGGGTTCGACCGCTACATGCAGATCGCCCGCTGCTTCCGCGACGAGGATCTGCGGGCCGACCGGCAGCCGGACTTCACCCAGGTCGATCTGGAGATGGCCTTCGTTGACGTGGACAACGTGCTCGACGTGGTCGAGCGTTCGCTGGCCTACGTGTGGAAAGAGGCCGCGGGCATCGAGGTGCCGGTACCCTTCCGCCGCATGCCCTACGACGAGGCCATGCGGGACTACGGCAGCGACAAGCCGGACCTGCGCTATGGCATGAAGCTGATCGACGTGACCGAGGTGGCCGGGCGAAGCGAGTTCAAGGTCTTCCGCGATGCGGTTGAGCGCGGCGGCGTGGTCAAGGCCATCTGCCTGACCGGCGGTGGCGAGATGACCCGCAAGGAGACCGACGGCCTGACCGTGGAAATCCAGGGCGTCGGCGCCGGCGGCTTGCCGCTGTGCAAGGTGGTGAGCGAAGGCGGAAAGACCATCCTCCAGACGGGTATCGCTAAGTTTTTCCCAGAGGGGTTAGCGGGCGACCTGATCGCGGCCATGGGGGCCAAGCCCGGCGACGTGATCTTCTTTGCCGCCGGCCGGTTCGGGGACGTCTGCAAGTACCTCAACTGGCTGCGGATCACCCTCGCCGAGCGACGCAAGCTCGTCCCGGCCGGTAAGTGGGAATTCCTGTGGGTCGTGGATATGCCCTCGTTCGAGTGGGACGAGGAATCGAAGCAATGGATTTTCCTGCACCATCCGTTCACCATGCCGCGGGACGAGGATTTGCCACGGATGGAGAGCGACCCGGGCTCGGTGCGGGCCAAGTGTTACGACATCGTGGTCAACGGCGTCGAGCTGGGCAGCGGGTCGATCCGTATCCACAATCGCGAGGTGCAGAGCCGCCTCTTCCGTATGCTGGGGATCAGCGACGAGGAGGCCATGGCCAAGTTCGTGCACCTGCTGACCGCCCTGCAGTATGGCGCTCCGCCGCACGGTGGGCTGGCTCTGGGGCTGGACCGCATCGCCATGCTGCTGTCCGGCACCGACAGCATCCGCGACGTCATTGCCTTTCCCAAGACGCAACGGGCGTTTTGCCCGCTTACCGAGTGCCCCAGCGAGGTCGACGCCAAGCAGCTTCGCGAGCTGGGCATCGACCTGGCACCCGAGGTCAAAGCGAAGCGCAAGGCCGCCGAGAACGAAGCATAAGCAGCTCAGCCCGGCCAATAGGCGATAACGAGCCGCCGTGGTGTTCACCCCCGTACCGGCCGGGCGGGCAGCAGAAGGTCGAGCCCGATGTAGAGGGCGATGGCTCCGAGGATGCCGTTGAGCGGCGGGACGCCGGGGCTGAAGCGAGCGAGCAGGACCGAGTTGAGCCCGGTCTTGAAAACGACGTAGCCGAGGACGGCGACGTAAAGACCGAGGAGCAGGTTTCCCAGAGCGATCAGTCCGACGAGCTGGCCGAACGGAAAGGCGACGCCGAGTTTGCCGCCGCCCCACATGGTGGCGGTGAAGAAGGTGAATCCGAGAAGGACCACCGAGTTGGAGCACAGCCCCTTGCGCGACTCTGCCGGCACTTCGCTCAGCGGATAGTCTTCGCGGGCCTCGGCGTTCGATGCGGGTGCGGTCTCGCTCATCGGTTCCCTCTGGAGGTCTCGCCTCGGCCCATGACCGCGAGGGAATGTTACCTCATGACGCTCGGCAGCGCAACCAAGGCGTGCGTGCGTTGCCTTCGCTTGGGCGACCCGCATGGCGAGAACACTCACGCGGTGGCGGTGGGCTCAACCTTCGCGGTCGGGATCTGTGGAAGTGTGCGTGTCCGGCGGGTTCTCCGGTCGGCCGGCCCGCTTCCGCACCGCTTCACGCAGGATAAACTCCATCTGCCCGTTCAGGCTGCGCAGTTCATCGCGTGCCCATCGGTTCAGGCTCTCCCACAACTCCGGGGAGATCCGCAACAGTACCGCCTTCTTCCTGTCCGCCATGTTCCCTCAGAATATGTGCTCTGCACGCATTACTCAGGACCGGGCACCGCCTGGCGCATAACGCTACGCGTACAACGTGCCCGTATTCAGCACGGGCTGAGCGGCCTGCTCGCCACAGAGCACGACCAACAGGTTGCTGATCATCGCGGCCTTGCGTTCCGGGTCCAGCTCGATCATCTTCCGCTCGGCCAGGCTATCCAGGGCCGCCTCGACCATGCCCACGGCTCCTTCGACGATCCGGCGCCGGGCGGCCACTACCGCCTCAGCCTGTTGACGCCGCAGCATCGCCCCCGCGATCTCGGGAGCATAGGCCAAGTGGCTTAGCCGGGCTTCTTCCACGAGTACACCCGCCTTCGACAGGCGTTGCTGCAATTCGGCCTGCAATGCCGCCGAGACTTCCTCCATACTGCCGCGCAGCGACAACTCGCCGTCCTCGTGACTGTCGTACGGGTAGGCACTCGCCAAGTGCCGGACCGCCGATTCACTTTGCGTGGACACAAAGTCATGGTAATTGTCCACATCAAATGTCGCTTGGGCGGTATCCTGCACCCGCCAGACCACGACCGCCGCGATCTCGATGGGGTTGCCCCGCAGGTCGTTGACCTTGAGTTTCTCGCCGTTCAGGTTACGCGATCGGCACGAGATCTTGGCCTTGCGGTAGAGCGGATTGTTCCACGCCAGTCCCGGCCGACGCGCCGTTCCTCGGTACGCCCCAAAGAGCAGGAGCACTGCCGCTTTGTTGGGCTGCAGGGTGTAGAAGCCTGCCCAGAGGAACCCCAACAACCCCAGTGCCACAACCCAGCAGATGATCGGCACCATCAGCTCCAAGACCGGCGTTCCTCTCGCCGCCATCGCCGCCGCGTAGATGGCCAAACCCAATCGCCAACCCGCCAGGATCGTACCCACCGACAGACCCGTTAGAACCGCCCAACCGTTGACCGGCACTTTCGTGATCTCGTTTGACATGGTCCGTTTCTCCAATGCGACCTTCGCCAGGGGTCCGCTCACCGCCGTCGCGAAAACACGGGAGCTCGCCACATGACACCACTGGCTCACTCACCAGTGCAGAGTCATCCGGAATCGCCTTCCTCGGCACGGATGTATCGAGTTCCCAGCCGTCTGAAGTATACCATATAGATATCAAAATGCAAGCATATTGATTTCTTCGCATCCCGCAAAAGCGCATCGGGCTTCGCCCGGTCTCGTAACTTCTTTATCAATATGACGTTACGAGATTCCGGGATGTGATGTGGCGGATGCTTTGCCGGTCAGGTCAGATGCCGGTGGAGTCTGCGGTCGGAGCGCAGCGAGTCCTTGTTGGTTTGACGCCATCACCGCAGAGATGGCCGCCCACCGTATCCTTGGAGCGAGATTAGATGCGAGTCGGGGTCGCGATACGCGTCCCGACTGTGAATTCGCGGGTCACAGGGCCAGGAAGCGGTAGACGGTTGTCGTCTGATACCGTTGCCCGGGCCGCAGGACCACGGAGGGGAACTCCGGCTTGTTGGGCGAGTCGGGGAAGTGCTGGGTTTCCAGGCAGAAGCCGCAGCGATGCTTGTATGCCCGGCCGCCTTTGCCGACGTTGCTGCCGTTGAGGAAGTTGCCGGAGTAGAACTGGACGCCCGGCTCGGTGGTGTGGACTTCCAGCACGCGGCCGGTCGTGGCTTCGTAGACTCGGGCGGCCAGGGACAGCCCCTCGCCGGTGCGGTTGAGCACGAAGTTGTGGTCGTAGCCGAGACCATAGCGAAGCTGCTCGTCATCCTGGCTGATATGGGCGCCGATGCGTGTGGGCCGGGTGAAGTCCATCGGCGTGCCTTTCACCGGGCGGAGTTCACCGGTCGGGATCAGGCCCGCGTCGATCGGCGTGAACCGATCGGCGTTGAGCATCAGTTCGTGCTCGAGGATGTCGCCTCGGGCCTGACCGATGAGATTCCAGTAGCCGTGGTGGGTCAGGTTGACGACGGTGGGCTTGTCGGTAGTCGCGTCGTAGGTGATCTTGAGTTCGTTCTTGTTGGTCAGGGCGTAGCAGACGGTGACCTGGAGATTGCCCGGGTAGCCTTCCTCTCCGTCAGCGCTGAGGTAGGACAGCCTGAGACCGACCTCGTTGGCGTTTTGGAACGACTCGGCGTTCCAGAGCACTTTGTCAAAGCCGATCTTGCCGCCGTGGAGGTGGTTTGCGCCGTCGTTGGTGGCCAAGGTGTGCTCGACGCCGTCGAGGGTGAAGCGTCCCTTGGCGATACGGTTGCCGTACCGGCCGACGATGGCCCCGAAGTAGGGCGTGTCCTTGAGGTAATCGGCCAGCTTGGGGTACCCGAGGACGATGTCCGCGAGTCTGCCGTCGCGGTCAGGGGCATGGAGTGAGACGACGATGGCTCCGTAGTTGGTGATGGCTGTCTGGAGGCCGTTGGCGTTGGTCAGGGTGTAGAGGTCGGCTTCCCGGCCGTCGGGCAGCTTACCGAAGGAGGCTTTGTCGATTTTCATTTCCGTTTTACCTTGGGTCATAGTCATTGTGTCCGTGGCCGAGGGGCTGGTGGTACAGGAGCAGAACAACGCGATCAGGGCGGCCGTTGCTGAGACCATACCGACGCGAATCATTGGGCTTGCCATGTCACATGTCCTCACTAGGTGGTCAAGATACACTGAACCGCGGGGGGCATCATACCATCGGTTGAGCCGGCAGGGCAAACCATGTGGGGCGGGCCGTTTGTTGGGCGAAGCGTCATCGGGAAGTTGTTATAATGGGCTGAGCTGATGCGGGGAGGGGAGAGCTGTGGCGTGCGAAGCGTCGCGGTTCAGTTCTGTCTGGTTCGCCTAAGCCGCAGGCGGGAGAGGCTGACGCGTCATGTTGTACGTACCGGTGTTGCGGTCGCATCGTGCGCTGCGCGGCCTATGGTTTGTTGGGTTGACTTGGGCGGGGGCGGCCGTGTGCCTGGGGCAGATGCAAGCCGGGGTGCATTGGCCGGTGGAGATTGAGTCGCCCCGACCTTATCCCGGCCATCCCGGCGGTACGGAGCCTGTCTCCGCGTGGTCGTATGAGCTGCACGACCCCGGGGCGACTTACATCGCCATCCATTTCCGAGACTTTGCGTTGGCCCCTGGCGACTACTTGGCCCTGTCTGATCCCGGCGGCGGGCAGTATTACCAACTGGCAGGGCGCGGCAAGCTGGATGCGGGGACGTTTTGGGCTCCTCATATCAAGGGCGATACCGCGGTGTTGGAGTTGGTTGTTACCGGGTCGTCGGGCGGGCCGGGCTTTGACATCGACGAGTATGTGGCGGGCTTCGTGGATCTGGGCGGTCCGCGGGCTGAGGCGGACAAGGGCAAGGACGGCAGGCTGCCTTCGGCTCCGCGGGGTACCGAGGCCATCTGCGGACTGGATGACAAGCAGAATGCGGCTTGTTACCGCGATCTGTACCCGGAGTTGTATGAGCACGGACGACCGGTTGCGCGGCTGTTGATTCAAGGGAGCACGCTGTGCACCGGTTGGCTGGCCTCGCCGTTCGACCATCTGATCACCAACCAGCACTGCATCGCGACGTCGGCGACCGCGTTGAACACGGACTTTGAGTTCATGGCGGAGGCTCCCGATTGCGAGACTCCCAGCTGCCAGCTCTGCCATCCGGGTCAGGTGTTCTCCGGGGGGGTACTGATTCAGAGCGACGCGGGCAAGGACTACTCGCTCGTGCGAATCGCCGGCAATGGGGCGGCGGCGTCCTACGGGTACCTTCGGATGACCGAGCGGGAGCCGGTTCTGGACGAGCAGATCTACATTCCGCAGCATCCGGCGGGCCGAGCCAAGGAAATCGCGATGGAGAGCACTAACCTCGAGGATTCGGGGGGTGTGTGCCGTGTGTTCTCGCTCGATGAACCGCCCTGTACCGGAGGGTCGGGCGAATACGACGTAGGTTACTACGCGGATACCGAGGGGGGCTCGTCGGGCTCGCCGGTGATTGCCGCCGCGGATCACCAGGTCGTGGCCTTGCACCACTGTGCGGATTGTCCCAATCGTGGCGTGGCCATGTCGAGGATTTGTCCTGAGTTGCCGGGCAATTTGTGCCGGCCGTCGGCGGGAGCGTTCTGGATGGTCAAGCCGATCTACGCTTGCGACGACGTGGTGACGATCGCGTTGTGGGATGAAGATCTTGGCGGCGAGGGCACGGTAGAGGTTGAAGTGACCACCTTGGGGGGTGATGCGGAGGTTGTTGTGTTGGCGGAGTCGCCGATCGGCTCGGGGGCCTTCACCGCGGATCTCCTGCTTTGGGCTGGGTCGCCTGTGCAAGGCAACGGTCTGCTCGAGGCCCAGGTCGATGACGAGGCGCTGACGCTCTGGTATGACGACGCGGATAACGGGACGGGCAAGCCGGCCTGGGTGATCGAGCAAGCGGCCGTCGATTGCAGGGCCCCGGTGATCTCGGACGTGACGGTTCCGATCCTGCATGCCGTCGCCGCGACGATCGCCTTCGAGACAGACGAGCCCACGACGAGTGATGTCTTGATCGGTTTCGAGTGCGAGAGTCTCGTCGCCGCTTCAAGCCAGGCCGCCCCCGGCACTGTGCACCGACACCTTCTGCGCGGGCTGCAACCGGAGACGACCTACTTCTTCGCCGTCCGGGCCGACGACGCCGCCGACAACTCCAGCTACGACGACAACCAGGGGCAATGCTACAGCTTCACCACGACGACCCTGCCCAGCGACTACTTCACTGAGCGGTTTGACGACGGCCACGTCAACGATCTGAGCTATCACTCGGTGATGTGTGTTCCCGAGCCGTCCGTCAATTGGTACGGGGCCTGCTCGCGCGAGATTACCTCGCTGCCTACCGATCCGGAGGGTGGCATTGAGATCTCTCTGGCTGACGACGGATACGCGCTCGTCACTCTTGACGCGGGACGCACGGTGAGGCTCTACGGCGAGAGCTATCCATCGTTTTACGTGGGCAGCAACGGGTACGTCACTTTTGGCGCCGGCGACTGGGCCTACCTCGAATCGCCGAGTCTGCATTTCTCGTTGCCGCACATCTCCGGCCTGTTTGATGATCTCAACCCGAATTCTCGTGGCGAGGTCAGTTGGAAGCAAATGGAAGACCGCGTGGCGGTGACCTGGTGGAAAGTGCCCAAGTACGCCCAAATCGACGGTAACACGTTCCAGATCGAGATGTTCTTCGACGGGCGGATTCGGCTGAGCTGGTTGGAGTTGGCGTCGCCGGACGGTCTCGCGGGTCTCTCGGCCGGCCTGGGGGTTCCGGTCAACTTCGCGGCGGGTAGCGATCTGACCGCCTATGATTGCCCGGCCCCACCGAGCATTGAGCAGGCCCGGTCCCTCAAACGCCACGGTGCCGGTGCGGAATACGGGGTCGAGATTCAGACGCGCGAGGGGATCTGCGATGTCGCTGTCGAGGGAAGAGCACAGGGACTCGCCCGGCTCACGGTGCTCTTCGACCAAGCGGTTGTGCAGGCTACCGGAACGGCCGAGGACGTATGGTTGTCGGCGGGTACGGTGAGCAGCGTTGACGTCCAGGACTCCTCATTGACCGTGGCGATCGCGGACTGCCCGGCGGCGGGCCGGCTGGGCGTGGCCTTCCCCGGCATCACCGGCGTCTTCGATCATGTCGTCGAGGACGAACTCTGCATCGGCGTGCTTACCGGCGACACCAATCAGGACTGCAACGTCAATGTGTTCGATCTCATGTCCGTTCGCATGCAGCTCAACCAGCAAGTGGATGCCGCGAACTTCGCCCAGGATGTATCCGCCGATGGGCAGATCAACATCTTCGATCTGGTGATGGTCCGCAACTTGTTAGGCGGCTCGATTCTTGGTCTTCCCTGCCCGTCGGCGATCGGCGGCTCAGCGGGCGTGCCGACTCAGGGCCATTGAGCGCCGCGGGCGAGGCGCACCCGGCCCCGCATGGGCGATGGATGTCGGTCGGGCTACGGCTCGACGCGCGCGGGCTCTTTGCCGAAGGCGTTTTCGTGCACGCGGGTCTTGTCAGCCGCCCGGACCGCGGCTTGGCCGTCGGCGTGACGCGGGAACCAGTTGCGGTACACATCGCATTCGGTCTCGGGCACCCCGCGAATGGCGATCGCCGGTGCGTTGGGAGCCAGGAAGGTGTTGTGGTGGATCAGGATTCGTGTGCCGGCGATGTCCGTGCCGTCCTTGCGATCGCGGCCGCCGTGCATGTCGAAGCAGTGGCTTGAGGACGTGCCCAGCTCGATGTTGTGGCGGGCCTCGTAACCGCTGCCTGCTCTGCCCGTGCCGGCGATGGAGTGGCGGTTGCAGTCGAAGAGATTGTGCTCGATGATCGCGACGGCGACATCCATGCTCACGCCGTAGCCGAGTCCCGCGTATTGGCAGTGATGGATATAGCTGTGGTGGATATGGTGCCGCTCTTCCTTGGCGAGAAAGACGGCGGACTGGCTGAAGGCCGACAGCTCGCAGTTGTCCACCTCCAGGCCGGGGAACTCCGTGCTGATGCCGCGCGAGGTAGGGAGCTTGTAGTAGTACGTGTGTCCTCGCCCTTCCTGGAAGGATCGGCGGTGATGGTCGTCGTAGCGCCGTGGAACCGGTCCCCGAAGGCGCAGGCCGGTGACGCGCACATCGGGGCCGTCGGCGCGAATCAGCGGCGATGTCTTGAGCGCATCCGAGTAGAGCAGGGCACCTTGCGAGCTGTCATGGCCACGACTGCTCGCCAATGTCACTCCACTGGGCACGACCAGGACCAGCTCCTCGATGTACACGCGAGCGGTGCAGTCGATCTCCACCTCACCGGGGATGAACACCACCTGTCCCGTCTTGGCCTTGGCGAGGGCGTCGATCAACTGGTCGAGATTCTCGGCAACCAGATCGCCGCTCGTCACCATGCGGGTGTAGCCGCGGCCTCCTCCGATGGGCCCGGTCTCGTCGGCGCTGGCGCCGTACGCTTGTCCCTCAATGACAACGCTGGTGGGGCCTTCCATCGCCGGACTCGCGGCCAGAACGCATGCAACGACAAGAGCGGTCATCGACGTCATCTGTGGTGTCCTCCCAACGCGGCGGTGTGCCGCAATGTGTGCCCCCGATCATTGTCCGCGTGAAACCGGGCGGTCACGCCGCCATACGGTTCGTTCACTGGCAGTGCCCGCGCAACCGCCGGATCAACTGGGGCAGGGCATCGTACCGGCTCAGTCGTACGCCCGCCGCCCCGCCGCCCGGGTGGATGGTCACGAACTCAGGGTCCGGCGACAGGCCGAACCGCCGATAGAACGCCATGCGAATGAACCGCTCCACCTCGCCCACGCTCGCCTTTTGCGTATCCACGTGGACCTGGAAGTAATCACCCTGGCCGGCGGCATTCACCCGAACCGCGACGGCGTCCCCGCCAAACGCCCGCTTGAGCATGGCCTCGGCCAGGTCGATCAACGCCAACCCTCGGAAGAAGTTCGAGCCCTCCAACAGGTGAAACTCGGGCGGGTTCTGCGCCGAGAGCGATTCATCATCCAGCCCGCGATCAAAGTCGAAGGGCGCCGCCACGTGTCGCTCCAGCCAGCGATCCATCAGTGCCGGCCCGACTAATCCCTGCTCCCAGTCCAGTTCCCTCTCCATCTCCTCACGGGAGGGCAAACGTTCCGGAAGGATCTCCAGGCAGCAGTCGCCGCGTTGCGAGCGGGTTACGTACTCGATCCATTCATCGGTATGGTGGATCAGGTAGAAGTTCTTGGCCGTCTCCCCGAATAGGTAGGCAACCATGGCTCGCAAGGGGACTCCGGACTCCCATATGATCTCTCCGGAAGGGCTGGGCCGACGCAGAAGCGGGTTTCGCCATCCCTCGAAGAACGACGCCAGCGCCGCGTCCACCTTGTGTTCGGCGGCCTGCGGATCGAGCCGGCTGACGTCCACCAGTTGTGCGATATACCAATCGCGACCCTCGGCCACAAGCCGCCGCAGATCCTCCTGACTGATCAGCAGCGGCAGCTGGCGAAGGATCGAGCAGATCCAGACGCGGTTCTCCGGGTCGAGCAGGCCGTCGGCCACCAGATCCTCCTCGATGTGCATGAAGAAATCGACATCGAGAGGCTGACGCGCGAGCAGGGCGCCCAGTTCCGCGGCTTTGCCGGTCATCTTCCGAGCTTCGCCCGGGGTTAGCGGGCCATGCCCGGCCGCTTCCGCGTAGAAACCCCAGGACCATCGCCACGCCTCGCGATCGCGGCCCACGCTGTAGGGAAAGATCACGTGGAAGCGGTCTGTCGGCACCGGGTAGGTCGCGATGATGCGGTAGTTGTCCTGTGGATTCGAGGAAATCAGGGTCCCTTGTGCGGCCTTGCCCTTCTGCTCGGTTGCCTGGTCGAGCGAGCCGGCACGCACACCCGTGCCGTATTCCGCCTGGCAGGCCAGATGCACCAGCACGTCCGGTGGTATCCCGATGTCGAACAGGGCGTTGATCGCGTTCTTGGTGGCCACGGTCACCGCCGACGAACTGGAGAAGCCGCCCTGCGGAATGCTGCCCGTGCACATGAGACGCAGGCCCTTGAAGTTGTGCCGACCGAGATGCTCCTGCACGGCCGCGCCCAGGTTCCCCTCGCGCAACGTGCGCATCGACGCGATGGCGTTGCCGACCAGGGCGAACGGCCGACGCATGCTGTTGCTGATCCACAGAGAAGGCGGGGGCAAGGGTAGCCCCTTCTCGCGGCGATGCTCTAATTCCTGGTCGCTGAAGTACCCGAGTGAAAGCAGCAGCGTCTCGCTCATCCGCGTGCCGAACCCCTCGTAGCTGTGCCAGTCGGAGACCTCCTCGCCGGGGTACATGACGTCGTCATCGGAGGGCACGAAGTTGACGCTCTCGCGGTACTTGGGGTCCATGGGGTAGAGGTGGACGCGACGGTCGTCGGCTTCTTGCGAGAGGACGAGAATCTGGTCTCGACCGTCGGCGTCGCCCGCGCCGATCGGCATCTGCCAGGCCGGCCCGAAGAACCGGACCATATCCGGGTGCATGAACGCGATCCGCAATCGCCCGCCCGCCACGCCGATCGCCACAGGCCAGTCGGGTTTGAAGCCGAGCTTCTCCTTGACATTGCCCGACGCCAACTCCTCCAACTGGCCCGCGATCGAGGCGATTTGACCCTTCGGCCGGTCCGCCGCAATTGCCCGGGCCGCGTCATCCACCTCGCGGACCTCGCTGAAATAGCCGCGGGCCCAGTCCAGCTTACCTTCCAACAGGGCCAGGTCCATGGGTTGGGTGACATCCGAGCAGAGCAGATCATACTCGGGGTCCGCCGCGGTCGTGGTCACCGTGCGGATCTCGCCTTTCTCGCGGCTGATGCCTTCCACGACGTCGGTGAGGTAGTACTGTCGCTGGGCGTTGTTATTGGTCAGTGGTAGCAGGTGGCGATGGAGCGTGCTCGCGCGGATCGCGTAGAGCGGGCAGTTGCCCTCGGTCAGGTTGAGCAGGGCCTGGCGAGCCAGGGGGTTGTCCTCACGGGCGATGTCCCGCTCCTCGATGATGCGAAGAACCTGACCGTTCTCGCCGCGGAGCACGCGT
Source organism: Phycisphaerae bacterium (assembly GCA_012729395.1). GTDB lineage: Bacteria > Planctomycetota > Phycisphaerae > UBA1845 > PWPN01 > JAAYDF01. The sequence goes on from JAAYDF010000194.1 coordinate 16,014, forward strand.
CCTTTGCCGTGATGCTTGGGCGGTTCGTACTGGGCACTGAGGAAGGTGAGGTCCGCTTCCCGGTGACCGGTGCGGTGCGTTTCCCACAGACGACGGAAGATCGAGGTGGGCACGATGCGGTCGCCCATGGTGATGATCAGCAGCGGGTCGGCTTCCAGCAGGGCGGGGACGCTGAACGCCTCGAGAACCGCGAACGCGGTCCCGCCCGTGGGATTCTCGGACAAGACATGGATGTTGTCCGCGCCCAGCGCTGCCGCCACCTCCTCGTGGCGATAGCCGACGAGACTGATCACCGGCGAAGGGCTGACCCAGCGAAAGGCGTCGATCGAGTGGCGGGCTAAGGGGATGCCCTGGACGGGCTGAATGCACTTGGGGTTCTGCCCGAACCGCGTGCCCTTGCCCGCGACCAGAATGACCAGGACCGGTGCGTCGGCCCGCACCCCGCCGTAGAGTGCCAGGCTGTCCGGGTTCAGGATCTTGTGGCTGTCCACTCGGACTGCGTTGCGCAGTGGGCAGATCCGCTCCGGCACTGGGGGGGTGGATTGGGTCATATATACTCACCCGTAGGGTTTGTTGGCCTCGCTCACGCTCAATGTCTCTTCCCACGAGGTACCAGCGTATCATAACGCGCCCGAAAAATGGTGTCAGGATGATTTTCTCGCCTACCGCACAGGTGTGACCGGCCTTGGCGTGGGCGCAAAAATCATCCTGACACCATTTTTGGGGCGGCTTGCGGAGAGCCCGCGGTCCGGTGACAATAGAGTTTGCCGGGTTCATGCGCCGCCGCGCCGGAAGCCTAAATACCCGTGAAACGACGATCTGTTGGCATCGTGGTACCGGTCTACAACGAGCAGGACTCGCTGGATACCCTCGTGCGCGAGATCCGCGAGGTGGCGGCCGCTCAAGACTATGACGTACACCTGCTGTTCGTAGACGACGGCAGCACGGACGCCAGTTGGTTGCGGATCAAGACCCTGGCCGAGGCGAACCCGGCCATCGGTGGGCTGCGTTTCCGGCGAAACGAGGGCAAAGCGGCCGCACTGATGGCCGGCTTTGCCGCGACGCGAGGCGACGTGGTCTTCACCATGGACGCCGACCTCCAGGATCCGCCGCAGGAGATGCCCCGCCTCATCGAGCGGCTCGACCAGGGCTACGACGTGGTCAGCGGGTACAAGCAGCGAAGGCTCGACCCCTGGCACAAGGTCTATCCCTCCCGCGTATTTAATCGGATCATCGGGCTGCTGACCGGCGTGCACCTGCACGACCATGTCTGCGGCCTCAAGGTCTATCGCCGCAAGGTGCTGCCCGATTTGCGCATCTACGGCGAACTGCACCGCTTTCTTGGCGTTCTAGCCGCCGCCCACGGGCATCGCGTCACCGAGATCCCCACCCTCCATCGCGCACGGACCAGCGGCGTAGGTAAATACGGATTCTCTCGTTTCGCCAAGGGCTTCCTCGACCTGATCACCGTGCTGACGCTGACCCGGTTTCGCTGGCGACCGCAACACCTGATCGGGGTCATCGGCCTGTGGGTTGTCGTCGGTGGATCGCTCGTGGCACTGGAAAGCCTGCTGCTTCCATCCAGGGTGCTGTCCGCCTTGATCGTGCCGCTGCTGGGTGTGCTACTCATCGCCGTCGGGCTTGTGGCCGAGCTGATCGTCGCCGAACGCCCGCTCGGCAGTCTGTACGAGATTGCCGAACGCACCGGCTGGTGCACCCAGCAGAAGACCGCCTCCCAGCTTGACCCCGTGGCCGTCTCCCACGACCATGAGCTGTGACGCGTCTGTTCGTCGTGAACCCGTTGATTCGCCGCACCAGGGAACAGAACACATGGACCAGCCCGACACCCCGCAATCGCCAGCAGAACAGCAACCGGCATCGGAGTCGGAGCCGATTCTAGCCCGGCCCCCGTCATGTTCGGCGATGGATCTGAGCGCTCTGTTCATGATCCTGGCGGCAGGTTTGCTGATCGGCACCGTCGTGCAGCAGGCGAAACTCGACTACTGCCCCAACGACGCCTCGCGATGGAACACCATCTACTACCTGGTCAAGCACGGCACCTATGAGTATCTGCCGGACTACCAAGTGTCCTGGATGGGCGGGCGGGGCAAGACGCTCGACAAGTTGACCCCAAAACAGCGCCGTATCGCCGAGCTGCCCCCCGACCAGAAGGACACGTGGTTCAAGATCGGCGATCGCTACTACCAGAAGCCTTCGGAGATCCCGCCTTTCTGGACCATTGACATGATCCGTGTCGTGGGCGAGGACGGGCGCGAACGGTACTTCTCGAGCAAGCCGCCGCTCTTCCCGACATGCGTGGCCGGCGTCGTCTGGCTGATCGAGAAACTGACCCTGGGCTGGGCCGATTTCACGGAGACGCCCTGGTTCATCATCCGCACGACCCTTATCATCGTTCACGTCATCCCGTTCCTCGTGCTGGTCTGGATCCTGCGCGGGTACATTCACCGGGCGAGCGAGTCGTGGTTCGTGCACAGCTTCTGTCTGGCGGCCGTGGCTTTGGGTACCTATCTGACCGCATGGTCGATCACGCTGAACAACCATGCGGCCGCCGCTTTCACGGCCTTGCTCGCTGTCCACGCGACCGTGCAGATCTGGTACGAGAACCGTCGAGCGTGGTACTGGTTCGCGCTGGCCGGGTTCTGCGCCGCCTTCACCGCCTGCCTGGAATTGCCCGCGGGCTTGCTCGCAGTTGCCCTTTGTGCGGGCCTGCTGGTCAAGGACTGGAAGCGCACACTCACCGTCGGGTTGCCCGCGGCGGCGGTACCCACGCTGGCCGGGCTGCTGACCAACTACCTGGCCATCGGACGGCTGCGGCCCGCCTACATGGACTTCGGGAAGCCGGGCGGGTTCTATGACTACCCGGGAAGCTACTGGAACGAGATGAGCGGCATCGACGCCCTGGCTGAGCCCAAACTCGTCTATCTCATGCACATCGTCATCGGGCATCACGGGTTCTTCCTGTTGACCCCCATTCTGCTGCTCGCCCTGCTCGGTGTCCTGGTTCACCTGCTGCGGTCCGGACAGTCGCATCGCCTGTTGGCGGGCTTCGTGCTCCTGCTCACCGCCGTGTTGACCATCTTCTACGCCTGCAAGTCAAACAACTACGGCGGAACCTGCCAAGGCCCCCGTTGGATGTTCTGGATCATTCCGCTATGGCTGCTGTTCCTGCCTCGCGGCGTGTCCCTGCTGGCGGGCTCGCGGATCGGCCGGGGTGTGTGCTACGCCCTGCTCGGCGTGTCGATGGTCAGTGTCGCGTTCGCCCTGCGTACACCGTGGGCGGACTCCTGGGCTCACCTGCTCTTCCGGCAGCTCAAATGGATCAACTACTGATTGGCATGTAGGGCGGTGACGACGGCGTCGATGATGGTGTCGGGCTCGGCCATGCGACCGGGGCCGATGGCGCCGCAGGCCAGCCAGCCCTCACCGGGTTCGATGAAGGCGAAGCCCAGCTCTCGCAGCGTCTGGATGTTGCGCTGCACAACCGGGTTGAGCCACATGCGGGTGTTCATGGCCGGCGCCAGCAGGACCGGGCAGTTCCGACCGAGTATCAGCGTACTGACCAGGTCGTCGCCCAGCCCGGCGGCGAACTTGGCGATCAGATCGGCGGTCGCCGGCGCGACCAGGAAGAGGTTCGCCGACTCGGTCAACGCGAGGTGTTGGGGATCGTAGTAACCCTCCTGTTGCCAGAGGGTGGTGAAGACCTGACGGCGGGTCAGCGACTGGAAGGTCAGCGGGGTGACGAACCGCGTCCCCGCATCGGTCATGGCCACGGTGACCCCACAGCCGCGCTGCACCAAGCGGGAGACGACATGGCAAACCTTGTAGGCGGCGATACCTCCACCGACCGCAACGACCAGCTCGCGGCCGTCCAGATCGCGCTGGGGCTGGGCCGGCGAGGCCTTCGACGGGTCACCGGTTTCACGCGGTTTCGGCACCGGAGGTGTCCTCCGTCTCCGCCTTCACCTCCGGTGTGGTCGCGATTTCCGACTCCTCGGTCGGCACAGGAGTCAGGTCGGCCGCGATCTTCTCCGTGATAATCTCACTGGCGATGACATCCAGCGGAGAAGTCTCGTCGGAAGCATCCACCATCGGACGGCTTCCCTGCATGAGCTCGACCCAGCGCTTCTGCATCAGCGCCGCCAGCTTGAACCGGCCGCCCACCTTCTGGATGATCTCGTCGTTCTTCAATGCCTCGATCATGTCGTCTGTCTCTCCTGCACGATGCGCTCCAGCGCCTCGACTGTGTCCTCGATATCCTCGTTCACCAGGAAGTGCTGATACGCGCCGCACTCCTGGGCGTAACGGGTTTCGCCGTCCGCCTTGCTGAGCCGTTCGGCAATGGTGGCCTGAGAATCCTGCCGCCGCCCAACCAGTCGCTGTTGCTGATCCGTCGGGCTGGGGGCCAGCATGTATACGCCGACCGCCTCCGGGAACCGTCGCTTTACCTGGATGGTCCCCTCGATCTCGATCTCCAGGATGGCCAGCCGGCCCGCGTTCATCGCCTCGATGACCGGCTCGGCGGGTGTCCCATAGTAGTGCCCGCCATAGACTCGGGCATGCTCGAGCATCTGCCCGCCGGCGATCCGCCGCTCGAATTCCGCTTGCGGTACGAAGAAGTAATCCTGCCCGTCGACCTCGTTCGCCCGCCGTGACCGCGTGGTCATCGACACACTCAGGAACGCATTCTGCCGCTCCGCCAGCCGCTTACAGACGGTCGTCTTCCCGACACCGCTCGGCCCACTGACGATCAGAAGCATCCCACTCATCACCCGTCGCACACCTCATGCCGTCGCACGGATCCGCTCCCGTTCACGGTGTTGTGTCACGGCGAAGCTCGCCTCGGTTAAACCCTGCGCCCTTTCGGGCTGATCCAGACAACGGCCGGGCAACAACCCAAGCCGACCGGAAAGCCTACTCCACGTTCTGTACCTGCTCCTTCAGTCGATCGATCGCCCCCTTGATCTCGACAATGTGGTGGGCGATTGCCGTGTCGTTGCTCTTGCTTCCGATGGTGTTCGCCTCGCGGAGCATTTCCTGAGCCAGGAAGTCGAGCTTGCGGCCGGCCTGCTCCGAGCCGCGGCACAGCCGGGCGAATTGCTCGAGATGCGACCTGAGTCGGGAGACCTCCTCGTTAATGTCGCATCGCTCGGCATAAAGCGCCACCTCGCGCTTCACGTCGTCAAGCTGCAGTTGCAGCTTGCTCTGGTTGAGCAACTCATTGACCCGCTGCAGTAAACGCTGGTGATACTCCTGTAACACCGCGGGAGCCCGTTGGGCCACGGCCGCCAGACATTCGCGAATCTGATCGCACTGGCCAATCAAATCCGCACAGATCGAATCGCCCTCCGCCCGACGCATGTCCATCAGCCGATCCATCGCCTGCTCGACAAGCGACGCAATGACCGTCCATTGATGCTCCCGCCGAGCTTCATCGATCGCGGGGGGTTGACACACCCCCGGCAAAGCCAGCAAACCCGACAGATCCAACCGCACCGCTCCCTGGCCGTCGAGCACATCCTGCAACTGCGACAGATAGCTCCTCAACGCCGCCTGGTTGACCTCTTGTGCGGCCTCGGCGCTCGTGTCTCGAACGCGTAACGTGCACGTCACCGTTCCCCGGGACAACCGCGTACGCAGCAACTTCTCGATGTCCGGCTCAAAAATCGCCAAGTGCTCGGGAAGCTTGATGCTCGCCTTGAAGTAGCGGCTGTTCAGGCTGCGCAACTCAAGGGCATACGACACGCCATCGTCGCCATGTTGCACCTCCCCGTAACCGGTCATCGAGAGAATCATGGTTTTGGAAATCTCCGCCCCGGCACACGATGCGACGAGAGGATCAGTTACCCAGGTTGCGTTGTCGTGGCCGACTCGGCGGGCAAACCTTCGCCGGCCGGGGCTTCTCCCGGCTCACTGGGGCCGATAGGAGCAATCGCGGGCGGAGAGATGTCCTCCGCCTGCTGAGGAACGAAAGCGTAGTTGCCCACGACCGCCACCACGATGAACAGGCCGGTCAGGGCCACCGTGACCCACGTGAAAACGTCACCGGTCTTGGCACCAAACGCACTGTGCCCGCCGGTCCCGCCGAACGCACCCGCCAAACCACCACCGCGACCCTTCTGCAGGAGAATCACGACGATCAGCAACGCACAGATCACCACGAAGAGCACGGTGACTATCCCGCGAATCCACGACGCTGACGCAAGCAAATCCATGGTTCCAATTCCTTTTCCTGAAAGCCCCGACACACGCGGGCCGCCACGCGGACAGCCGCGACGGGGTCTTGGGATGCCGCCTTACGCGGGCTGGGCACCCTTGATGATCCCCAGGAACTCGTCGGCCTTCAGACTGGCGCCGCCCACCAGGGCACCGTCCACGTCCGGCTGGCCCAGCAGCTCCCGAGCATTGCTCGCCTTGACGCTGCCGCCGTACTGAATCCGCACGGCCTCCGCAGCCTTGGCATTATACAGCTTGCCGATCTGCCCGCGAATGTAGGCGTGGGCATCCTGGGCCTGCTGCGGCGAGGCGGTCTTGCCCGTCCCGATCGCCCACACGGGCTCGTAGGCGATGGTCACCTCGTCCAACGGCACGTCCGCCCCCAGCACCTTGTGAATCTGCCGGTGCAGGACGGCCTCCGTCTGGCCGGCTTCACGCTCGTCGAGCTTCTCGCCGACGCAGTAAATGACCTTCAGCCCCACCTTGAGAGCCGCCATGACCTTCTTCTTGAGCAGCTCCTCGGTCTCGCCGAAGATGTGCCGGCGCTCACTGTGTCCGATAATCACTGACTTACAGCCCACGTCCAGCAGCATCTGTGGCGCAATCTCGCCGGTGAACGCGCCGCTCGCCTCGTAATGGCAGTTCTGGGCACCGAGTTGGATCGAGCCGCCGATCACCGCCGCCAGCGGGTGCAGCAAAACGAACGGCGGAAACACCGCCACGTCTACCCCGGCATTGGCCGGCATGCCCGCCGCGATACCCTGAACCAGGGCCTTGGCGTCCGCCAGCGTCAGATTCATTTTCCAGTTGCCCGCTACGTACTTCTTGCGCATCGTTGTCTCCCAAGCTTAAGCGTCGGTCTCCAGTCTCTGTCCGTCGTATCAGCTCCGACATTCCGAATCCGCGATCCCAATCCTCAGATCGCAGATCTCAAATCCTGCATCTCAGATCTCAAATCTCAGATTGCAGATCTCAGATCTCAAATCTCAAATTGTGCACCTCAAATCTCAAATCGTGCATCTCAAATCTCAAATCTGAAATCCCAAATCTCAAATCCGAGATCCGCGTTTCCCTCAGTCCGCCTCGCTCGCTCGCGGGTACGATCCCAGAACATGCAATCGCAGACAGTGCTTCCGGGCGGCCACCAAGGCCTCCTGGATCGCGGCCTCGCTCTGATGGCCCTTGAGATCGCCGAAGAAGTAATACTCCCAGTTCCGTTTCTTGCTCGGCCGCGACTGGATGAACGACATATTGACCCCTTCCTGGCGAAAGGCGTCCAGCACGCTCACCAGTGCCCCTGGTTCATCCTTGGTCGTGAAGACCACGGAGGTCTTGTCGTCGCCGGTCGGCCGCGAGGGCTTGAGCCCGATCACGAAGAACCGCGTCGTGTTCTTGGCGTTGTCCTCGATGTTCGCACAGATGATCTTGAGAGCATATAGCTCCGCCGCCAGCGTGCTGGCGATAGCCGCCGAGCTCTCCTCGTGGTTGGCCAGCTCAGCCGCCTTGCTCGTGCTCGCCACCGGGATCGTCTTGCCGAACAGGTTCGTCTCACTCAACCAACGCTGGCATTGGGCGAACACCTCCGGCTTCGAGTAAACCCGCTCGATCTGCTCCAACCGGCAATTGGCCAGCAGGTTGTGATGGATCACCCGGTTGATCTCGGCACAGACCTGCACATCGGTCTCGACTAGGGCGTCCAGTGTGTCGATCACCCCGCCTCCGACCGAGTTCTCGATCGGCACCAGACCGAAGTCGGCATGCTCGTGGGCCACCTCGTCGAACACGCCCCGAATGTTGGTCACCGGCTCATACTCGACCGACGAGCCGAACTTCTCCACCGCCGCCAGATGCGAGTAGCTGCCCTGCGGCCCCAGGTAGGCGATCCGCAACGGCTTCTCTAACGCGAACGAACCGCTCATCAGCTCCCGGTAGATCGCCAGCAGCGTTTTGTCGGGCAGTGGGCCTTTGTTGGCCCGGCGGATCTTCTCCAGCACCGCCTTCTCGCGGTCCGGAGCGTAAATCGGTGTGCCGTCGACATTCTTGAGCCGCCCGATCTCGACTACCACTTCCGCCCGGCGGTTCAACAGCGCAACGAGATCCTCATCGATCACGTCGATCTGTTTGCGCAGTTCATCGAGGTTCATGCTGCCCATACCTGCCGACTTCCGCCGACCGTCGTCTCTGCCGTCCTGGGAAAGCGCAGACCCGGACCGTCCTGGGGGTTCAGAATCCAGAATCTTGAATTGTACCGCATACGCACCAGGATGCCAAACCCCGCCCACGGTGCAATCTTCAGGTCCGTGGCCCAATCGCCGTTGCCTGCCATGACAATCCGCCCGGCGATCGGTACACTAACCCGACGAACGGCAACCTGCCGAGGCGGCGAGATTGTAACCTCATGCTATTTCTGGCGTTGAGGTGTGTCGCGACGGGCCGGGGCCACGAAGGGCACAGCGTGAATCCGCAACGCGTCATCCTGCTGGGCACGGGCACCTCGCATGGTATCCCCATGATCGGTTGCGACTGCCCGGTTTGCCGATCGCCCGATCCGCGGGACAAGCGAGGCCGGTCGAGTGCCCTCGTGGAGGTGGGCGGGCGGTCTTTCCTGATCGACACACCCCCGGAACTGCGGCTGCAATGCCTGGCGTCCGACGTGTGCCGGGTGGATGCCGTGCTCTTCACCCACCACCACGCCGACCACATCACCGGCCTGGACGATCTCCGCCGGTTCAACGATCTGCAAGGCAGGCCCCTGGGCTGTTACGGCGACGAGGCCACGCTGACCACACTCGAGCGGGTGTTCCCCTACGCCTTCCATCACAGCCCCGATTACCCGAGTTCCAAACCGCAGCTCGAGTTACGGCTCATCGATGGCCCCTTCGATCTGCTCGGCGTGCCTATCGTGCCCGTGCCCCTGTACCATGGCAAGCTGCACGTCTTCGGCTTCCGGTTCGGCAACTTCGCCTACTGCACCGACGTGAGCATGATCCCCGATGAATCCTTGCGGCTGCTGGCCGGCCTGGACGTCCTCGTGCTGGACGCCCTCCGCCGCCGACCGCACCCCACCCACTTCAACCTCGAACAGGCGGTCGAGGTCGCCGGGCGTATCGCCGCCAAGCGAACCTACTTCACGCACATCGCCCACGAGTTGATGCACGAAACGACCAACACCGAGCTGCCGGCGGGTATGGCTCTCGGCCAGGACGGTCAGGTGATCACCTTCGATACCTGACACCGCTCGGTACCGCGTCGATTTCGGCCCACCGCCGCTGTAGCCCCGGCTATCCTTACCGTGGGTGGCCCAGCGGCAAGAGGTCGAGAACCTGTTGTCCACGCGGCAGCTTCAGCGCGCGGGCGACCGCATCGTCGTCGAAAGCTCCGACGGGCACGCCCGCCAGTCGCAGCGCGGTCGCCTGCAGCAGGATGTTCTGGGCGACGTGGCCGGCCTCGATCATGCAGTAGCGTTCCGCTCGTCGACCGTATTTGCCCGCCGTCCGCTCGACCACCGCGGCAACCACCATGCAGACCGGCGCCTGCCCGATCACCTCCTGCCCCAACGACGCTTGTTGCAGGGCCGTCCGCACGTCATCGGCCAGGTGACGCCGCAAGGCATGCTCGCGTGGACGGTAGTGGTGGACGCCATTGTCGCCAACCACATACAACTCGATGGGGAACAGAGCCCCGGCCGAGGGTGCCGTTCGGAATCCGCTTGCCCGATCGGTGATGCCCTGGCCCGACCAGCACAGTTGCCCGATCTCCTCGACGGTCAACCGCTGCTCAGTGAATTGGCGCACCGATCGCCGTGTGTGCATCGCCTCTTCCAGCGAAACAGGGCCCGCGATGGCGGGCTCAGGGAGCTTGTGCACATCATTCCTTACCGTGTCCATGGCTCCATGCTCCGTCGCGGGCGTCTCCGGCTTCTTTGCCGCGTCGGTCGGCCCCGTCGCTCCGCCCACGCATACCAGGATCCCTATGATCCCCAGAACAGCTATCGCCACAAGTCGCATCGCGTCTTCCTCCCATCAAAACTGGTGCGGTCAGCGAGACCACGTCTTGTCGCAGGTGATAAGCACGACACTTGCTTCCGTCGTCAGAGAACCGGATGGGAATCTACCTGCGTATTCTACGCCTGGACGAACACAGGGACCATGCCGCGACAACCCCGACTAAACGGAACGCATTCGTCACGGTCGTGTGGGAGCCTGACCCGGTCCTTAGGCCGGAGTTGGTTCGTGCCCGTTGCAGCGTTGTGAGCAAGACACGTCCAGGTTGAACGAGTCGAATTCCCTGTTCCATGCGATACGTTCGCGTTTGACTCTCGCCGGTGAGCTACCTAGCATTCCCCGCTTCGGGCACAGCCAAAGCGGGAGATTGTTGTATGGCACAGCCGGACATCGGGACTTGGCGCCCGGAGACGCTGGCGGTTCATCAAGGCGTCTTCCAGGACACGGCCTTCAATTCGGTCACCACGCCGATCTACCCGAGCTCGACGTTCGCCTTCGAGCGGGTCGGCGTGCACAAGGGCTTTGACTACACGCGGTCGGGCAACCCGACGCGGCAAGCACTGACCGAGAACCTCGCGTCCCTCGAAGGAGGCGTCGCCGCGTGGGCCACCTGCACCGGCATGGCCGCTCTGACCACCACCGCGTTCCTCTTCAGGACCGGCGACCACATCGTGGCCGGCCACGATATCTACAGCGGGACGATCCGCCTGCTCGATAGCGTCCTGCCGACCCTGGGCGTCTCCACCAGCTTCGTACGCATGCGCGACCCGGACGAGGTCCGCCGGGCCATTCGCCCCACGACCCGTGCCCTGCTCGTCGAGACCCCGTCGAACCCCATGCTGAACCTGGTGGACATCACCGCCATGGTGGCCGTCGCACGAGAGCACGGACTGCTCACCATCGTCGATAACACCTTCCTCAGCCCGCATTTCCAGAACCCGCTGGCCATGGGTGCCGATGTGGTCGTGCACTCGACGACCAAGTACCTCAACGGCCACAGCGACGTGGTCGGCGGGGCGATCATCGTCCGCGACCCCAAGTTGGCGGAGCGATTGAGCTTCCTGGTCAACGCCCTGGGCACCACCTGCTCGCCGTTCGACGCTTGGCTGGTGCTGCGCGGAGTCAAGACGCTGGCCTGCCGCATGGAAGCCCACCAGCGCAACGCCCTGGCCGTCGCCCGATGGATGAAGAAACATCCCCGCGTGCTCAAGGTCTACTACCCCGGCTTGGAGGATCACCCGGACTACACCCTCGCCTGCCGCCAGATGCGGGGCTTCGGCGGCATGGTCAGCTTCGACCTCGATCAGGGCAAGCTGCCCCTCGATGACCTGTTCGGCAAGCTGAAACTCTTCGCCTTGGCCGAGTCGCTCGGCGGCGTCGAATCGCTCATCGAGCATCCCTGGACCATGAGCCACGCATCGATCGCCGAGGAGACCCGCATAGCGGCCGGCATCAGCCCCAACACCATACGCATGTCCATCGGTATCGAGCACCCCGACGACTTGATCGCCGACCTCGAGCGGGCCCTCGGCCCCGTGGCATAACGAGTGGTCGCCCCCTCCACCGCGGCGGGCAGGCCGTGGCGACCGACGAGTTTGTCGAGACGTCAGCGCCCCGCTCACTGTGAGGGAATATCGTGAAAGGCTTCCGCTTCTCGCCACACGTTCGTCACAGATGGCGATCGCCCGCGGCCTCGGGCTGATAGAGCATCTCTTCCACCTTCAGACGCAGCTTGGTCTTCGAGCTCGTCCACTGGATCTCGTCACCGACTTGGTAACCCAGTATGGCCGTCCCGACCGGCTCCAACACGGAGACCTTGCCGACGGCGGGGTCGGCGTGCTCCGGGAACACGAGGGTGATGATCCGCTCCTCCCCGTTCTCCAGGTTGCGAACACGCACCTTCGAGTTCATCGTTACGACATCAGGCGGAACAGCCTCGGAACTTACCAGGCGTGCGTTGTCGAGTTCGCTCTGAAGGGCTTCCAGTGCCTCGGGGTCCGGCGCCTGGGCGACGAGGGCAATCAGCAGGTAGTCGAGCCGATCCATGTCGTTCTTGGTCATGTAGAGTTGACGCTTGGCCATGGAACACTCCTCGGTATCACGCGTGTATCGACGGCAGGGCCGGTCGATCGGATCAGCCGGCCACAACGGCCAACGCCGGACCCGTCAGGGACCCCATTATCATGCCGAATTGCCCGCTTGGTGCAAGCCCGACCCGCGGGCCGGTGGGGTGAGCGGGGAGGGCTTCTTCCGCAGGTTCAGAATCAGCTCCACTTCTCCTACCGTCTTGCCGAGATCCTTGGCGATCTCGACGGGTGTGAACCCGGCGTCGGTCAGTTCATAGACCACACCGTGGCGGATGTCCGTTTCAGCGGGTTCGTGCGGCGAGCCGTTGGTCTGCTGAGGTGCCTGCCGGCCAAGACGATTCAACGCCGCGATTCGCCGATCGGCGTCTCGGATGGCCGCCTCAAGCTTGGCAAAACGCGTGTCGATCTGAGCGCTGATCTTGCGAGACAGCTCCTGCAACTCAACCAGCAGCGATTCGAGGTCGTTACGCAGCTGCCTCTCCGGTGTCTGACGCGAATCGCTGGCTGGGGAGCGGAAGGGCGTGCTGCGAGGCAGCTCCTGCGCCCGTAGCCTTTGTCTGCGGCGCAGCGAGGACATCAACAGGATGATCGCCACCACGATGACCGCCAGCGGCACCAGGTTGTCGGTGGCAACCAAAGCTTCAGACAAGGGCAGTTGACCGGGCATACCAGGGCCTCATTTTTCGGAAAGCCGCAACCATGCTTGGCGAGCCGCGTCGATGACGTCGATCACCGGCCGATCCGCGAGTCGGGCCACCGCCCGGCAATCCTCGAACTCAGGCGTCACCCGCATCACCTGCCCGCCGCGCCGGCCCACCTTGACCCGCACCTCGCCAAACGGCGTTGATACCCTCTCCAGCGTGCGGCTCAACGTTCGCCGGCCAGCCAGGTGACTGCGAACCCCGAACGTCGTCGTCTGGGCGAAGAGAATCTCCTCGACCGCGCCGCGCAAAGCCGGCGGGGCCAGCACGGTGATCAGCGTACCCGGGCGGCCTTTCTTCATATAGATCGGCGTGGTGAACACATCTCGTGCACCCGTATCCAGCAGGAGTTGGCAGACCTCGGCCACAATCTGCCCGGTGGCGTCGTCCAGGTTGGCCTCCATGACCAATACCTCGTCGCATTCGCCCTCACCAGGTGCCGAGGCCGTCTCGCCGATCAGCAGCCGCAAGACATTGGGGCGATTGGCCCCGTCCCGCCGACCGGCGCCGATGCCGATCTGCCGCACGGTCATGGCCGGCAAACCGCCGTAGCCCGTGGCCAGAGTCGTCAGAATCGCCGCCCCGGTCGGCGTGGTCAACTCGCCCACCTCGTCGCAGGTCGCCAGGGGCACGCCCTTGAGCAGTTCCGCCGTCGCCGGGGCCGGTACCGGCATCAGCCCGTGCTCGCACTTCACCGTCCCGCTGCCCGTCGGGATCGGCGAAACGTACACCTCACGCACACCCAAACGCTCCAGCGCCAGGCACGCCCCCACGATATCCACGATGGCGTCGATGGCCCCCACCTCGTGGAAATGGACTTTCTCGACGGTCGTGCCGTGGACTCGGGCCTCCGCCTCGGCCAGCCGGGTGAAGATGGCCGTTGCCTGGTGCCGGACCCCCTCGGGCAGCCGGGCGGCACTGAGGATTTCCAGAATGTGCCGCAGGTGGCGGTGTGGCCGGGGGGCGTCCGGTTCAACCCTTACTTCAAACTGAGTCGCCGCGAAGCCCTGCTTGCGGACCGCCTGGGCCTCGACCTGGTAGCCCTCCACGCCCAGCAAGGCGAGATCCTCGCGCAGGCGGTCGATCTCCAGGCCGGCGTCCAGGCACGCCGCCAGGATCATGTCGCCGCTGGCCCCGCTGAAACAATCGAAGTAAGCGATCCGCATGGGTCCCTCTGCCTTCCCGGTGCCCGTCGATAGCCGCGATCCCTCAGAGCCGTGCCCGATCAGAGCCGCGCCCGTAAGGAAGCGGTTCTTCGGCGAGCAAGAACCGCTTCCTTACGGTCGCGGCTCTGCTTACGATCGCGGCCCTGCTCGGGCATGGGCGAGTCTAGGTCCGGCAGTGGGGCTTTGCAACGGCTTGAGCGGGGAACCCACCCGGCGGCGCGATACCAGCGGCGAGCCGTCGGGTTTATCCTGGACGGAAATGGCGAGCCGCCGGGTTTGCTGTGGACGGAGATAGCGAGCCGCCGGGTTTATCCCGGCGCTTTGCGGGAGAACGTCGGGGACGCAGTCCGACGTTCCTTCCGTGACCGGCTGCGACGCGGTCCGGCGGTGGCCGCGATAGAGCCATGATGTGTTGTCAATGGCTGTCCTGTGCTCTGGCAATGAGGTGATGCATGACCGTGGCAAGAGGTCTCCTGTTGGTGGGTTTGCATATGACGCTACACCCGGCGGTCGGGATGGCGGAGACCACCTCCACGCGGCCGGCGGGGACGGTCGAGCTGATCCAGGACGCCAACTTTCGGCGAGGGTTCGAGGTCTACGATCCCAAGCCCGGCAAGCACGTCGTTCGCGGGCTGATGCGGATCGACCCTGATGCGGATGAGCCGATCTGGGGCCTGGCCCAATGGTCGAGCCGCTATACCTTGGCCGGCGTGCCCGCCGAGCGGCTCGCCTCCGGCGCGGTGCGTTTCGCCGACCAGGCCAAAGCGGTCACCTTCACACCCGCGGGCGATGGGCTGATCTTTACGCTCAACGGCCGACGCGAGTATGGCGAGCGTTTTCGTCGGGCCGACGAGCCCTGGGCCCACCTGCTGGCCGAGCAGCGCTTCGCGGACCATCCCCGCGTCGTCGATCTGGAGCGGCTTCGTTTTCGCATTGAGTGTCGATTGCGTTCGGTCAAGGACTACGCCCCGCCGGACGCGGACCTCCCCGGCCAGGCGGCACAGTTCCTCGCCTACGTCACCGTGCAGAACCTCAACCGCCAGAGCCCCGGCTACGGCGACTACCTCTGGTTCGGTGTCCAGATGTACGACAGCCGCTACCGCGAGCCCAAGGCCCACGCCGCGGCGGATACCGGTACTGGCAAGTTCATCTACAACCCGCCCGGGTCGGCCTACACGCCAGCCAGCACGCACGACGGCGAATGGATCACCATCGATCGCGACCTGTTGCCGCTTATCCATGAAGGCCTCAAGACCGCCTGGGATCAGGATCACCTGAAGCAGTCGCGGGATCTGAATGACTTCCGCCTGGGCGGCTTCAACATCGGCTGGGAATTGCCCGGCACACTCGATGTCGAGATAGAGTTCCGCAAGCTCAGCCTCGAAGCCGTCTCCAAGTAGCGAGCCGCCGGGTTTATTGTGGACCGAGATGGCGAGCCGCCGGGTTTATCCCGGCGTTTTGGGGGAGAAGGGCGGGGACACACTGCGATGTTCCTGCGGGAAAGGCGGGGACGACATCCGGCACTCTTCGCGAGGAACGTGGGGTTGGGCCGGGGCGCTTCCCGCGCACAAGGCGGGGATAAACCCCGCCGCTCGCTTGGGCGCCCCATCGCTCACCTATCGCGTCGAGCCTATTTCAATCACCACGGGGCTGCGCGGCGGGAGGGGGAACCGCAGTTCGAGACGGCCATCGTGCCATTGGGCCTGAGCGTTGCTGATGGCCGGCAACGGCTGCTGGGCCGAGAGGCGCAGCTCGGCGGGGTCGATGAGCAGTTGGCGCTCCGCGGGCTGCTCGCTCAGGTTGAACGCCACCAGCACGCCGCCCGGCTCGTTCGGCAGTACGTGCAGATGATTCAATTCATCCACGCCGACCAGTTGGCCGCGGCTGCTCGCGAGGCATCCTCGTCTCGTCGGCCCGGCAGCCTTCTTGTGCGATCAGCCCCGAACTGCTCGACCACCGCCTGGATGAGCTGAGAAGGTCACTATTGACTCAACGCGCTCTGACCTTAGTCTGCCCCTGATCCCGCCCCTGCTATTCGAGCGATTCCTTAAGCGTCTGGATCTCACGCCGGACCAACGCCGGTAGCGACGATGCTGATACCTCGTACTCCCTCAGCCAAGCCTTGCACTCCTCCACCGCCATGTCTTCGTTCGCTATCACCTCGAAGAGGGCGATCGCGCTCGTGCGTGACAGACCCATTCCCATCAGCGACAGGGGCGTCTTTGCAGAAACGCCGAACTCGAGAAGTACACTCACATCGGGCAATTGGGCGGCAAGATCCTCACGGCCGATCGCGGTCAAATGTTGGCGCAGCACGTCCGCATAGCAGCTCAAATACTTCGGGGCATGGAACCGAGCGATCTGCTCAACATCTGCCATCGTTTTTCGAATCTCAGCCGGAAGATTAATCCGCATTCCCCTTCTCTGGCGATTTGCCAACCGCCCCTCGATGATCCGCTTCAGGGAATCCCCACGCATCCACCTCACAACAATTATCGCTAGCGCGATCTGCCTGGTGCTATCACCAAACTCCGGTACAAAATGCTGATTAAGTGTGGCGAACAGGCTGGCGTATCGGTTCACTGCATCGTCACTTCCGGGTTCAACCAGTAATAACTCGTCCGGATCGCCCTCATAGTTCGTGAAGTGGTTTAGCAGCGTGTTCATCGCAATCGGACTGATTCCTGGATTCTTGAACACAACCGAGTCTTCAACCTGCAAACCTTCACATATCGGGTCAATCGCCTGCTCCAACTCCAGCCGCAATGCGGAATCGAGACGACTTGTCCAAGGAGCATCCGCCAGCGTACCGTACTTCAGCCGGCTGCTCACAAGGTATGACACGACAGACTCCCACTCCGGGTGTTCGCTCAGGGATGCCATGGGAGCGCCACCCCTCAGAAACTCCACAAAGTCGCTCGGCTGTCGCAGCACCTCGTCAGTCGATCGTTTGATTTCAAATCTAGTGCGGCTGCTTGGGGCCGTGCCGCTCCAAACCCCCTCCTTCGTCGCGTCGACACATACGACGTTACCGTCGAACTCCTTGCCCCAACGCCCAGCGCGTCCAGCAAGATTCCAGAAGTCCTCAGCCTTCATTGGGTTCCCGTTGCCCTTCTTCGGGCCGCGGACGAAGATGTTCTTACAGGGCAGATTCACGCCCTCGATTAGCGTAGAAGTGCAGCAGAGGTACTTGATGTTCCCCTGCCGAAAGAGTCGCTCGATCTCATCACGTACCAAGAGAGGGAGATTGCCATAGTGGAACCCCACCCCTCTCTTGAGCACATGTGCCAACGCGTAATCATCGTGGATCGACGCCTTGACAAGCTCGATCAGTTCATCGAGCGCCAGCCTCTCTGGCGTGTGGGATGCGGGCTCGGTCAACAGGTCGTAGAGTTGCTCGGCAGCCTTCTCTGCCGCAGCCGCTCCATTGACGTACACCATCGCTCCACCTTCATTTCCGCACATCGCATGAGCAACAAACGGTAGCCGCTTGCTCTCGGGTGTTGGAGTGTGCTGGAGCGCAATCGTGCCAATTCTGCGTTGCGCTTCCTCTCGGCATAGGTCAACGTGCCATTCTTTCGGTCGGCCGGGTTGCTGGGACAGCCAGAGAAGGTTCTGATTAACCGTCACTGCGTCCGTGTCGAGCGGAAATCGCGACACGCCATCAGGTGCATCCTCAAGTAGCAAGCCGGGATTCCGCGTCATGGGACTGGACAGCAGAACTTGGCATTCATGATTCCCTTCGACGACGCGCTCAATCGCCTGCTGGAGCAAGACGCCTCGCGTTCCATCTCCGATCTTCTGGGCCTCATCAACGATTAAGAGGTCAACCACTGGAACGGCGCTTAAGGACGCCAGGAAAATGTGAAGTCTCTCCTGCGTGAACACAAACACGTTCCTCTCGCCGAACACATACGCGTCGCTGACGGGGAGCGTTGACACATGGACAGGATCGACACCGCTGGTCGCGACGCACTTGCGAATGTCTCGCTCTACCTGGTGAATCAATGCACGGGTCGGAACAAGATACACCACGACAGCATCAGTGTCGGCCGAAAGAATATCGACAAGATACTGCTCGATAATGTACGACTTGCCGGCACTTGTCGGAGCGGAAGCACTAACCCACTGGAACTTGCTCGCTGCGGTCCAAAAGGCTCTCTGAAACGCATTGGTGTGAATCGTTTGTTCGCCTGCCAGGGTGACCATTTGCATCATCTCTCTGCGGTGCCAATCGAGCATCGCCATTGTCGGCAATCGTGAAGCAATCCCCGCTTGTACCAGTTGCCTTGACTCTGCCAACGCGATGGCGGGGCGGTTTGCTAGCTGATCAAGGATGATCGCTGCCGAATCGCGCTGCAACGGATTCGCCTCACGATCTGTGATGCATGCTTGGGCAATCCGCAGCGCCGCGTCCAGCATCGCCTCACTGCTTGAATGCGCAAGCACGCTTGCGCAGAAGAGCATGTAGTGCCAATCGACCCCCGGTAGCTTCGCGATTGAGTCGTCCGGTACGAGTGCTTCAAATTGCTGCGCAACAGAGCGCAACACTAGGTCGCCGAATCGTTGCCGGAATCCAGCGTTCTCGATCAGAAACCGTTGGACATTATGTAGCGGCATTATTGGTGTGGCCGATTCCTTGAAGAAACAGGGCACGAAACTTCTCAACAGATGGCACGGGCACGCAGAAGCAGTGGATGACAAACGATGACAACGAAGCGTCGCGAATGCGCTCGGCAATCCTACCATTCCAGCTTTGGACTGCAGTAGCCATAGCAGAATTCAAATGGTCTTGGATCGCTGTATTTGGATCGCTTGGATAATGCTCGCAATCGAAGCCGACCAGTGCCAACCCTCGAAACTCCAGACTATTAAACTGGGGATTATCAGGGTCAAGATACCGCTTCAACGCCGCTTCGAGTTGTCCATTATTCAAATCGATATGCCGGCTGAGCAGGACCAAGTCTCGATTCTGTCGACTGGTCGATGTTGCGGGCTCAGTGAGAAACGGCGCAAGATCGTTGAAACAGCTTTCCACCGCACTAGAGAGGGTCGCATGGAATTTCGACTCCCCCCAGTAGAGGCAAAGCGCGCCAGTCGTAGCATCGACACCGGCATGGACGCCGTCGATTCCGTGATAGTGAACGCCACCAGATGTCTTCAATGACATCTTGCAGATGATTTGGGGAAGCCCAAGGATCATTTCGGTAAGCAGCCACAATAGCAGCTCCCCGCCTTCTCCCGTGGTACTCATCCCTGCAAACAGATGCTCGGCTTCGCGCAGCAGCTTGACTAAGTGGCGCGTTGACGGATTAGCACGGGCAGCCTCAATCTCGCTTCGCGGGATGGCGTAATCCAGCACATGAAGGCAGAGCCGCTCTATAAGTGCATCAAGCCGAGGTCGACCGTTGCCGTCCAGTCGGAGGTAGTGGCATCGACAAGTCGCGCGAGTACCCACAAGGGAGTAGTTATCGCTCTCGACGGACGCCAAGAGTGACGATACATCTGCGGGCGTTCCGCGCACAAGGTTCCTCAGTGCTCGCCCCAAATGCGACCCATTCAGGATGTGGTCGATCTCAGTCTGCGTCATCGTGCCTGCTGTAGTGCCAATTCGAGGGCCCGTATCGCCATATTCGTGAGGATACTGCAACTGATAGGGAATGTGATTCGGCGAGGGGCGGCGGCGTGCCCCCGGGCCTGAGGTCGTCCGGCGACTCACGTCTGCCCTCCAGAGTGCCCGTTCCCACGGACGCCAAGACACTTCTGGCCCATTTCGCGGAGTCATCCCGGCGTGCCGGGAGCCCGTGGACCGTCCACGTGCCATGGGCGCAGTATACTTCCTGATCCGGGCCGTTGCAAGGCCGAAATGGAGAATGTTCCGCACGAGTGTACGGCTCGCAGGGCAGTTTCCTTTGACGCGCCGCTACGGGCTGGGCCCGCCCGTGAAGCGGGGGCGTACGCCGGCCGCTACGCGATGCCGTGAAGCGCTTCGGACTCTATCGTGCCGAGCCTATTTCGATCACCACGGGGCTGCGCGGGGGAATCGAGAACCGGAGTTCGAGGCGGCCATCGCGCCATTGGGCCTGAGCGTTGCTGATGGTGGGTAACGGCTGCTGGGCCGAGAGGCGCAGCTCGGCGGGGTCGATGAGCAGTTGGCGCTCCGCGGGCTGCTCGCTCAGGTTGAACGCCACCAGCACGCCGCCCGGTTCGTTCGGCAGCACGTGCAGATGATTCAACTCATCCACGCCCACCAGTTGGCCGCGGGTAAACCACGCTCGCAAGCGAAGGTACTCGCGCATGGCCTGTTTGTAGGCCTGCCATCGGGTTTCGTTCTCCGCCTTGCCGCCCAGCCCCTTTTTCCCGCCGATGCCCAGGTGCCGCACCGTCGAGGCATACCACCAGAACGCCAGGCAGGCATCGTTGTCGTTCTCCATGGTGATGTGATCGTACAGCGGGATGTCGGAGGCCAGCGCATAGTAGTACAGGCACAACGCCCGGCCGGAGACGAGGTCCTCGATGGGGTTCCACATGAACTCGAAACCCCAGTTCTCCTCGTAGACGCCCGGCCGGTGGGCGGGGTCCATGGTCTGGCCGAAGTAGATCGGCAAATAGCGAACGCCCCAGGGCCAGACCGGATCGTGGGCCTCGACCAGCAGGCCCGGCACGTGCTGCTTGACCTTGCGGATCAGGTCATACACCGCGCGTGTGTGGCCCTCCGGCGTCGAGGGCACCGCGTGGCCATGCTCGCGGGAGTGGCACGGTCCCCGCCAGTCGAACTCGTCGAACATGACGAAGCTCATGCCCTGCGGGGCGATCTCCAACAAGCGTCGCAGCTTCTCTGCCTGCCATGCGGGGTTGAGCGTGCACACTTCCCAGAAGTTGATCTGTGTGCCGACCGGCTGCTCAGCGGTGATCGATCTTCGGGCGGGGGCCTCGCGCCACGGTTGCGGCTTGGCTTCGTACACCTCGATCTCGTCGATGCGCACCTCACCGCCGGCTGACTCCAGAATGTCGACGCGAACGTAGCGTGCCCGGCGTGGCGGAAAGTCGAAAGCCGTTGTACCCCGGATGGGCTTATCCTGACTCCCAGCCACCACCTGCCAGCGCGGATCCCGCGATTCCTCGGCATACTCCGTGGCCACGAGGATACGCATTCGGGTCGCCGCCCGGTCGTTGTGGTGGGCGGTGTGTTCGCTGCCCAGGCATACGCGGCTCATCTCGTAAACTGCGCCAAGATCAACCTCGGCCCAGGAGGGCTCGCCGGCCGAGACCCAACTGGCGGGGTTGTTGTACCAGCCGTCGTTGAGATGCTCGGGCTTATGTATGTCGTGTCCGCTCAGCGTGGAGGATGCGCCGGCCTTGGCGTGCGGATTGAGGGCCAGGTTTCGCCGGCCGGCCGAGTCGAGCGTCGGCACCGGCTCGGGTCCCACGGGTTTGCTCAGGAAGGGCCGCTCGTAAGGCCCGGCCTCGGGGCCGTGCTGGATGCACCAGTCATGCGGGAACTCATCGCGGTAGACCCGGCCGATGGTGCGAAATGCCAGGCCGAGCCGATAGCGCTCCCGCAGCTCCTTAGCCAGATCAGCCACCGGCCCGAGCCGCTCGGTGTCCCACAAGCTGGTGCCCTCGCAGATCTCCCAACCGGGATCGAGATAGAGTGCCGTCGCCCCGATCTCCGAGGCCTTGGCCGCCTCGTGCAGCAGCGCATCGCGGGTCCAGTGCCGCTCCAACGCCTCGCGGTCCGAGTGGTACCAGCCCACGTCGAACAGCACGTTCCAGTTGATCGGCGGGTCGTAGGCGGCCGACAGGCCGTGGCCCAATTCGTTCAGCAGATCGCGGAATCGTGCGTACCCGGAAGGCCAATCGCCGTGGATCGGCAAATAGCAGGTCTCGCCGAGCTGTACCCAAGCTGCGGGGGCGAGTGTCTGCATAGGCTGAGGCTCTCGGTGCAGGGCGAACGCCGAGCCGCCGAAGCTCAACCCCGCATGGTCGCCGGCTTCCCACTCCACATGGGCATACTCGATGGCTTCCTGATTGTACTTGGCGATGAGCAGACCGCGTCGGCCGTCCGTCAGGATCCAACCCTCGGAGCGTATTCGCCCCCGTGCGGAATCGACCGGCTGCGGGGCGATGACCGCCGGATCGTTGCGGAAATCAGAGTTGACGGCCCTGCCCGCTTCGAGCTCGGCCAGCGACCAGTCCCGCAATCGCCCGTCCGCTTGGCGACGAAAGGGCACCGCGACCACACGCAGTGTACCAGGCACGGCCTTCACCCGACGCAGGCCGAAACGGTAATCGGTGACCACCATCGCCTGATCTGTGGTGTTCCTGATGCGAATGGACTCGACGAAGCCGTCTCGCCTGGGCCGGCTCCGTATCTCATGCAGCAGCTCGATCCCGGCACCGACGGCCCGGATGGCCAGGCAGCCTTCCTGCGTGGAAGTGATACTCGCCTTCAGCGTGACCTGCCCGGCGTGTTCCAGGTTCAACTCGTATCGAGCCGGGCCGTCGGCGTACACCGTCCCGCTCGCATCCGCCATTCTCACCCAAACCGCCGTCTCGTGCGGTCGGGCTTCAATGGTCAGCTCGCCGGAAGTGATCGACTGGCCCGAAGCAAGGGCGACGCAGGCCAAACTCAAGTTGATGACCGTGTCCATGTCCTTCCCTCAAAAATGGTGTCAGGATGATTTTTGCGGGCTCAGAAAATCATCCTGACACTATTTATCCGCTGTTCATCTACAGTGCAACCGTCCCTGCGGCCCCGCAAAAATCATCCTGACACCATTTTCTCTACCGCCGGGTCAGCTCGCGGAGTTCGGGGCAGCGGAGCAGCCAGACGGCGGCGAGGAAGGCGGCGGCGCCGGTCGCGACCAGGATCGCCAGGCGGATGAGGTTGCCGACCTCGGGCAGGGCGTAGCGGTCGGCCAGCAGGACCAGGGCACCCATGAAGAGCGCCGCCGCCAACGTGCGACCGGCGCTGGGCAGTAGTTGGGCCCACGGCAGCCGCTCGATTCGTCGATTGAACAGCACCAGCAGCACGATCACCTGCATCGTTGCCCCGACCGCCGTCGCCAGGGCCAGCCCCGCCTCGCGCAGCACGGTCTGCACCAGGATCAGGTTCAGCGTCAGGTTGAGGGCGACGTTGGCCACGGACACCTTCAAAGGCGTGCGGGCGTCCTGCAGGGCGTAAAACGCCCGGGTCAGCAGATGGTTGAGCCCGTAAGCCCACAGCCCCAGCGAGTACATAGCCAACGCGGCGGCGACCCGCAGGTCGGCGTGGGGAATCTCCTTGAAGCGACCATGGGCGAAGAGGGTCCGGACCAGCGGCTCGCGGATGAGGATCAGACCCACCATGCACGGCAACGCGATGAAGAGCGCCGCTCGGATGCCGCGGATGAGCGTCTGGCTGAGGCCCGCCCGATCCTGGGCCGCCGCGTGCCGAGCCAGGGCCGGAAAAATCGCCGTTGCCAGGGCGATGAGGAAGACACCGAGAGGGAACTGGTACAGCCGCTGGGCGAAGTACAGGATCGCGGTGCCCGGCCGCTCGTCGGGCAGATGCGGCCCGACCGGGTCGCTCACGAACCACCAGGCGATCAGCGAGTCCGCCAGCGTGTTGATCTGGACCACGCCCAGGCCGAGGATCATTGGCAGCATGGTGCGCAGGATGCGTTGGATGGCCGGGTCGCGCCACTCGATGCTGAGTCTGATACGCAGGCCGCAGCGGCGCACTCCCCACCATTGCAGAGCCACCTGCAGCAGGCCGGCTACCAGCACGGCCAAGGAGATGACAATAATGTGCTTTCGCGGCCCGCCGGGAATCACCAGGCGGGCGCCGAACGCCGTGATGATCAGCACCACGTTGGTCAGGATGGGCATGGCGGCGGGCAGGGCGAAGCGTCCGAAGATGTTTTGAATCCCGCCCAGGATGGCCACCGGGCAGATCATGACCACGAACGGAAGCATGATGCCGGTCAGTGTCAGCGTCAGGGCGGAGTTGGGGTCGTCGCCGTAGCGCCAATACAGGATCAACACGACCACTTCCGCGATCGCACAGAGGCCCGTGAGCACCATCAGGAGCAAGCCGACCAGTCGGCCGGCGACTACCGCCATGGCCGGCGGGCCGTCGTGGTGCAGTCGCTCGGTCAGTACGGGAATGCTCGCCGCCGAGATCGCTCCCTCGCCAAACAGCATGCGAAACAGGTTGGGGATCTGGAAGCCTAATGCGAAAGCCGACTGCACCGAGCCCACGCCAAACACGAAGCTGAAGGTCATATCCCGCACCAGCCCCAATCCGCGGGAGGTGAGGGTCAGGATGCTGATGAGCCGGGCTGCACGCAAGACGGAGAGCGACATGGGCGATGAGAATAGCCGCCCACATAGGACCCAACAAGTGGCTTGATGAGCGGCAGTCTCACAAGGCGTCCGGTGCGGATCAACATGAATCCACACTGGCGACGAAAAAAAGTTCGGGGTGGCCGAGAAACGACCACCCCAGTGGGAAAGGGAAGAGGCCTGTCAAACCGCAGGCGTTTCCTGCATGCCTGGGCCGATCATGTGGTGCGGACGGCTCTTCGTCGTCGCCGTTGCTACAGACAGAAGAACCGATCGAAACCTCCGATGCGTATGTCCTCGGCCGGCCGGCTCATCGCGATTATAGGGAGCCGGTTTGCCCGGCAACAGGTGACGCAGGAAACCGCATCTTCCTTGAAGCTCTACCTGCCCTCCGGTTCAGGGCGACTGTCCTGCTTCTGTAGCGGATTCGGACCTTGCATCTCGGCCTGGCGACGGTCGTCCGGGAAAGTCCGCGACTGTTTCTTCAGGACTGTGCATTATTGGGCAAGATTTTTTTCGAGATTCGCATGATCGGTCCTTGACGGCGGTGTCCGGTAATAGCCTTTGGGGGCGTGCCCGTTGGGCAGAGTATCCGGACATTGGGCAGGCGCATGTCCGGAAATGTTTAACTGCTTGCGTGGTCGCAGTTTCGGACCGTCGGAGAATGCTAAAGCACCGATATTCGCTGGTCGATCCGACGAACGCCGCTGAAGGATCGGCGGTCACTGCAAGGCTCTGGGGTGCCAGTCCGGCCGGCTGTGTTGTGCACCCTGGACCCGCTCGGGCGTGAGGAAGGGAAGTGGCTGTCGTTCTCGGGGCAGGACCCCGAGCGTGGCTTGGGGTTGTTTGAAAAACAGAGAAGCGAGCCCGCGGGGCGACAGGGCGAGGGCCCTGTTCCACCGCACCTCGGCGATCAGCTCAGGATCACGACGGCATGCCGACGCGGACTGTCGGCGGTCGTGGCCGGTTGGAGGCACGCGAAAATGAGTCGGATTAACACCAATGTGCCCTCACTCGTGGCGGCACAAAACCTCAGTCGGAACAATGAGGCTCTGAATCTGTCACTGGAGCGCCTCAGCACCGGTCTGCGGATCAACAAGGGCAAGGACGATCCTGCCGGCTTGATCGCGTCCGAAACCCTTCGTTCGGAGATCACGGCCATTTCCTCGGCGATCGACAACGCTCGCCGGGCCGACATGATGATCTCGATTGCCGAAGGGGCGCTACAAGAGGTGAGTGCCCTCATGCTCGAGCTGGAGAGCCTGGTGGATCACACCGCCAATGAGGCCGGCCTCAGCGACGAGGAAGTCGCCGCCAACCAGCTCCAGATCGATTCCATCCTGGACACGATCAACCGGATCTCGACCTCGACCGAGTTCCAGGGCAAGAAACTCCTGAACGGGTCGCTGGATTACAGCACCACTGGAGTCTCGACTGGGACCACAGCGTCGGCCATCTCGCACCTGCAGATCACCAGTGCCCGTATCCCCAACGGGGGCTCGCGGTCGGTGGTCGTGGAGGTGACCCAGTCGGCCGAGACCGCTCGGTTGACCTACAGCGGCGGTACCCTGTCCTCGGGCGGGAGCATTCAGATTGCCGGCAACCGCGGCACTGAACAGGTCAGCTTCTCCAGCGGTACAGCCGTATCCGCTATTGTGGCTGCCGTGAACCAGTCGTCGAGTCTGACCGGCGTGTCGGCGAGCCTGAGCGGCACCGTCGTCCACTTCAGCAGTACGGAGTACGGCTCAGACGCCTTCGTCTCGGTCGAGGCGATCAGCGGAACCTTCGCCGTGACTGGCGGCGACAGCTCGACGAAAGACACCGGCGTTGACGTGGGATTGCGGATCAATGGCGTTGAGGCCATTACCAGCGGACTTGACGCCTCCTTGCGGACAACGGCCTTGAGCCTGGATTTGACGCTGGCGGCCGCTTTCGGTACGCAGACCGCCCTGTCCAAGTCCTTCACCATCACGGGCGGCGGAGCCAACTTCAGCATCGCCCCCACACTGGGCATCAACGCGATGGCCAGCCTGGGCATCGCCAATGTGGCCACCGGCAGTCTTGGCCGCGGCAATATCGGTTACCTGTCCACCTTGGGCACCGGCCAGGCAAACCAATTGACCTCCGGCAACTTCGACACCGGACAGCAGATTCTGCGCGAGGCCAACAAGCAGATCTCCGGGCTCCGCGGTCGGCTTGGCGCCTTCCAGAAGAACACCTTGGGCTCGACGATCAACGCCCTGGGCATCGCTCTGGAGAACACCACCGCGGCCGAAAGCGCCATCCGGGACGCTGATTTCGCAACCGAGACGAGCAAACTGACCAGAGCCCAGATTCTGGTTCAGTCGACCACGGCGGTCCTTCAGTTGTCCAACCAGATGCCGCAGGCGGTGCTGAGTCTGATTGGGTGATATTTAGTTCAGTCCGCACGGCGGGCCGCCGACAGAATATAAGGTGGGCGGCCTGTACCGTACGGTTCGACAGACCTGAACTGGACGATACAATGAGGCCGGGCCCGGGCAATGGATCGGGGCCCGGCCTCCACATTGGGCGGGGAAAGGTCACGGAACATGGGGGATGCCCCGGTGGGAAGAGGCAGGTCGGCGAGCAGTCGGCCCGGGGAAGCGGGGGGGAGATGAAGGCAGGTCCGATATCTCACAATTGCATCGGACCCCGCACTTTATAACTAAAGACCCTCCGGGTAATTAGTCGAAATCCCGGATGCCTGCCAGATGGAACCTCACTCCGATCAGGTTTCTTCTTCGGCAAGGCAAGGGCACCCAGGGGGAGAGGAAGCAGCCGCCCGTGGCCGGGACTCATGCGGGCTCGCAGGCGGCAACTCACCAAGGATGGTGGGGGCTGATCGGGACGATCAGTTGGTACGCGTCGGCTTGTGTACAGAGCGGCCGCCAAAGCCGCGAGTCACGGGCCTCCCCGCAAGAGGGGCGGTGGAATCCGCCGCTGGCGGGTCGGGTTGCACGGGGTCGCCTGACCGACCCATCGCGAGGCACAAGGCTGTGCCCCGTCCGGTGCAAGAACGGATACTTGCCCGACTGTCAGGGAGGATACCATGAGTGTCATCAATACGAACATTCCCTCGATCACCGCTGTTCACAAGCTGGCGGCCAACCAAGGCGACCTGCGAACGAGGCTGGAGCGCCTCAGTACCGGGCTGCGCATCAATCGCGGGCGTGATGATCCGGCCGGACTGATCGCCTCGGAAACCCTGCGCAGCGAGATCCGGGGTATCTCCCAGGCGATCGACAACTCGCAGCGGGCGATCAACGTGATCTCGACCGCTGAGGGTGCGCTCAATGAGATCTCGGCTTTGCTGTTGGACATTCGCGGCCTGGTCAACCACGCCGCCAACGAGGGCGCCAACAGCGAAGAGGAACTCCGCGCCGACCAGCTTCAGATCGACTCGATCATTGAAGCCATTGACCGGATCGCGAATACCACGCAATTCGGCGGTCAGAAGCTGATCAACGGCAACTACGAGTACACGGTGTCGGGTCTGGCGGCGTCGGCCATCGACACGCTCACCGTTTTCGGTGCTCGGGTACCGCAGAACTCCTTCCAGAATATCACGGTCGAGGTGACCAAGGCAGCCGAGACCGCCCAGGTGGCCTTCAGTGCCGGTTCCGGGCTCACCGAGAACGTCACCATCGAGGTGAAGGGCAGCCGGGGGATGGAGGTCATCTCGCTGACCAGCGGGTCGACCGCAACTACCATCGCCGAGGCCATCAACAAGTCGAGCTACATGACCGGCGTGTCGGCGGCCCTCAGCGGCACAACGGTGTTGCTCAACAGCCAAGGCTACGGGAGCGACGCGCTGGTCTCGGTCAAGCCGATCGACGGCAGCTTCATTGTCAGCACCGGGTCCACGGCCATGGACAAAGGCGTGGATGCCAGCGTACTGATCAACGGTCAGAACGCTTCGGTTCGCGGCATCGAGGCTTCGCTGCGGGCCAATGGGCTGGATCTTACCCTGCTCATGACCGCAGATCGGGGAACCACGCTTGGGACCTCGACCTTCGCGATCACTGGTGGCGGAGCCACCTTCCAGATTGGGCCGGAGGTCAACCCCAACGGGCAGGTGTCCATCGGTATCCCCAACATGGGCAGCAGCAATTTAGGGAATGCCGACGTCGGGTTCCTCTATACCATCAAGGATGGTAGCTCGAACTCGGCCAGCTCTGGCAACGCCATGTCTGCCGAGAGGATCGTTGTCGAGGCCATCGACCAGGTCGCGGTCATTCGCGGCCGACTGGGAGGCCTGCAGCGCAACCAGATCGAAACCAATATCAACAGCCAACGCGTCGCGTTGGAGAACGTCACAGCGGCGGAGTCCGCCATTAGGGATGCGGATATCGCGGTCGAGGTGGCCGCTCTCACCCGGTCACAAATCCTGGTGCAGAGCACGACCTCAATTCTGGGCATCGCCAACCAGTTGCCCCAGACCGCGCTATCCCTCCTCGGGTAACCGCAGTCACGGAGGACGCGAGGAACACGCCAAGGACGGCGAACAGGGAATCGAGGGATTCTCCCGGAACCAGGCCTCGTCCATCAGGATGAGGCCTGGTTCTTTGGTTGGTGGGCGCTTGTCGCGGAGTTGATCCTGCGGGAAAGCTCGTCAGATCCGTGCCCGATCCCAGCGTGCTCGCCCCCATGTTTCTTCGTAGGGCAGGCCGATCTCCGCGAGGAACTCCTTGAGGAATTCATCGGGGATGTCGTTGTCACGGGCCACGCGAGCAAGCCCCTCCTCGCGCGTGAGCAGGCCGCGACGAATGACCCCGCTGATCAGCCCATCGTGTCGCGTGAAGCCCAAGAGCTTCTTGTACATCAGGTTCTTGAGAAGAGGTATTTTACAGTCGGATCGCCAGCCGGCCGCGGCGTGATGATAACGTTTCCAGCCCAACTCGCCCTGCAGGATGCGCTCGAGTTTCTCTTCGTCGTAGGGCAGATAACGCATCACGTCGATGTTCTTCCATCGCATCCGCACCCTTTTGCGGATGAACTCGATCGGGGGCGGGAAAACATACATCCCCTCGATGAACATGCGCCAGGGTAACGACGGGGGCAGAAAGTAGCGTGGGTTTCGAAGCAGGTCCATGCCGATGCCGCAGGCCAGCTCCGCGACGGCCCGCATGCGGCTGCTGGAGGTCGTGTAGAACGATCTGGCAAACTCCTCTTCCTGTGGCTCGCCGTTTCCAGTGAGACAGATGGGGAGCTCTGAGTACTGGTGGCTGATTTTCTGAACGGTCTGGTAGAGTCCCAGTCGGCAGCCCAGGCACATGAAGGTCACCATGCCCGGCGAAGGGCGGCGCACCCACGCTTTGATCATCGGCTTAATGCTTCGCTCGGTCAGGTCGTGCTTGACTCGGAAATGATCGACCCCAAGAATCCTCGTGGCGTTCTCGATGTTCGCCCAGGTCTCGTCGGGTATGAAGCCCTGATCCACGGTGAAAGCGAGCGGCTTGAGCTTGAGGACTTTGACGGCATGGTAGAGCGAGTAGGTGCTGTCGCGTCCGCCGCTCAGCCCGAAGGCACAGTCGTACTTTCGGCCGCTGTTCCGGTAGGGTTCGACGTCCCTGGCGAGGGCCTCCTCGCCGCGCGGCTTGGGGCGTTGCCGGTCGTGAGCATGGCATTGGCTGCAGACTCCCTCGGCATCAAACGTGAGGCCTGGATGGTTTTCGGGAAGGATGCATCGTGTGCATCGTGTGAGTGCCGCTGGTGCCGGTGATCCCGCGCTACCCATGGATGTGATCCTCCACAACAACCATCCTGGCGGTTGATGGGCATGTCCG
Source organism: Phycisphaerae bacterium (assembly GCA_012729395.1). Taxonomy (GTDB): domain Bacteria; phylum Planctomycetota; class Phycisphaerae; order UBA1845; family PWPN01; genus JAAYDF01. The sequence goes on from JAAYDF010000194.1 coordinate 46,342, forward strand.
GGGACACATATTCTTGGCCCCGGGGACTTCGACGCGTTGGTTCTACAGTACTCGCACGAAAGCGTTCGAAACGCCTGCGCCTTCGCGTAACATATATGCGGACGTGGTCCCATTCGGACCTGCCGGGTTACGCTCTCAGATCGTGTGCCCACATTATACAACCATTCCCCCGTTGCGCCTAGTCCGTTTTCGAGGTAACCGTTGACGATGGATGCACCCGATCGCCCACTGGGGCTTGGTTATCGGTTGTGTTGTCCGCGGATGGCGAGTTACGCACTTATTGGACGACGTGTCCCGCGTGATTGTCACACCCCTCACAGGCCGCAAAACCGACCTGGTCGACAGACTTCGCCAGAACTCCTTATATACCCCATCCGTTTTGTTTCCCGCGGCTCCATATCTTAAGTAACTGCCGGAGATCAACCACCGGCTTTGCGCCACACGGGGATATCGGATCAGGAACACTTGCAGGGGAAGACTATGTTGCAGATTGGGGCGTTCATGCGCGCGGTTGGCGGCTCGTCGGGCATTCGATGGGTGGTTTGTGTGATTCTGCTCAGTGGTTGCCTTGGGCAATCGTGTGCCCCGGTTTCTGTCAAAGATGACCAAGTGGCCGGTTATCACCCCGATCCGCCCCCGGTTGATGACCTCACGCCGAATAGTGGTTCTGGGACGACATCGACGGGCGATTCGGGCCAGTTGTCGCCGGCGGTTCCTGAGGTGGTGATCCTGGCTTCTTCGCAAGAGGGGATCGCTCCTCTGAAGGTGGACTTCAACGCCGCGGGTCCGGAAGGTGGAAGCCGGCCGGCGGGGACGTATCGATGGGCTTTTGGAGACGGGTCTGCCTCCACGACTGGCGTGCCGGTGTCGCATACTTTTGCGGCGGCCGGCCAATATCGGGTGCAGTTGGTCGTGTCCGTCAAGGCAGGCGAGACGACCCTGGAAGGTCGTGATGAGATCCTGGTCGTTGTCAACGAGCCGGTCAACCAGACCCCGACAGCCTTGGATACCAGCGCGGAGACGGATGAAGCCGCCGCGGTCACGCTGACCTTGACCGGGGCCGATCCGGAAGATGCTTCTCTGACCTTCCAGATCTCTTCGATGCCGGAACATGGCACACTCGGGGCGCTCAAATGGGCTTCGGCGACCGTGGCCCGGGTTATCTACACACCCGCGTCAGGGTTCAGTGGTGTTGACACATTCAGCTTCACGGTCAGCGATGGCGAGAACGAGTCTGTGCCGGCGACGGCGGTGGTGTACGTCAATCCTTCCCCGCCGCCCGCGGCGGCCGCCATTGGTATCAGAGTCACCGCCCAGGAAGGCACGGTTCCGCTGCGGATCGCCTTTACCGCTACAGGTGTTGACGGGCAGTCGCGGCCGCGAGGCACCTATCACTGGGATTTTGGGGACGGTACCCCGGAACAGACGGGAGCCGTTGTCGCCCATACGTTCAGCGAACCGGGCAGCTATGCGGTCAGCCTGTGTGCCTATGGTGGTACGGATGGGGCGGAGGTGCTCGCCTGTGCGGAGACGACGATCGTGGGGACTCAGGATAGCGGGGAGGTGGATCCGGGCGAGGAAGAGGAGCCCGCTCCGGAGGATATCGTTTTGCCGGAAGATCCCGATCCGGCCCCGGCCGTCGCTATCGGGATCGCCGCGACCAAGAATGAAGGCACGGCTCCGCTGCGGATCGCCTTTACCGCCACGGGGGTTGACGGCGAGCCGCGGCCGCTGGGAACGTACGTATGGAACTTCGGGTACGACACGCCGGAACAAACGGGGGCTGTCGTCGCTCACACCTTCCGCCAAGTGGGCAGTTACCTAGTGACCCTCAGCGTTGTGGATCGCGACGACGAGGCTTTGGTTCTCGCCCGGACCGAGATGGGTGTGACGGTTCAGGGGCCTGCCAATACGGCGCCGGTGGTGTCGAAGGTGGCGGCCCAGACCGCGAAGAATCAGGCCGTCACGCTGACGCTCAGCGGCCAGGACGCCGACGGCGACGCCCTCGTGTTCAGCATCGTGTCATCACCCGCTCATGGTTCGCTGGGAAGCGTCACCAAGACCACCGCCACTGCCGCGACGGTCGCTTACACACCCACCGACGATTTCACCGGCAGCGACACCTTCACCTATCGGGCCAGTGATGGGGTGAGTGAGTCGGCTGTGGGCACGGCGACGATTACCGTGATCGAGTCTGCGACCGTCGTTCAGGTGGGTTCGTTCGAGCAGCTTGTTCAGTGCGGGCGTGATACCGCGTTGCAGCGCGACGTTTCCTGGGAGATTGTTCTGACCGCCGACATTACCTGGCCCTATCGTTATGGCCCGCCCGGCATACGGTTCCACGGCAGTTCTGTCTCGATCCGGGGCAACGGGCATACTTTGGACATGACCGCGCAGGACTTCCAGCTTGGCGTCACCGGCAAGGAGCACAGGACGGCGGGTATTGAGTTCTGGTCTCAGAAGGCCTACGCGGACGATCTTCGTATCGTGGGCTTTGACGGCGGTGGATCGGCAATCAAGTGCTACATCGACGGCAGTCTGGAACTGCGGCGGGTGTCGTTCGTCGACGTCGGCTCCACGGTGCATCCGTTTTTCGCGCCGGAGCCGGTGGCGACGGCAGATGATTGCTGGTTCAGTCAGCCGGTGGGTGGGAGCGCTCAGTTTGCCACGCTGATCGACTGCACATGGGAGAACTGCAGTACGAACAGCTTCTACTCGCATTGTGTTTACTTAACCGGGCAGGAAATGCTGATGCGGGGTTGCCGGACGATCCGATCAGGCCACCCGGTCAAGTTTCTCGCGGCGGGTGATTCCGCGAAGCGGGTAGTGACTTTAGTGGACAATGATTTCGAGGTCGTTCCGGTGCCGTTCCGCACCAGCGAGAAGAAGCTTCCGTCTCTTCTGCTGCCCTATCAGCCTACCGTTGTGCTGCGTAACGTGTTCCGGTGGCCCGCGGGCGACTGGCATATCGCACCGGTTTCGGACCGTGCCCCGAACCAGATCGCCGCGTCGCGGTTCGAGGACAATGTGTACGTCGGGCCTTGCTCCGCGGAGACGTGGTGGAATGCTCCGGCGAGTGGTTCCTGGATAAGCCTGAGCAACTGGCAGACGGGGATTGAGCCGAGCGGCGAGTGGCGGCTTCCGTGACGGTGGCCGGGTGCGGGGTTGGCCCCTCTTCGTGAGAAGGATGGTGTGGGCCCAACTACCGGTCTTGGTGAGTGTCGCTTTCTCTGTTCGCTTTCTCCGCGTGGCGGCCGCAAGCTGTGGCGGTTCTTCCCGCGAGGTGTGGACGACGCTGCTTGATAGCGACCGCCGCCGGGTGGAGATGAGGTTTCAACGCCGGCCGCCAGTGCTTGTTCGTCGCGGCGAACAGGCTCTGGCGGCCGGCGTATTCTTTGCGAGTTTGCCGGCCACCAGAGGCGGCGGCCGTCACAGAACCTGGGTACATTTCGAGGCCGGTTCACACCCGTCGGGTCGTTCCTCCCGGATTCCGGAGTCTCCTTGGGGCTTGATTGGGTTGGCTATCGGGCTTTATAACATGGCCCAGGCTGAGCGAATCACGGAAACGCGGCCCTGTTGAGGGAGGAGAAGGGGAGCCAGGAAGCCTTCCGGTGGCCTCTGTGTGGACCATGATCATCGCGGCGAACGAGCCGACCATGGCCTGGTTGCAGTATGTGACTCGCAACTGGGCCTTGTTCTCGTTTATCACCACGGTCGCGGTTCTGCTCGTGACCAGTTGGCTGGTGCTGCGCAAATATGTTCGGATCATGTTCAACATCATCCGCGATACGCCGCCGCCGCTCGCCATGGGGCCGTGTGATTTTGTGCGCATCAAGGGTGACCGGGTGACCTTTCGGGCGTTCGACAATCTCAACCTGTGCGGGATGTTCCTGACCGGCCAGCACGGCGGGCAGGCCAAGGGCATGGTCATTTTCGCCCACGAGTTTTCCAGCGACATGTACAGTTGTGCTCGCTACTGTCGCCCCCTGCTGGCGGCGGGGTTTGACGTGTTCAGTTTCGATTTTCGCGGGCACGGGGAATCGAGCGGCGAGCCGGGCTACCATCCGCGGCAGTGGCCTACCGAGCGCGAAGTGAACGACATGCTCGGGGCCATCGCCTATGTCGAGGATTGGCTCGATGAGCGTGGGCGGCCGGTCGAGCTGGGTCTGTTCGGCATCTCCCGAGGGGCCGGGGCCGCCATTCTCGCCGCTCAATCGAACCCGGCGGTCAAGGCGATCATCACCGACGGGGCCTTCAGCTCGGATGCCACGCTGGAGTACCTGATGAAGCGGTGGGCCTACATTTTCGCGAAAGTCCGCTTCGTCTACGAGAATCACCCCCCGCAATTCTGGCGTTTTCTCCGCTGGCTACTGTTCCGCGAGTGCCGTCGGAAGCTGGGCTGCGAGTTTCCGTCGGTGCTCAAGGCCCTGAAACGCATGCGTGCGGGTTTGCCGATCCTGTTCATCCACGGCGAGCGGGACAGTTACATTCCGGTGGAGCAGTCCCAGTTGTTGTACGCTTCCGCGCCCGGCCCGAAATCGCTCTGGGTGGTGCCCAAGGCGAAGCACAACCAGTCGGTTGTGGTGTGCCCGGAGTACTACGGCGTTCGGACAGTCGGTTTTTTCGAGGAGCATCTGGTTGGTGTGCCGGCTGGTTCGTCGTCTGTGCCGGTCTCAGATGCTCCCCCTTCGGATGGGATCGCGCCGGGCGATTCCGCTGGGATGCGGGTCCGCCTGATACCCGATACGGGGTCTCGGGCTGCCCGGTCGGGTCGAGGATGTGGGTGATGTGGCGGCCCTGGGCCGGACCCAAGCTGAAGTTGGCTAGACAGTTGCGATGCGGTAGGATACCGGCGGGGGTATTCCGCCGGCGCGCGTAGCCCGGCGGCGGGATTGGACTGGCCGGCTGGTGGCGTCGATCGCCCGGTTGTAACTATTTGCCTGGCAATAAGATAGGAAATTAACCCCATGCGAATGGCTTCGAGTGGAGCGGCGGCTGATCGCCGGGTGCGCGGTACCAATGGTTCGGCGTCGGCGTCTTGGCTGGGCGGTCGGCTGGCGACTGTGTTCGTCGCGGCCGTGTTCGCGACGCTCGGCACCCGTGTGGCTGAGGCCCAGATCGGCTGTGGCAATGTAGTGGTCACGACCGAAGCGGGGCAGCTCGTGGTGACCATCACGGGCACGGCCGGCAACGATCTGATTGTTCTTGGGGTCGCGGAAGTCACCGCCGGCGAGTTCACCGAAGAGGACCCGGGTCCCATCGATCCGGCGGTGGATGGCGATTACTTGCTCATCAACGGTCTGCATTGTCCGCCTCCGCCGGGCAACCCCGCCGGTATCCCGCTGGCTCAAGTTGCTCGCATTGTCGTCAATGCCGGAGCAGGAGACGACACGGTCACGGCGGCGGCGCTGACCAATGACTGGGATTCCGATCCTCCCGTGGTCAGAGGGGTCAAAGTGGTGATCGACGGCGGTGCTGGTAAGGACACGCTGGTTGGCGGTCATGGTGACGACGAGATTCACGGCGGGGCCGGGGATGACTTGATCCGGGGCGGGCGAGGGAACGATGTGCTGGATGGTGGGGACGGCATCGACACGCTGGACTACAACATCGAGGAAGAAGGCGGTGAAGAAGGCGGTACCGGCGTTGATGTGAATCTCGCCACCGGCGTCGGCGTGGACGTTCCTTTCGTCGTGGCCGGCATTCGGGTGGTGACCACTGACACCATCACTCCGGATACGTTCGAGATTCTCGTAGGCTGCGGGCTGGATGATACGCTGGCCGGCAACGCCAACATCGGGACGGAGATCTACGGCGGCGACGGCAATGATACGATCACGGGCGGCGACGTGGATGACCTCCTCTTTGGGCAGGAGGGTGACGACAACTTGTTCGGCGGCGATGGGGATGACGAGCTGTACGGCGGTGATGGGGATGATTGGCTCGCGGGTGAGGGCGGCAGCGATCTGCTGAGTGGTGGGGATGGGGCGGATGGTTTGTCTGGCGGGGATGGAGATGACTTCATCTTCGGCGGTGACGGCGACGACAATCCGATTGATGGCGGCGATGGGAATGACTACATCGACGGCGGCCCCGGTGACGATGGTGATGTGGAGACGGACAGTCCCGTCTCAGGCGGAGCGGGCGACGATATCGTGATCGGCGGCGACGGCAACGATTACGTTCGAGGCGGTGCCGGCAATGACATTGTCTCAGGCGGGGCAGGTGATGATTTGGCTTTCGGCGACGGCGGGCAGGACTACGTGGCCGGCGGGGCCGGCGCGGACGAGGTGAGCGGTGGCGCTGGCGACGACATCGTCGAAGGCGGCGATGGCGATGACTCTGTGAACGGTGGCGGGGATAACGACCTGGTTCGCGGTGGGCAAGGAAGCGACACCTTGTCCGGCGGCGGTGGATGGGATGTGCTGGATTACCATACGGACGGTGGTCTCGGCGGTGTCACGGTAGACCTCGGAGCGAACGCCGCGACGGATGGATGGGGCGGCGCGGATGCGCTCATCGACGATACCTTCAGCGCTATTCGTGGCAAGCCGGGCACAGGCGACACGCTCATTGGCGATCCTGCCGAGAACCGTCCCACGACCATTCTGGGTGGCGGCGGCAACGATACTATCCGGGGCGGTGCGGGACCGGACGTTTTGTTTGGTGAGGGAGGGGATGATTCAATTGAAGGTGGTGCGGGCGTTGATAGCATCTTTGGTGGACTGGACAACGATCTGATCCAGGGTGGCGACGGCGCCGACATCATTTGTGGAGACGGGGAGCTGCCGCCGGTTTGGGCCACCGGCGCTGATCCGACATTGGGTGATCCGGTCGAGCCGATCGCTATGGAACCCCGGTTGCCCCCTCGCGTGCCCATCGACCCGGACCCGACGATCGACCCCCGTGCCGGCTATGTCGGGGACGACCGGATTCAGGGCGGCGACGGTAACGATATCATCTATGGTGGGCTGGGTGATGATCGGATCAACGGCGACGACGGCAGCGATTTGATCTTTGGCGACTTCAACTACGATTTGTACGTTCCGTTGCTTGGCGCGCTGGTCTATATTGGCAGTTTGGATCTGGCGGACGGCTTCTACGACCAGGATACATCGCTCGGTGGGGCGGACACGATTCGCGGCGGTGCGGGCGGTGATATCATTCACCCCGGTGGTGGTGCGGACATTGTCAGCGGCGGTGACGGGGCGGACCTTATTTATGGCAGTTTTGGCAACGACACGATCGTTGGCGGAGAGGTTTTCCTGGCCGACGATGATGTCTACGGCACCTCGGACCCGGCGGTGGATCGCAGCCCGGCCGACTGGGTGGACTACTCGCTTGTGCCGGTCGGCACGGTGATCCAGGACTTTGAAGTCACCTTGCCCGACGGCACCAACGTGCCGGTGACGACCAGGTTGTACGGCGGCGGAGTGCGGGTGATGCTCGGAAGCACGAGCTTGAGCCCCATGGGTTTCGCTTATCGAGACGGCGAGCTTGATGCCGCGCCGCCGCTGGGTATTCCGGGTCGAGATACGCTGTACGGTATCGAGAATATCAATGGCTCGCTCAACGATGACTTCCTGGTGGGTTCCGAAGACGAGGGAACCTTGCTGACCCGTTCCTCGAACCAAGGGTTTGACAATATCATTTGGGGCCAAGCGGGCGACGACGTGATTGTCGGTGGGCGCGGCGACGACGAACTCCGCGGCCACGCCGGCAACGACAGGATCTGGGGCGACACCGGCGATCAGCTCGAAGACGGCAACGACCTGATGATTGGTGGTGCCGGTGACGACATTCTGCACGGCGAGGGTGGCAACGACGTGATAGTCGGCGGCAGTGGTGCCGATCAGATGTCGGGCGGCCGGGGCGTGGATGCGCTGGACTACAGCGAGGCGTATGCCTTCTACGAGTTTGTCCCCGACCCTTACGTGCCTGTGAACGTAGACCTTTCCGAGTATCCTGGCACCGCGACGGACGTGTACGGCGAGGTCGATACAATCATCAACTGCGAGCCCGGGGTGGTTCCCGATGCCATGGCGGGTACGCTGGCCGCATCCATCTGGGTCATCGACTGCAACGAGACGGCCAACCGCTACATGGGCCGCTTCGAGGAGGTTTGGGGGAGCGACGTTATCGACGGTGGTCGTGCGGATGACACCTGGAATGGCATCATCGATGGGAATAACGTCTTTGACGATGTGATTCGCGGCTATGACGATGCCTTGTATCCCACGCTGTCGACGAGGATTTACGGCTTTGCCGGCAATGATCTGCTGATTGGTGGTCGCGGCCCGGATGAGCTCTATGGCGACGAGGGCGACGACACCATGGAAGGCGGTTTGGGTAACGACATCATCGATGGCGGTGATCATGTCCTAACGGGTCAGCGAGACACCGTGCGGTATACGACGGCCACGACGCCGGTGACTGTCAGTCTCGGCCTGATCAGCATGCAGGACACGGGAGGCGCCGGCATCGACACGATCACCAATGTTGAGAATATCATCGGCGGCACCGCTGATGATGTCTTGACCGGTGGCGGCGGACGGAACTACATCTATGGTGGGGCGGGCAACGACACGCTCA
>JAAYDF010000195.1 GCA_012729395.1 Phycisphaerae bacterium
TGCGGTACGAATAGGGATGAGTTGACAGTTTACAGTTGACAGTTCGCAGTGGGTTCCTGACCGCCGGTAACTGACAACTGAGAACCGACAACTGTGAACTACGAACTGGAGTCATGCAATGACGACGCTCTGGCAGGACGTCAGATTCGGTTTGCGGATGCTGGCGAAGAATCGCGGGTTCACGGCCATCGCTTTGGTCACCCTGGCGGTCGGCATCGGGGCCAACACGATCATGTTCAGCGTGGTCAATACGCTGCTCCTTCGACCGCTGCCCGTCAGAGAGCCCGACCGATTGGTGCGCTGCGAATTCGATAAGTTGGGTCTCGTTCTTTATCAGGGCTATCGCGAGCTGCGTGACAACAATCCGGTGTTCAGCGACCTCATCGCCAACGGTTACGGCATGAGAACGGCTACCCTGGTACGAAACGGCAGTGCCAGGCATGTGGATCCGCTGTACGTCTCGGCCAACTACTTCACCGCCCTGGGCGCAGCGCCTCTCCATGGGCGGACGTTTCTGCCTGAGGAGGAGCTAGCCGGCGCTGAGCCGGTGGCGGTCCTGAGCTACCGAACCTGGCAGCGCTTGGGGGCCGAGCCCGAGATGGTGGGCCAATATGTGCGTATCAATGGTGCGCTCTGTCGAATCATTGGCGTGACACAAAAGACATTCACCGGCGCCGCCGTCGTTGTCCCCGACCTCTGGTTGCCTCTGGGCACGTACGGTCGCGTGTTCAAATGCTTTTTCGAGAGGGGGGAGGGGAGGTCGGATGAAGTATGGCACTATCCGCCACTGGCCTTGGTGGGACAACTCAAACCTGGCGTAAGTCGATCTCAGGCTCAAGCATGGCTGCAATCCATGTTCCCACGCTTGAAGCAGATGTATCCCCATCCGTTAAGACAGGCGAACATGTTTCGCCTCAACCCGTTGCCCAGACTCGACGCCGCCGGTGTCGACGATGACAGGCCCATATTGAGTCGTATCAGCCTGGCCCTGATGGGCGTCTCCGGCGTCGTCCTGCTCATTGCCTGTTTGAACCTGGCAAATATGATCGTCGTTCAAGGAGCGGGGCGCCAACGGGAAATCGCCATCCGTGCGGCTATCGGGGGCGGACGTTTGCGGATCGTGCGGCAGCTACTTGTCGAATCGCTGCTCCTGGCCGTATTCGGTGGCATCCTGGCGGTGGCTGTCGCCTTCTGGGGCGTCCGGGTTCTCAAACTGTGGGCGGCGATGGGCCAACTCCCCATGTACCTGGGGGAGGCCATCATTTCTGGAGTCGCGCTGGACGTACGCGTCCTGGGGGCCACCTTGGGTTTCTGCGTGATTGCCACCGTGCTCTTCGGTCTGAGACCGGCCCTGCGCCTCTCGGGGCGTGATCTTGTTGGCGACCTGAAGGAATCCGGCCGAGGCGTATTTCAAGCTACACGAACAAGGCGGAGGTTCGTACCACGCGGCCTGTCGGTGCTCTGTCAGATGGCCCTGTCCGTGGCGCTCGTCATGACCGCGACGCTGCTGGCTCGAACCGCGTTGCGGGCCGCCCGGGTCGAGCCGAGTTTTGGCCTGGACGGCAAGGTGGTTGCAAGCCTGGAACCATTCGCAGGCGGTTACGACACGACTCAGGCAAAGCAGGCCTGCGAGAGGTTGGCCGAGCGGTTGAAGGATGTGCCCGAGATTGCGGCGGTGGGCCTGTCCTGCAAATCTCCCGTGGACCTGGGGTGGTGGCCCTGGGTTCGCGAAAGAGTCGTCGAGTATGTGCCGGGCCGCGAAGATGACGCAACAGGCAGCTTATTGACGAAGCCACTTCACTGTTATGAGGTGAACGGCGATTACTTGGAAGCGATGGGCATTCGGCTCCTGCAGGGTCGGGCCTTTCGCCCTCTCGACAGCGCTCCCGATGCAGAACCGGTCGTGATTATCGATGAGCTTCTGGCCCGCAAGCTCCGGCCGGAGGGTAGTGCCCTTGGCTGTCTCATCCAGTATGGCTGGGGGCTCCGCCGAGTGATCGGTATCGTACCGAACCTGCGGAGCGTTTGGGGCAATGGCCAGGTCCAACCCCACCTTTATGAGCCAATCAAAGCCGACCATGAACCCGCATCCATCCATCTACTGGCCAGAAGTACGGCACCGGGCGCCGAGGCCGCGCTGGTGCGCACTATCGGCGAACGAATTCGGAAGATCGATCCTCGTCTGCCGGTTCTTGCAGTTGCGTCTCTGGCGGACCGACATCGCAGTCATCCCACCGTATTGTTCACGGGAGTCATTGCCCGACTTGCCGTGATGTTCGGGGCCATGGCCCTGTTCCTGGCCGGTATGGGTCTCTATGCCGTCAAGAGCCATATGGTCGCCTCGCGAACCCCTGAGATTGGCATTCGCATGGCGTTGGGGGCCACCCGGCGGGACATTCTGGCCCTGGTGCTGCGTCAGGGCGCCACATCGACGTTCGCAGGGCTGCTGGCCGGCATGCTGCTGGCATTCGTCATGACGCGAGTGATTCGAAGCGCGGTCCAAGGCATCGGTAGCATTGATCTCGTGAGCATCGTTGTCACCGTGGTTGTGCTCACAGCGACTTCACTGCTGGCCACGTATATCCCGGCCCGGCGGGCGCTCAGAGTCGACCCGAAGACGGCCCTGCAGTACGAATAGGAGAGACGCATGGAGACACTGTGGCTGGACATCAGGTACGGGTTGCGGATGGTGGCGCGAAGTCGCGGCTTTGCGGCCCTGGTCGTTGGGATATTAGCGGCGGGGATCGCGGCCAACACGGCGCTGTTCAGCGTGGTCAACGCCGTGCTGCTGAGGCCGCTGCCCTATAAGGACTCGCATGAGTTGGTGTGGATCCAGCAGTCGGGCATCGAATCGACGGAGAAGTTCAGCTATCGTCCGAACTTCCTCTATCTCCGGGAACACAACAACGTATTCGAATCGGTCGCCGGCTGTTGCGGTTGTCCGCTGTACGTCCACGGGATAGAGACTCCCCATCAAGTCATGGGCTGCGACGCCACGGCCAACCTCTTTCCCACGTTGGGGATTCAGCCGATACAGGGACGCGGATTCGGCCCGGGAGATGAGAAGCCTGGAGGTCCGCGCGTGGTGGTTGTCAGTCACGCCTTCTGGCGGGATCACCTGGGTGCGGACCCGAATGCCGTGGGCCGGAACCTTACCCTCACCGCCTGGAAACGCAACGCGGATTGGGACGTCGACATGGTGTCTGAGACGCATACGATCGTCGGCGTGATGCCGCCTGGCTTCAGCTTTCCCTTCGGCAAGGGGGTGCACTTCTGGCGAGCGATGATCTTCCCCGAAGGTCCGGCGCAGCCTTATGATGCTCCGGTCATCCCGCTGGCCCGTCTCAAGAAAGGCGTCACGCCGCAGCGGGCCAGCGCGGACCTGACGGTACTGGCCAGTCGTCTCCGGCGCACCGAGTCTGCCGACGCCGCACCCCATATCGTTGACGTACACCGGTTTCTGTATGGACTCGTCTACCATCATCGGAGGTTGCCGTTGCTGCTATTGGGAGCCGCGGGATTCGTGTTGTTGATCGCCTGTGCGAATGTCGCCAATCTATTCCTGGCTCGCGCCAGTGTGCGGCAGCGCGAGATGGCCCTGCGCATGGCGCTCGGGGCCGGACGCGGTCGCCTCATCCGTCAGATGCTCACCGAGAGTCTTCTGCTCAGCCTGGCAGCCGGCGGCTTGGGGCTGGTCCTGACGTTCTGCTCGGTCAAGGGATTGGTGGCCCTGTGCCCGGCCGATATCCCGCGCTTGCAGGAGACGAACGTCGACCTGCGGGTCCTCGCCTTCACCCTGGGTGTCTCCGTGCTGACGGGGTTGCTGTTTGGCCTGGTGCCCGCCTGGCGGGCCTCCGACATCGGCGTCAACGAGACCCTCAAACAAGGGACGGGGCGCACCACGGGCACTCGGCGATGGCGTCACCTTCACGATGGCCTGGTAGTCAGCCAGTTGGGTCTCTCGCTGGTTTTGCTGATCGGCGCTGCTCTGTTGATTCGCACGCTGGTGGCCTTGCAGACGGTCGATCTGGGATTCCCACCGCGGAACCTCCTGACTATGCATATCGAGCTTCCATATGCGAAATACACCGAAACCGACCAATGCAATGGCTTCTTCGGTCCTCTCTTCGAACGCATCCGTACCCTTCCTGCCGTCCGTTCGGTGGGAGGTCGCGTCGACGACTATTCCGGGACCGACATCACCAGTTCATCCGGCGCCTACGAGAAGAATTTCACCATCACCGGACCGACGGGGCCGGGGCAACCCCGTTCGGCCCGCTGGGTATCCGTGACGCCGGGCTTCTTCGATGCCGTGGGCATGCGCCGGCTCGCCGGGCGGGCGTTTGACGACCAGGACCCAAACGCCATCGTGATTGACGAGACACTTGCGCGCGAGTGTTTCCCCGATGGCAATCCCCTTGGTCAGACCTTCGTGATGGACGATTGGTCCGGGCAGCATGTCCACACCGTTGCCGGGGTCGTGGGTACGATTCGCAGCTTTGCCGCGCCCGGGCCGGTCATGGGGACTGTCTACACACGAGGCACGGAGTACTCGAAATGGGCGGCCGTCCTGGTGCGAACGGACGGCGACCCGATGCGTCTGGTACCGGCTATTCGAAGGCTCGTTGCCGAACTGGAAAGGGATCAGGTGATCAGGGCGATCGAGCCGATGGAGGCGACGCTGTCGGAGATGCTGGGACCTCGGCGGTTTGTCGTGACCCTGCTCGGAATCTTCGCGGGCATCGCGTTGGCGTTGGCGACCATCGGCATTTACGGCCTGCTCCAGTACAACACCACGCGTCAGACCCATGATATCGGTATTCGCATGGTCCTGGGCGCCCGGCACGCGGATGTCCTGAGGGCGGTGCTGGGGCAGGGGGTGCGACTCATTCTCATCGGCGTGGCCATCGGCATCGCCGGCGCGGTGGCGCTGACGCGCGTGCTGTCGAGCCTCTTGTATGACGTCACTCCCACTGACCCATTGACTCTGGCGACCGTCTCGGCCCTGTTGATCGCTATTGCCCTGCTGGCCAGCTACCTTCCCGCCCGCCGGGCCGCGCGGATCGACCCGATGGAGGCCCTTCGCTACGAGTAGAATCGGCTTGAAGCCCATGCGGATCGGAGTCGATAGGCCCAACGGGTGCATGACTGTTCTTGCGATCCGGCTCGGTCAGGCCCACACTGGCGGGCACCGATTCATGGCCGGTGAGGACAAGCTCGAAATCCGAAGCACGAGACTCGAAACAAATTCCAAACA
>JAAYDF010000196.1 GCA_012729395.1 Phycisphaerae bacterium
CGGAGTACGTCTACGGCCCGGACTACGTCGACGAGTTCATCGTCCAGACGTACAACGACGGCCTGGGCAACCAGCAGCCGCTGTTCATGCTCCAGGACGGGAACTACAACGTCGTGGCTCTGCTGGGTCAGACCGGGCAGGTGCTCGAGCAGTACGTCTGGGACCCCTACGGCACGCCGGTCGTCAAGCACACCAGCGCCACGCCCGCCCCGGTCAACCGCGTCGGCCACTAGGGCCTCTTCTGGCACAGCCTCGACGGCTCCGCCACCTTCAACACCCCCGACCCCGCAGCCACCCCCACCGCCACCGGCCTGTACTACAACCGCAATATGAACCTTCGGCGTGGCCGTTCACGAGCTGGACCACCAAGGCACTAAGACACCAAGGATGCGGCCTGGTCAAGCAGTCGTACACTCGATTCTCGCTGATCATCCCTCTTGGTGTCTTGGTGGTTCAAGTTACTTCGCCATTGCACTCGTCGGCGGAGCGGTTGAGTCACCGCGACACACGGAGCCCCGTGAACGGTCACCCTTCGGCCAACCCGAGGCTGGTCAGACGGCGTGCTGCTGACGGCACATGGGAAGGTTCCCCGGGTGGCGGAGCCGCGGGCGAAGTAATCGATTGCATGCGGTCGGGATGATGCGGGGCTTGGCCAGGGAGGACTGGAGGCGTCTGCCGCGACACGTTCCCCTGAGGACTCGAACCTCAAACCTTTGGCTCCGGAGGCCAACGCTCTATCCAATTGAGCTAGGGGAACAACACCCTTTCCGCGGGGTGGGGACGGCGTCCGGCAGGCCGGTCCTTCCCAGACCACGCGGGGCAGCCAGCCTTCAGAGATCCGGCTGCTCTGGATACCTATGTTGCCAACAAACGGTGCATTCGTCAAGCAACGGGGGGAGAACACCCCAGAATGAAAGAAGTGGAGGACACTGCGGAGCGAAAGGGACAGAGACTCCCATCACCGGGGGGCACATGGGGAACAGCCGGCCCGGGGGAGCGTCGCGCTAACTGAAGGCCAAATCCACCGTGAGTCAGGGCAGCGGCCGAGCGGCGCGACTGGCCGCGGGACAGGAGGGCCACCAAGCCGAAGGATAACCGCGATGTCATGTGACTCGCTTGCCTCGGGGCAACATGGCGGCAGGCACGGGCTGAGCGATCTGCTGTAGTGGTCTCCGCCAGATACGCTGTGACACAGCTTCGGCCTGGGCAAGACACCCTGGCCCACACCGGCGGGATGCCGGGTGCCACACCGGGCACCGGCGAGGCGGCGGATGCCACACCTGAAGCTACAGGCCGCTTGGCGAATTGCAGGAGCTTGTGGACTTGATCCGCACCCGAGGATGGGTGGTTCTCCGAGCGTTGCGGATGTGGAGCTGGTCCGCGTTCGGCCTCGGCGTGGGCATGCTTACGCAGTGAGGGCGTGGCGAAGGAACTGGCAAGCGAACCGCCTTGGGCCTCGGCGGCGACATGGTCGCGCGTTTGACCCGCGAGTTACACCCGCGGTGATGCGTTTACGGGATACGCTGTTCGATCGGTTCGGCGGATAGCTGGAGGGGGAGGACGCACAAACACAAGGGGGGCGTCAAGCACCTGACAGGCGACGCGGGTGAGGCCGGTCCGGTGCATGGGCGCCCCCGTAGATGATAGGCTTTCGCGGGCGGGTCTGACCATCGGGCCATGGGGGATTTTGGGGCGAGGATTGGAAATTTGAGATTTGAGATTGGGGATTGGGGGGCGAGGATTGGAAATTCGAGATTAGGAATCTGAGATTGGGGATTGGGGGAGGGTGGGCTTGGTCGGTGGGGTACCGGGCATGGGAAGCAAGGAGGGAGCGAGATGTCCGGGGGAGCAGCGTCCGGGGGTCGGCCGGAAAGATTTCTGGACGAAAATTCAAACTATGCCCTTGACTTTCCGATGGGATGAGATACTTACTCTTTCTATAGAAGGAGAAGCGGACTGGCGCGGTCGGGTCGAGGGTTGAGCAGGCTCTTCCGTATGTCATTCGGATAGACTCGGTCGCCTTCCGCAAGAGGTCACTTCAAGAATGGAAGATCAGTCTTTGGGCTCCGATCCGGAGCCCGACGGCGCAGGCCGAAGATCGATTAGCCTTCCAGCATCCACCATCAATGTTGTCGCGATGCCGCCGCTGGCCCTCCCGGAAAGCCGTGGAACGACCCGCCGCAAGCCGCGACCGCGAGGGTATGCCCCGCCGGGATTCGAATCCCCCCTTCCACCGCTCGGTGCTCGAACCAACGTCTTCCGCCGGCGTTACTTCCCCGGTGCCACGGTAGCCGACTGGAATGATTGGCAGTGGCAGCTCCGCCATCGGATTCGCGATTTGATGGGGCTGGAGCGGGTTTTTCGGCTGTCGGACGAGGAGCGGTCGGCGGTCTTTCAGATGGGTGGCGGGCTGCCGCTGGGGATCACGCCGTACTATGCCTCGCTGATGGATCCGGACGATTCGAACCATCCGACCCGCCGGACGATGATTCCGCTGCCGGGCGAGTTTATTCAGTCGCCGGGCGAGGCGGACGACCCGTTGGGTGAGGAGCATGACAGCCCGGTACCGGGCTTGGTGCATCGCTACCCGGATCGAGCGTTGTTCCTGGTGACCAACTTCTGCGCGACCTACTGCCGCTACTGCACTCGGGCGCGGATGGTCGGGCAGTCGGGCGAGTACCATTTCAACACCGCCCAGTACCAGCGAGCCATCGACTACATCGCCGCCCATCGGCAGATTCGCGACGTGCTGCTGTCCGGGGGCGACCCACTGACCATGAACGACGAGCGGCTGGAGTGGATCCTGTCGCGGTTGCGGGCCATTGAGCATGTCGAGTTCATCCGGATCGGGACGAAGGTGCCGGCCGTCCTGCCGCAGCGGATCACGCCGGCCCTGACGCGGATGCTGCGGCGGTACCACCCGCTGTGGATAAGCATCCACTTCATGCACCCTGTGGAGCTGACCCCGGAGGTCGGGCGGGCTTGCGAGCGGCTGGCCGACGCGGGCATTCCACTGGGCAGTCAGACGGTGCTGGCCAAGGGGATCAACGACGATGTTGAGACGATGAAGCGGCTGATGCACGGGCTGCTGAAGATCCGCGTGAGGCCTTACTACCTGTATCAGTGCGACCCGATCTCGGGCTCGGCCCACTTTCGGACCTCGGTCGAGAAGGGCATGGAGATCATCGCGGGCCTGCGGGGCTACACGACGGGTTACGGCGTTCCGACGTTCGTGATCGACGCTCCGGGCGGCGGCGGCAAGATCCCGCTGGTCCCGGACCCGATCGTCGGACGGGATGGGGACTTCGTCCTGCTCCGCAACTACGAGGGGAACGTCTACCGTTACCCCGACCCGCAGGTATGACATGATCGTCGGCCTTACATACGACCTGCGAGCGGACTACTTGGCTGCCGGCTTCGGGGAAGAGGAGACGGCGGAGTTCGACCGGCCGGACACCATCGACGCGATCGAGGCGGCGATCCGGCAGTTGGGCCATACCACGGAGCGGATCGGTCACGTCCGGCGACTGGTGGACAAGCTGGCGGCCGGCGAGCGCTGGGACTTGGTGTTCAACATCGCCGAGGGGCTTTACGGGTACGCCCGGGAAGCCCAGGTACCGGCGTTATTGGACGCCTACAGCATTCCCTACACGTTCTCCGACGCCCTGGTGATGGCCTTGACGCTGCACAAGGGGATGACCAAACGGGTGCTGCGGGATCTGGGCGTTCACACGACGGACTTCCGCGTGGTGGAGTCGGCGGCCGACGTGGAGGGCGTGGATCTGCGGTTTCCGCTCTTTGTGAAACCGGTGGCGGAGGGAACGGCCAAGGGCATCACGGCCCAGTCGCGGGTGACGAACAAGGCGGAGCTGGCGGCGCAGTGCGGCCGCATTCACCAGCTCTGCCGGCAGCCTGCGTTGGTGGAGCCGTTCCTGCCGGGTCGGGAGTTCACTGTGGGGATCACGGGCACCGGCTCGGCGGCGGTGGCCCTTGGAACGATGGAGGTGGTGCTGCGGTCGTCGGCTGAGACCTTCGCGTACACGTACGTGAACAAGGAGCAGAGCGAGGAGCGGGTGGACTATCCCTTGGTGGATGGTCCGCTGGCGGCGGAGGCGGAGGCCCTGTCGCTGGCGACATGGCGGGGGCTGGGTTGCCGAGACGCCGGGCGGGTCGATCTGCGGGCTGACGCGGATGGGCGGCTGGCGGTGATGGAGGTCAATCCGCTGCCCGGCATGCACCCTCAGCATTCGGATCTGCCGATTTTGTGCGGTGCGGTCGGCTTGCCATACGTCGAGTTGATCCGCCGCATCCTTGACTCCGCCCAGCCGCGAGTCGATGCCAATTCCCCGAGGACCGAGTCAACTTGTTGATGGACGTACCCCAACGTCGATGACGAACAGCAACAAGTTGCCTTGGTCCTGGCACAGAGCCCGTCGTTTCCGTGATGACCTCCGCAAGGTGCACCGGCCATGAAGGTGGTGATTCTCCACGACGCGTTGCCGCCCGACGCCCGTCCGGATGAATTGGACGTGCTCGTGCAGGCGGAGTGCGTCAAGGAAGCCCTGCACCGGCTGGGCCATGCTTGTACCGCCCTGCCGTTGGGCCTGGATCTCGAGCGGTCGGCTGCCGGACTGCGGGAGTCAGCTCCCGATCTCGTCTTCAACCTGGTCGAGTCGGTCGGGGGCACCGGGCGGCTCATCCATTTGGCCCCGTCGCTGCTGGATCATCTACGCATTCCGTACACCGGGGCGCGGGCCGAGGCGATGTTCCTCACCTCGAACAAGTTGCTGGCCAAGCAGATCCTGGCCACTCACGGCATCGATACCCCGGCTTGGCTGCGGGCGAATGCTTCTCAGAGCCACGACGGTAAGAAAGCGATCGCTCGCGGCCGAGAAGAACCGCTCCCTAACGGTCGCGGCTCTGATATACCACGCGGCTCTGATATGCCACACGGCGATGATCGCGTCCCCCGGTCCGAAGGATCTGAGCGACACGACGGGGCGCTCGCGGCCGCGTACATCATCAAGTCGGTGTGGGAGGAGGCGTCGCTGGGGCTGGACGATGACGCTGTCTTCCGGCCGGGCAGCTTCGAGGAGTTGGCCCGCGAGGTCGGCATGCGGGCGGAACGGCTGGGCGGCGAGGCTTTTGCCGAGGCGTTCGTCGAGGGTCGCGAGTTCAACCTGGCCCTGCTGGCGGGGCCGGACGGCCCGGAGCTCCTGCCGCCGGCGGAGATCCGCTTTGTGGACTACCCCGCCGATCGGCCGCGGATCGTCGGCTACAAGGCCAAGTGGCAGGAGGATTCGCATGAGTACAACAACACGCCGCGTACGTTTGACTTTCCCGCCGCGGACGCGACGCTGTTAGACGCGCTTTGCGATGTGGCGCGGCGATGTTGGGACACTCTGGGGTTGGCCGGCTACGCCCGAGTGGACTTCCGGGTGGACAGCGACGGCCGACCGTGGGTGCTCGAGGTCAACGCCAACCCATGTTTGTCGCCGGATGCGGGCTTCATGGCCGCCGCCCGGCAAGCGGGTTTGGATATGACCGGCGTGGTCCGGCGGCTGGTGGATGGAGCGTTGCTGTGACCGCGATGGGCGGCGTTTTCCTCGCTGTCACGTGAAGGATGATTGATGCCTGTGTTTCGCATTCGTCGGGTCTTCGATGACGTGCTGCCGATCGACCGGGAGGAAATCGCGCACGTTCAGGAGATCCTGCGCTCGCAGTTCACCGGGGTACGGGAGAGGGAGATTGCCAGCCTGCCCGCCAAGCTGCGGAACCCGCTGAAGTACAAGTTTCGGCACATTCTGCTGGTGGCCGACGACCTGCAGCGCCGGGTGCGGGGGTTCGCCCTGCTGTCGCACGAGCCGGAGCTGCGGTTCTGCTATCTGGATTATGTGGCGAGCGCCAAGACGCTGACAGGCGGCGGGATCGGCGGGGCACTGTACCAGCGGGTGCGGGATGAGGCCCGGCTGCTGGAAGCCCGGGGCCTGTTGTTCGAGTGTCTCCCCGACGTAGCCGAGGAGTGCGACTCGCCGGAGATCTACAAGGCGAACGTGGCCCGGCTGCGGTTTTACGAGCGGTTCGGGGCCCGGCCGATCATCAACAACGAGTATCAACTGGCGATCAAGCCGGGCGACCGCGGGCTGCCCTACCTGGTGCTGGACCCGCTGGACACGGATCGGCCGCTACGCCGTAGCGAGGTCCAGCCGATCGTCCGGGCGATCCTCGAGCGTAAGTACGGACATCTTTGCCCGCGGGAGTACATTGACCGGGTGGCGGCTTCGTTCCGGGACGACCCAGTGCAGCTCCGGGCCCCCCGCTACATCAAGTCGTCACCGCCAACGGCCCGTCCGCCCGGTCGCCCCGAGGACGCGCGTATCGCCCTGGTGCTCAACGACAACCACCAGATCCACCATGTGCACGATCGCGGGTACGTGGAGGCCCCGGTGCGGATCAAGGCGATCATGCAAGAGCTCGAACCGACCGGGCTGTTCGACCGGCTGGAGCCGCGCAGCTTTCCCGAGAGCATGCTCCGGACCGTGCACGATGGGCGGTTCGTCGACTACCTGAAGCGGGCCTGCGAGAACGTGCCGGCCGACGAGTCGATCTACCCGTACGTGTTTCCGATTCGCAACATCGCCCGGCCGCCGCGGGAGCTGGCCGTACGGGCGGGCTACTACTGCATCGACACGTTTACGCCGTTGAACCGCAACGCCTTCCTCGCGGCCAAGGCGGCCGTCGATTGCGCCCTGACCGGCGCCGAGTGCATCCTCAAGGGCCGGCGGTTGGCCTACGCCCTGGTCCGCCCGCCCGGGCACCATGCCGAGCGCAAGACCTTCGGCGGGTTCTGCTACTTCAACTCCAACGCGATCGCCGCCCACCACCTGAGCCGCGTCGGCCGGGTGGCCATCCTGGATATCGACTACCACCACGGCAACGGGCAGCAGGACATCTTCTACGAGCGCGACGACGTGCTGACGCTGTCGATCCACGGTCACCCGCGTTTCGCGTATCCGTACTTCTCGGGCTTCGAGGAGGAGAAGGGCCTCGGGGCGGGCGAAGGGTACAACGTGAACTTCCCGCTTGCCGAGAATCTGGACGGTGCCCGCTACCGGCAAACGCTTGAGCGGGCTCTGAGCCGCGTCCGGCGATTCGCTCCCAGCTTCCTGGTGGTGGCCTTCGGTCTGGACACGGCCAAGGGCGACCCGACGGGTTCGTGGAGCCTGGGGGCTCAGGATTTCGAGCTGAACGGCAAGCTGATCGGGGCGTTGGGCCTGCCGACGCTGGTTGTTCAGGAGGGCGGGTATCGCACCCGTACGCTGGGCATCAACGCCCGACACTTTTTCGTCGGGCTGGCCGGGGCGGTGTTCGGCCAGCGCACGGCCGGCCCGCGCACGGCTGCCCCGCCGCTGAATGACGCTCCGGCCGCCAAACCGGCCGCCAACGGACTCAACGCCAAACCACCGGCCAACGGGCTTAAGGCACCGCCGCCTGCCGATGGTCGAACACCAAACCACAAACCCACCCCTGCCACGGAGAAACCCCTTGGACCTGCTTCTGCGTGATGACGTTCGCCCATCGGATACCCAGGCGGTTCGCGAGATCGTGCTCGCCACGGGGATGTTCCACGACTACGAGGTCGACGTGGCGGTCGAGCTGGTCGCGGAGCGTTTGGCTCGCGGCCCGGCCAGCGGGTACTTCTTCGTCTTTGCCGAGCAAGGCGGACGAGTGGTCGGCTACGCGTGCTACGGGCCGATCGCCTGCACGGCGGGCAGCTTCGACTTGTACTGGATCGCGGTTCGGCCCGACTGCCAGGGGCAGGGCCTCGGCCGGGCCCTGCTGGCCGCCAGCGAAGAGCGCATCGCCGCCGCTGACGGTCGATGCATCTACATCGAGACCTCCTGTCGTAAGCAGTATGCCCCCACCCGCGCCTTTTACGAGCGTTGCGGCTATCGTCTCGAAGCCACGCTGCGGGACTTCTACGCCCCCGGCGACGACAAGGCGATCTACGTCCGCCGTTGCGTGTGAGGTTGCTTGTAGGAATCGCAGGCGAAGCAGCAATGATGGGTAAGCGGTGGGGCTGCTCGCCGGTCGCCACGGCATGGCTGAGTTCGCCGGTCGCCACGGGGGGCGACCGCTACGGGGAATAGGGGGTTTTTCGCCGGTCGCCACGGCATGGCTGAGTTCGCCGGTCGCCACGGGGGGCGACCGCTACGGGGAATCGTGTTGCTGTGACAATCCACGGCGAAGCCGATCGCGGATGATGTTCCGAGTGAGGAGTGGAATCGCGACATAGAATACGGCAAAAGCCACAGCGAACACCAGGATCATAAGGGTGGATGCGTCCCACTCGCCGACCGCCTTCGGCCCTCCGGCCGCATCATAGTGGGCGCCATCTCGAAGGGTCGCGAGCCGCAAGACGACATAGACGAACACGCCCCCAAAGGCGTATGAACAGGTTGCCGTTTGCCAGTTGTTCCACGCACGCATCAGGGCCTGTTTGCGGAGCTTGGAGTCCGGGTACTCGGCGAGTTCAGGAAAGACACGCGGAGCAAACCGCCAATAGACGCTTTGCATCGGGATCAGGATGAGCTTTCCCAGCAAAGCACCCAGCAGAATGACTGACAGAAGGACCAACACCGCGTCCCACCGCCAGGCAGCGTTCGCGATCCCCGTTGAACCGGTCATGAAGATGAACATGGCACCTCCACGCGTGGTGGTCGCACGTCGCTGATTCTCAATTGAGACCCCGGCCTAGACATGGCACCTCCACGCGTGGTGGTCGCACAGCCCCTCGACCAAACCTCCAAGCGAGGCCGGCACCGTACCGGCCCGATGACCGGCCGGCCGACAGCGCCGGCCGGTATGGAATCATAGGCCAACCTCGTCGCAGCGCCTACCGAGACACGCCGGTCCCTTTTCTCCAGAGTGCTGCTTCACTACTCCTGGTTCCCATCAGACCCGCGGGGGATGGGTACACCCACCCGTACCAGATTCTGCTTAACGATTGACTCCGGACGCGCCGCCGCGAGAACTTCTCTGATTGTATCTCCGATCTCGGCGGATTGGGCCTCTGGGACCGACAGGACCTCGTCGGGGGTTTCTCTCCCGTCAATAAGCCCGTATCCCGGTGGTACCCGTAGTTCCCACTCCCCGGGTTTGAAGACGGGGCTGAAATCGACGCAAAGGAAGAACAGTCGGTCACTTTCCACCAGGGAGCCACTCTCATCATAGGTGCGCATCTCCAGTTCGGTTGCGACGTTGTTCGGGAGATGGCCCCGGCGTGTGAAGGTCTGCATCGGATTGCCCGTGGCGTGGTTCTGGGCTACAACCTCGTACGTGCGTCCATAGTCTTCACGATCACAGAGTATCGCAACACGGACCTGGCCGCTGGCAACGTCAACGATTTCCACCCGCTCCAATGGACCGGAGGAGTAACGCGGATCCTTGACCCGAGTGACCCTGATGGCTACCCCGGAGTCGCCTGACAGAACGTCCTGGAGCCGTTCCTGGCTCAGGGAGACCTTTCCGGGCTCCTCAACCGCTCCAACCATCATCTGTATCACCGGCTTGAAGGGGACACTCAGCCACTCTTCAACCGGTGTGCCAGCAAAACGCATACCGCCCGGGAGAATCCTTGCGATCCTGAACTCTCCGGTCACCTGCATGGCGTTGCGCCCTTCGGAATCGGTATTGCTCCCGAGAGTGAAGTACCAATCGGAAAGCCTGGCACTGGATGGCTCCTGCTCCGGTCTCAGAATCACCATGCCAACCCGCTGGCGCTCGCCATCCTGTACGATTCGCTGGATAATGCGCCGTGGAGCGTTCCGCTCCTTCAGGATGTTGTCAATGTTGGCCTCAACCAACTCCTTGTGCTCCGTCGCTGTGCTAGATGCTCCTGGAGAAGCGGCCTCCAATGCCTCCTCCACAAGCGTGCGGACCTCCTCTCGAGATAGCTGCTTCAGTTGTCGCTCTCTGTAAAGCAGTATATCGAACCGCTCGGGCTGCGGTGTCCAAGCCGCATCACACAGCCTGTATAGGGCCACCGCCGGGGCGCTTGGCTCCCCCAGGTCGGCGTCCTGGTTCCCTCCACTCGCGAAACACAACGGCAATAAGCTCATGAACATGGATGTCAACATCAGTTGTCTCCTATCAGGTAGGTATCGATGTTTCACTTCCCGCAGCTCTGAGCACCTGCTGAAGCCGGTCGGGGGCGGAAGTCCGCCCGGCACTACGTCGCGGCTCCCCTTCACGGCTAAGGACAAGTACCGACCCATGTCCGGTTATAACCTAGCAGGTTCACGGTTGTTGTCGGATCGGCCACACAATCGGCGATTGGACATCCCAGGCACTCAGCACCGATAGCCACAAGGCATCCAACGCACAGTACGCATGTTGTAGGAGTTACGCAGGCGCAGCACGGCTCACTGCATGCCAGGCTACCCCCTGCACACGCGAGGAGTCTGGAGACATTCAAGGCCTTAACGCATTGCGTAACCGTTCCGATAGGGACCATTGGCCCTGCAGGACAATCCTGAACACCATTTTTGGCCGGTCGGCAGTACCAATGTCCGGTATATGTCGTCACTGACCCTGTACACACCGCCTCGGGCCACACCGTTGTGCAGGCACACGTGTTAACCGTGCCGGGCGGACTCCAAACTGGCCATTGGCATGGCGGGTACTCACCAGCCATGGAAGGTAGAAACACCATTCCACAAATGGCCAACGCGCTCGCCGCAAGCCGGATCTGATGCTGTAGTGAACTCACTGTCGTCTCCTTTCTTACCCCGGTAGGTGACGCTCGTTCTGCTGCCATCCCGATTTGGAGTGCCTGTCTCCACAATTCCCTATTCCACTTCCTTGATAGCTCCCGCGTCTGCATCCTGCCCATCCATTGTCGGCATCTCGAAGTCCTCACGCATTCGAAGAACTTTGATTCCCACAATGTGACGATGTCGATCCAGGAAATCGAGTAGCTTGTCGGCCCTCACTCTCGGCGGAGAGCTGTGGACGAGGAGGACCGAACCATCCTCGGACGAGATATCGAGGATCCCCATGTGGTCGCAGTACACCGACGGCTTCGAGCCAGGCGATCCTTGTTGTGATCTAATGATGAGGCACACATCCGCTGACTGAAGGCGATGCAGGACACTTGGCAGATCATCGCGTGAGACATAGTGCTCCTCAATCACCTCTTTCTCGGGCGCAGCGGCAATCTTGGCAGCTTTGGCAGCAGCCTTGGATCGCTCCGTAAGCATCGCGGACGGCTGAATAGGGCGCACTTGGGATAGCCCAGCCACGGCATCCGCATGCGAGGGATACTGAAGAAGCACGATCCAAAGAAGCCGATCACCTCGCGGCTGGCGCTCGGCGATGACAGGCAGGCCCTTTGCGGCATACAATTCGACGGCCTCCATTGCCTCCTCATGCGTCGGGAACGCCCCGAGTTGGACCTCGTAGGCCGTGATCGCCTCAGGTTGACTTCCCAGCCCGTACCGAACATTCCTCAAGAAGCTACGGCGAAAGACAACGTAATCGAACGATACAGGCTCGGCGCCTAGCTCAGCCGTAATATCGCGCAGAAGCCAACTGTTATTCGGCACCCAATCGGCCAAAGTGAAGAAGTTACGATCAAGAACATCGACACTGCCATTCCTATGCCGCAAACGATCGCAAAGCCACTGATAAGTACAGAAATCTCTCGCCAACCCTAAGGCGATGGTTCGCTCGACAAAGGTAACACAGTCTGCCTGCGTGAGGTCGAACCGGCCGGCATGGAGGCGGTAGGGTGTCCCCACCGCGCGGGAGGCAAAATGCCGCACCTCGTGGACCGGCAGAGGGCCATTCGGATCCCCCTCTTGCTCCTTCTTCCGCAACCGGATGTAGTCTCCCAGATCCTGAGAGGAGAAGTCTGACATGCTGCGGGCCGCAAGCTGCGCGTATCGCCCACGCTCCTCTCCCGTCAGTGTGTCCGCCGCCGCAGTTGTCCACGGCACGGCGATACTAACTCCGAGAAACATAGCCAGAGCGCATCCGCTGCGCATCGCTGAATGCGCTGACAAGCGGCCTCTCTCACCCGGCACGTCCTCCCTAGAACGACCCCCTTGAGGTTCCCGATCTGCCATGTTCATTCCTCCATCGATGTGACACCTTCCAACACCCGCCCTGCCGTCTCCGCGCTGCGAAGGACTCCTTCGGCGAGACTGGCGAGACTGGCGAGACTGGCGAGACTGGCGAGACTGGCGAGACTGGCGAGACTGGCGAGACTGGCGAGGGATCTGCCGTGCCCCAGCCTCACTGCCGAATGTAAGGAATATACACTACGCAGCGCAAGTTGTCAAGACTTTTTCGGACGAAAAGCACGGCCTCGCGAGCGGGTCTTGCTTAACTCTCGCCGTTGACACGAGTTAACGACGACAAAACAAGTGGTATCGGCTGTCTTCGCGAGGAAGCACGTCGCTTGCTCTGTGCCCTTCCTCACGGCGGATCGCACTTCTGCTCCCCCCCGGGGGGTAGCGCCCCCAATGGTGGCCCATAAATCCTGTTGGCGTAGTCGCCCGGCGCTCGTCGACATGCGTGAGCATCTCGCGACCGAATCCGGGCAGACCGCAGTCGACTGGTGGTCGCCGGCACATATCCTGTGACACAACCTTGGTCCGGGCGAGACGCCCTGGCCCACACCGGCGGGACGCCGGTGCCACACCTCAGGTTACAGGCTGTTTAGCGAGCCACACTGGCGCGATCCCGGCGGGGACACGGCGATCTACGTCCGCCGTTGCGCGTGCGGTTGTCTCTGAGAATCGCAAGCGGAGCCGTGGCTGTAAGGGAGCGGTTGAGCACTTCGAATGCCGCGTAGCGGTCGCCGCCCGACTTCGGCGAGTTCGCTTCGTCTCAGCTCAGCGTCGAAGACAGCCGAGCCGTGGCGACCGGCAAGCCGCGTGAGGTTCTCCGCAGGGGAACCCGCTCCAGCCTATCAGCGAATGGGAGGCGTCCCGGCAAAACGCTGGCGTCATTCCCCTTGCGTCCACTGCCGCTGCAGACTTATGACGCGTCGCCGGAGCCGGGCTGATCCTCGGAATGGGGGTGCTCGCAGCTCCAGCAGATCTCGAATCCGCCGGGAACGTTTTCGCCGCAGGCGGGGCAGATCCAGTCCGCCATGTCCTCGCTGAGAGAATGGGCACCGGCCTCGGCGAGCGCGGCGAGGGCATCGAATGCGAATTCGTGCGGCACGCGGAGTCCGCCTCGCCCAAGACCGAGATCAAATCCCCAGGCACGCGATAGACCGGCATTGTCCACCAGAAAGGGGACCGCCGCCTGGTAGAGAAGATCCTGGACGTGTGCACGAACCTGGCTCGGGAACATGCTCAAGAGCGGAGACAGGTTGACCCATTCGCCCACCACATGGATTGGCTGGAGGTTGAACGGCTCACCGCAGTGGAGACATACGTCGCCTGACGCCCCGGCCAGCAACTGATCGCATGCCGCGCAGCGATAGCCGAAGTCCGGGAGCGGCCGCTCCTTCCCGGTGTAGAGCGGTTCGCGCCTCTTGAGGTGCGCGTCGGTGTAGAGCGGTCCCTGCGGGGTCATGAGGATGTCGTCCTCCACGTGATCTTCGATGAGATCGCGCACGAGGAAACGGTGGCCGCACTCCGGGCATCGCTCGGACATCAGGCCGGTCAGCATGTAGTCACATTCCGGGCACCGCAATCCGATATCCACGATGGGTCGATGCCGGGAGACGATCCCGATCATGTCCAGCTTGAGCGCGCAGGCCGGGCACTGGTGCTCGCGCAGGCCCGCCAAGGGGTGATCGCATCTCGGGCATCGCAGGCCCCAGTCCGGAATGGGAAGTTCGTGGATCTCGTCCAATCATCTACTCCCGGTTTATGATTCGTGGTGCCGTTG
This sequence comes from Phycisphaerae bacterium, assembly GCA_012729395.1. Taxonomy (GTDB): domain Bacteria; phylum Planctomycetota; class Phycisphaerae; order UBA1845; family PWPN01; genus JAAYDF01. The sequence continues at coordinate 13,909 of JAAYDF010000196.1, forward strand.
CGGTTTCCCTTGGCAGAGCCGTCTCCACCGTGACCCGTCAACCCATCACTGATCAAGCGGCGAACCCCAATCGTCCTCGCCGGATTACCGGTCAATGCAACTGGAATGTCTTCATACTTGCATCGAAGAGATCGTCGAACTGATCGCCATCCTCCGCAAGCGAGGAGCAGGTCACAACGTATTTCCGGTTTGCTTTGGCGAAGAAGTACACACGCTGGCGGAGCAGCTTGCCCGCCTGCTCGTTCTGATTGACCAGCACAACTCCCTCGCTACCGCGGGAGGGCATGAACGGCCGGCGATCCAGAACTGTGAATTTCGGAAATATCTTTGCCAACGTCTTGATACCGGCGTCGACATACGCGTTGATTGAGCCCTCGTATTGCTCATCAACGACATTGATGTTTCGGGAGAACCCATTCTGTACCGGGCTAACCGCGATCCGGTACTTCATACCTGGCCAGTCCCTGATCAGCCAAGTGTCCGGAGGATCAAAGGAGAAGCCGCCGTCTTGCTCAAAGAGCCGGCCGACGCTCGGACCCTCGCCTGGCGATGCGATGTCGCCAGACGAGGACGACGACATGAATAGCTCATTGCGGCCCTCTCGGGCATCCAACACTCGGGTTCCCGCAGGGAACTCAATCGTGAAGGTTTCCGGTGCGACTTTGGGAGCGATGACAATCGACGCACGGTCGACTTCCATCAGTAACCGCGAGCGGACTTTGCCGACGTTGGCGGCATCCCCACATTCCACGTGCTCCAGCGTGCCTTTGACTGGGAACCACAGGCCAGGCGCGACTTCCTCGTATAGGGCGCTGTGGCGATGTCTGAGGAGCCGTTGGCCCCCCGCTTGGAGTTCCAGCACCCGCTCGATTTTGACGGGCAGGTGGTTGCGGGTCGGGTCCACCCAGAGACGGTATCCGCGTCTGATATCCTCAGAGAACCCTTCGACCAGAATCATGGGACGATCGTCGAGCACCGTATTCTGGACGGCCAAGCGGCCTTGTCGTTCCAGATCCCGCAGAAAACGATAGCGCGACTCGAAGGGCGTCACGTACTCAGTGAAGGTGCGCGGGTCGTGGATATCGCCGTCGGGAAAGAACGCTTCCTTGGGGCCGATGATGGTCCCTTTCTGCGAGCCTGGCTGATACCCCGTTCCCCGTGTCCCGTCCCAGGCGGTGATCAGGGTCTCGATCCGATCCCTGGGACGAACCGCACGCTCGACGCGGCGGTACCGCTCTCCATCGACGGTGACTTCCATCGTCCCGCGGGGCTTGGGCTCTGGCCCCTGATCGGCCGGGTCGCGGAACTCCATGGATCCATCCGGCATGGACCGTGCCCGTCCTTCGAACTTCACCACGAAGGTGCAGGAGAAGGAACCGACCGTCTTCGCCCCGGCTTCCATCGCGTCCAGAACCCGTGCCGGGCTGAGGGCGTCTTCAGCATGTGCCCACGAACCGATCCCGAGCAACACAGCCAGAGCGTACCGACCGCGACCCGGTGGACGGGCTGACACACGGCCTCTTGTCGCTGCCACGTTGTCCCCGACACAGCCTTCCTGCGGTTCCCGAGCTGCCATGTTCAGTCCTTTCTGGATGTGAAAGTTCACGCCACCCGCCCTACCGTTCCCGCACCGAAGAAGACGCCTTTCCTGGGGGCGAGACTGGCGAGGGCTCTGCCGTGCCCCGGCGCCACGCGGTGGCGTAAGAAGGGATATACACCACATCGGACATTCTATCAAGATCTCTGCGGACGGCAGACGCAACCGGGCGGGCCAGCCGCCGTTGCGCGTGCGGTTGCTTGTAGGAATCGCAGGCGAAGCAGCAATGATGGGTAAGCGGTGGGGCTGCTCGCCGGTCGCCACAGGGGGCGACCGCTACGGGGAATAGGGGTTTTTTCGCCGGTCGCCGCGGGGGGCGACCGCTACGGGGAATGGCGAGTTGTCCGCCGGTCGCCACGGCTTGGCTGAGCTCGCCGGTCGCCACGGGGGGCGACCGCTACGGTGCGGCGTTGTGCCGATCAATCGCTTTGGCCTTTCGGCAGGGTGTAGCTGTAGAGGTGCGAGCCGCTGGCGAAGTAGATACGGCCGTCGAGGTAGTCGCCGCCGGGGCCGACGGGGACGGGGGACTCGGCCAGCAGGTGGATCGCGAAGGTGCCGGGCTCGACGCGGGCGATGCCCTTGGCCAGGAGCATGTAGATGGTGCCCTTGGGGTCGAGCACGAAGATGCGCGGGCCCTGCTGCGAGTTGGTGCGGCCGAGGGTCGGGGCCAAGTCCTGCTCGTGGACCAGCTCGCGCTTGGCGGGATCGAACACGAAGAACCGCAACCGGTCGGCGACGCCGTAGACCAGGCCGTCGGGCGCAGGGCAGAGATCGGAGTAATCCTGCACCCCGGGCAGCAGCGGAGCATGCCACTCCACTTTCTTGGTGGCGAGGTCCATGATGTAGAGATCGGCCTGGGCGGCCTTCTTCTCGCCGCCTGTGCCTGGGGTGGTGGTCCCGCCGCCGAGCAGTTTGCCGCCCGGCAAGGGCAGGAAGCTCATGGTGGCCTGGTCCGGCAGGATGTCGGAGTGTTCGAGCACCGTGCGGGTCTTGGTCTCGCGGTCCCAGAAGAGCAGTCCGCCGCCGGTGTAGCCGTACTGCGGCGTACCCGCGAGGATGACCGTCTTGCCATCGGGCAACGCGAGCAGATCGTGCGGGCGGTGGATGGTGGGGCTGACCTCGGTGAGGAAGAGGGGGTTGGATTCCTTGTTGCCTTTCTCTGTCGGCACCCACTGGCGGGCGGGGCTCCAATCGAGCAGGAATCCGCCGGGGTAACCGCCGACGAAGAACTGATCGCCCTGCCGGGCGACGGTGTTCCACTGGCCGTAGGCGGCGCGGTTGATCCACTTGTCGGCCTTGGGGTCGTAGCTGAAGAAGCGCATGGGGAAGGCGGTGCCGCCGCAGATGGTGCCGTCTGACGCGGCCGCGAGACCCATGAGATGGGCACCCTCGCTGTCGTAGTCGAAGCGGACCTTCTTGACGGAGTCGGTGCTTGGATCCTTCACCGTGAGTATGCGTTCGACGAGGTCGCAATCCTGCATGACCTTGCCGTCGGGAAACCTTCGGTGAAACAGGCTCTGGCTGTCGGTGATGATGGGTTTGGGGCTGATGCTGGGCTTAGCGCCGATCTTGACGGCTTTGCCCTTGTGCAGTTCGTACCATAGATCACCGTCGCCGCCCGGCCGGCCGTATACTTTGCCGTTCAGATCGCGGATGAGCTGGGCGCTGCCCTGCACGCGCTCGCTGTCGGGGGTCATGGCTTCGACCTTGCCGCTGCCCGGTTGGAGGGCGAAGATCTGCGTGGCGGTCATACCGATGCCGAAGTAGATCCAGCCCGCGTCGTCGGCGGCCACCGCGCGGGGGTATTGCGGCCAGTTCTCTTTGTGCACGTGGCCGTAGTCGCGGAACTCGCGTGTCTTGGGGTCGAAGGAGACGATGCCGCTCTGCGGGTAGCTGGCCGACCAGATCACCCCGTTGTCGTCCTCGGTCATGCTCATGGCCATCTGCGGGGCGGTTTGGTGGTGGAAGGTGAAGGCCCGCGTGGCGGGGTCGAACTCGACGAAGTGGCTGTTGAAGTGGGTGTAATAGCGGTTGGCGCTGGAGAGGATCGAGGCATAGGGGCAGTCGCCGCCCGGCGGGAACGGGACGGGGAAGGTCTCGCTCTTGCCGGTCTCGGCGTCGATGAGCAGCAGCCCATACCCGCCGCGATGATCGAACAGCCAGACGAGCACGATGTTGCGACCCTGGCCATCGACCGTGGCCACCGTCCCGCGGTGGTTGCTGATCGGCGTGGCCACACCGTGGTGCAGGAAGCCGTTGCCCAGATCCCGCGTCTGACCCTGCACCGCCGCGGCCAGTACCGCCAGCAACAAGCCGGTCATTCGTGTTTCCCCGCTCAGCATAAATCTTCGCATGACATTGTCCTTTCCAAACACCACGGCTGTTTCGTCAACCAGTTATCCAGGTCCCAGGTTCTCGATGCGAGTGCCGCATTCCGGACAGACGCCGGAGGTATTGCCGGCCAGGTCGTAGGCGCAGTGGACACACAAGCCCATCTGCCGCCGCAATCCCGAGTACCGCAGCCGCGACCAGAGCTGCACCAGCCCGTGACTGCCGAAGAAGAGGCCCAAGCCCAAGGCAAGCTTGAGCAGCAGCGCTATCCCCGGCTCCAAAGCCAACATCCAGGATGAAGATCCAGGCTTCGGACTGTTGGCAATCATCAGGCCCGCAAATTGTCCAAGATCGCTCATCGCCCAGGCAAGAATGAACAGGCCGACCAGCGAGTAGGAAAAGGCGTGAAGGGCCAGAAACCGCTCCTCAAGCTGTGCTGGACCATTGTGCCGGAAAGTCCAAGTGGCCAAGCGCCTACTCCCAACCAGGAGCCCAATCCCCACCAGGAACAACAGGAGGAACTCGCCGGCTGACACCAGGAGTCCTAACCGCTGGGTCTCCGTCGGTAATCCCATTGAATCGCCCCAACTCAGGTACCAGATGGCGGCAGTAGCGTATTCGTAGGTCTGCACCAGCGCATAAATCCCTGCCAGCCTGAATGCCAGCAAGGCGACTTCTTGCTTGGTCATGGTGGTATCCAATCTGCTTGAACCGATCGGCCCGGTGACCATCCCGATCGTCGAGCCGCGGGCTTTAGCCCGCGCGGCGGCGGTACGTGAGGTAGGGGGCCGCGCGACAATAACTTACACGCTTGTTACGCGAAGCGGCAAGCTGGATCGGTGGGTTGCTCGCGAATCGTTCATGCCGCTACAGCGCGGCGGGTAAGCGCTGATCTCCTTTGAAGAACCCCTTTTCCGAGCATCTTGAGACAGAGTTGATCGTTCAGACGCGCGGACGGGCACGGCAGGCTTTGAGCCAGGCCAGCAGGCTCAGACCGGCGGCCAGGCACCAGACGCCGTCGATCAGGACATCTGTCCGGCCCTTCATGTTGGCTATGATGGCAAGTGAGGATACGTGGGCGGCGAGCATCGCGGCGGCGGTAAGGCACAGACTGACTCGGACTGCCCGGCGGCGCGGTCGGCGGCTCCACAGACCGCACAGAGAAGCCAGGTATCCCAGGCCTGTGATGCAAACCGCGAGCGTGATCGTGGCGTAGTTGAGCTCAACCACCGGGTAGAGGGGCAGAAGCGGGCGTTCGGTCAGCAGCCAATGGATCAGGCAGGCCAGGGGCAGCGCCAAGGCCGCGGTAAGCAACCCCAGTGCGAAGCTCCAGAGCAGGCGTTCGGCGATCCGGCCGGCTTGGGCGTCGGCGTGGGTGACGGCCTGCGCAGAGCCGGCTGCGGCGATCGCCGGGGCGGATCGACGCGTGCTGGGCTCTGGGTTGGTCACGAAATCGGCCCGCTCGCCGATCCTTGCCGTGTCTTGTTCGCGTGCCTCGGCAGTCTCCGCCGGGGCAACGGTTCGTGAGCAAAGCAAGGCCATCTCAGACTCTCCTTCCGTGCCGGACCCGTCCGCGGCAGCCGACCGTTCACTGCGGCTGCCAGTCTCTCGGCGCTTCACCTCCTATTGATGCGCAAACCCTCGGAATCATTACATCGGCGACAAAAAGGTGTCAGGAACCTTTGTTCGCGCGGCGTGGAGCGGCAGAAGAACCGCTCCACGCCGCGCGAACAAAGGTTCCTGACACCTTTTTGGGCTATGTGTGGACGCGAAGCTCGACTGGGACGGGTCGCTGGGCGTTGCGGATGGAGATTTGGGCCGCGAGAGCCTCGACCATGCGGGTGACGGCCTCGCCGACGCCCTGGGGACTCTGCTCGAAGACGGCTTCGGGCGTGCCGGTGTCGCCACTGACACGGACGGCGATGTTGATGGGGATGGAGCCCAGGAAAGGCACGTTGAGTTTAGCGGCGGCCTTCTCCACACGGCCCTTGCCGAACAGGTCGTACTCCTTGCCGGTATCCGGGGCGATGAAGTAGCTCATGTTCTCCACCAGGCCGATCACGTCCACGTTGAGCTGTTGGTACATGCGTGCCGCCCGCATCGCGTCGAGCAGAGCGACATCCTGCGGCGTGCAGACGACGACCGCGCCGGTCATGGGAATGGACTGCGACAAGGTCAAGGGCACGTCGCCGGTACCCGGCGGCAGGTCGACGATGAGGTAATCGAGTTCGCCCCAGTCGACCTGATCGAGGAACTGCTTGATGGTTCCGTGGATCATCGGGCCTCGCCAGATCACCGCCTGCTCGGGGGCGAGCATGAAGCCGATGCTCATGATCTTGAGGCCGTGGGCGGTGACCGGAGCGATCTGTTCCCCGACGATGGCCGGCTTCTCATTCTCGATGCCCAGCATCTTGGGAATCGACGGGCCGTAGACGTCGGCGTCCATGAGCCCGACCTTTGCCCCCGCCCGGGCCAGGCCGATGGCGGTCAGCACACTGACCGTGCTCTTGCCCACGCCGCCTTTGCCCGCCCCGATAGCCAGGATGTTCTTGACCCCCGGCAGCGACGCCTGCTGCATCACTCCGCGACGGACCTGGGCGCTGAACTCGACCTCGACCTGTTTGACGCCGTCCAGCCGTCTCACCGCAGCCTCGACATCGCTGCGCATGCGATCCTTCAGCGGGCAAGCGGGCGTGGTCAGCTCCACGTGCACGCGAACGAGACCGTCGCACACGGCCACATTGCGGATCATATCCAGCGTGACCAGATCCTTGTGCAATTCCGGATCCTGGACGGTGCGCAAGGCATCCAGCACGGTCTCTTTGGTCAACGATGCGGGCTTGTTCATGGTTTCTCAGCCTTCCTGCGGTGCCGGCTCTCGAAATCCGGGGCAGTCCGGGCAATCCGCGAGAATCGTAGGGCGAATAGGGTGCCATTTCAACCAGCAGCGAACGAAGGGCACACCCTATTCCACAGCTTTCAGAAGCTTTTTCGCAATGCCGCTAGACTTTGGGGTGGCTTGTCCGTGCCGCCCGGGTTCCGTCGGGCAGGGTGTAGATTTCGTAGTCGCCGAAGATGCTCGGGGCCTCGCGGCGCAGGATATCGAGCATGCGGGCGGCCACGGCGCGGATCTCGACCTCGGCGTGCTCGGAGCATCGCATCTCGATGAAGTGCCGCAGGGCACGGGTATTGGCGGTGACGAAGATCTTGGTTTCCGTGGCGTTGGGCAGGACGGACCGGGCGGCCTGGCGGGCCATTTTGCGGCGGAGGGTCCGATCCTCGACGTCGGCGAATCGGGCGGCGAGGCCTTCGACCAGGGCGACGTACGCCGACCGGCTCTGCTCGACGGCCCGCACCCAGATATCGTGCAGAGCGGGGTCGGCGGCGATACAGGCCGGCTCAACGAAATCTGCCGTGGACTCATCAACGTAGCGCTGCGAGAGCTGCGAATACCCGAAACCCGCCCGGTGGCGCACCAGCTCGTGGGTGAAGCTTCGCGAGACGCCTGCGATGATGAAGCTGTAGGCGGCATGTTCGAGCACGCTGCCGTGCCCCACTTCGAGAATATGCCCCAAGTAGGCCTGATTGCCGCCGGGTCGCGGCTTGGCGAAGCTCATGTAACAGACGCGGCCGGCGATCTCGCAGAGTTTTTCGCCCGCCACCTCTGTGTCGGTGCTCCAGTGGTTGACATCATGGTCGGCGAGAAAACGATCGATCTCGGCCGGGTCCACGGAAGGCCGGCCCACAAGGTAGACTTTGGGTTCACGGACAATTCGCACGTATCGGGCTCCTTTGATGCGTCTGTTGAGCATCCTCGATACGGGGCAGGCACTGCTTTGCCAGGAGCACAGCCTTGTGCCTGAGAGCCGCCCTGTTCTCGAGCGTTTGAACCGCCGAGGCAGCCTGCGGGCGGGCAAAACAGAGCCAGTCCCCGGACGCCAAGCACATACCCTTTGATTGACCAGAGACCGGTCCGACCGGCCGTGCCCCACTGTAGCCGCCGACGACATGTTTTCAACCCGCGGGCGGAGTTCTTCCTCTTGGCCATGTGACGGTATAATAGTTTGCTTCTGTCGAACCACCGGAGAGGTAGACTCATGGCTGCGAAGATCGAAGACTATGCTGGCAAGGTCACCGTGTCGGACGGTGCATGGGGAACGGAGCTGGACAAGCTGGGTTGTCCGCCGGGCTTCTGCCGCGAGTCATGGAACGTGTCCAACCCGGAATGCGTCGCCAAGGTCGCGTTCTCGTATGTGGAGGCGGGCGCTCAGATCATTCTGACGAACACGTTCGGGGCAAACCGTTTCGTGCTCAGTGGGCACGGTTTCGAGGATCAGGTCGCGGCGTTCAACCGCGAGGGTGCCCGCATCAGCAAGCAGGCGGCCGGGGATCGTGCCGCGGTATTCGGCTCGATCGGCCCGAGCGGCAAGATGGTGATGATGAGCGAGGTTCAGGAAGACGAGCTGTTCGAGGCTTTTGGGCACCAGGCGGCCGCCTTGGCGGAGGGCGGCGCGGACGCGCTCGTGGTCGAGACGATGACTGAACTGGCGGAAGCTCGAGTGGCGGTCCGAGCGGCAAAGACGACCGGACTGCTGGTGGTAGCGTGCATGACCTATGATTCGGGCAAAGACCGGACCTGCACGATGATGGGCGTGACGCCACAACAGGCGGTCGAGGGTCTGATCGAAGCGGGCGCGGACATGGTGGGGTGCAACTGCGGGATCGGGATCGACAACTATGTGAAGGTGACGGCCCTGCTCAGGGAGGCGACGGACCGGCCGATCTGGGTCAAGGCGAACGCGGGTCTGCCCGAGATCGAGGAAGGCAAAGTCGTCTACAGGATGAAGCCCGAGGAATACGGGGAGAAGACCCTGGAACTGATTCGGGCGGGCGCCAACATTGTCGGGGGATGCTGCGGCACGAGTCCGGTATTCATCGCCGCGATCCGCAAGGCCGTGGCGGGCCTCAAGTCATAACTCGCGCCAGGCCGCGGGCGGTGCTTTGCGGTCCGGCGGGTTTGCGGGTATAGTAGGAGCCGTGCGCGGCCCGGGTGGGTGCACAGCGGACCCACCCTGGTATGGACGACAACGCCCATCGGCCGCAATCCCTGATCCACGACGGATCGCATCGCTCATCGGAGGCCGGGACTCGGTGTCCGCGGCTTTCGTGTTTCGCGCGGTCGGACCGCGCCTACGGCTCCGGATTGCCCGGGCCGCGGTGGTTCAACGAGGTTCATCATGTCCCAAGGGCCGGCAGAAGGCACACTGGAGCTGGAGGATCGCGGGGGTGGGTACCTGCGATCGGCAAGCCGCAACTACGCGATCCATCCGCTGGACCCATTCGTACCGGTGGATGTGATTCGGAGATTCGGGCTTCGTGGGGGCGAGTTGGTGGCGGGCGTCAGCGGCCGACAGAACGGCAAGCAACGTGGAGGTCCGAACCGGGGACAACTCACCGACGTCAACATGGTCAACGGGCTGGAGCCGGGAGCCTATGCTGAACTGACGTCATTCAACGATCTGACGGTCATCGACCCGCGCGAGCGGGTACGGTTCGAGACGCTCGGCGGGCCTTTGTCCATGCGGGTCGTCGACTTGATGACTCCCATCGGCCGGGGGCAGCGTGGGCTGATTGCCGCCCCGCCGCGGACGGGCAAGACCGTCCTCCTGCAACAGATGGCCGCCGGCATCGCCGCCAACCATCCTGATATCTACATGATGGTCCTGCTGGTCGACGAGCGGCCGGAAGAGGTCACGGAGATGCGCCGCACGGTTCACGGCGAGGTCGTGTCCTCGAGCAACGATCAGGATGTCGCCAGCCACCTGCGGATCGCCCGGCTCATGCTCGAGAAGGCCCGGCGGATGGTCGAGACAGGCCAGCATGTGCTCATTCTGCTGGACTCGCTCACGCGGCTGGGCCGGGCCTTCAACGCAGGCGTGCGCTCCTCCGGGCGGACGATGAGCGGCGGACTGGACATCCGGGCGCTGACCGAGCCCAAGACGATCTTCGGCGCCGCCCGCAACATCGAAGGCGGCGGCTCGCTGACCATTCTGGCGTCGGCGCTGATCGAGACGGGCAGCCGGATGGATGAGCTGATCTTCAACGAGTTCAAGGGCACCGGCAACATGGAGATCATGCTCAGCCGCGAGATGGCCAACATGCGCATTTGGCCGGCCATCGACCTCAACCAGTCGGGAACCCGCAAAGAGGAACTGCTCTTGGGCCATGAGGTGGTGGAGAAGGCCTACCGCGTTCGCCGGCAGATCGCCTCGATGCCCCCGGTCAAGGCCATGCCCTTCCTTCTGAACACCATGGGCAAGTACCCGAGCAATCAGGCGTTTCTCGACAGCATCGCCTGAGCGCGTCGATCGTCGCCCCCCCGCGGCACAAGCGTGACTGCCCAACCGAGCGTACCGGCGATCAACAGGCTATGCGGATACCGATTCGCGTGCTGACGCGTACTCGCGAAGGAAGGCGTTCTCCTCTTCGACGCTACCGATCAGAATGAGCCGGGCATCGGCGGGCAACGGGGCACCCGGATCGGGGTTGATCTGGATTTGGCCATCGTGCTCCACCGCGATCACGCTGCAACCGGAGTGCTTGCGGATGGCGCTCTCACGCAGGCTCCGCCCGGCCAGGCTGACCGGCAATTGAACCTTGAAGACGTTGAGGCCCTCGGCCACCATGACCGTATCGCGACGCCGCAGCAGATTGAAGATGCTATTGGCTCCGAGCGAAGCGTATGACATGATGAAATCCGAGCCCGCCCGATGGAGGGTCTGCACGTTTCGTTCAAGCGTGGCCCGGCTGATGATCTTGATGTCGGGCCGCAGTCGCCGGCAGTAGATCGCGACGTAGATGTTGGTGTCGTCGTCGTGCGTGGTGATGATGACTGCGGGCGCCCGGTTCAGCTCGGCCCGAGCCAACACGTGCAGGTTGGCGGCGTTGCCCAGGATGTACCGCTCGGCATCCTCGATCTGCTCGGGGTTCCGCTCGACGATTCGGTAGTCGATGCCCCTCTGGGCCAGTGAACGCCCGGCGGCCTGCCCGACGCGCCCGCCCCCGATGATGACCACCGGGATCTGCGAGCCGCCCTGCACGCCTGACTTCTTGTCGAGGCAATCCAGTTGAGCCCTGGAGCCCGCCAGCACCAGCACGCTGCTGGGGCTGATGGTCGTATCCGCGCGCGGGGTCTGAAACTGACCGTGTTCCCATAAGCCAACCACGGTCAGCCCGACCTCCTCGCGCAGGCCACATTCCGCAAGGGTCCGGCCCACCAGCGTCGTACCCGCGACCGTCGCCTCGGCAATGAGCAGCTCATTGAGCCGCCCGATCACGTGCGTGACCGTCCTCCCGTTGTGCGCCCGACGCGCCAGCCAGTGGCCGAGCAGTTCCGCGAGCTCGAAGACGTGCGTGCACCCGGCCAATTCGAGGATATCCACGGAATCGTGGTGGTTGGCGGTGGCGATGATCGGTACCGCCGCATCGATCTCGCGCACGGTGATGGCTACGTTGGTGTTCACCTCGTCGCTCGCGGTAGTCACCACCATGGCCGCCTGGTGAACCCGAGCCCTCTCGTAAGTCTCTGGGTTGTCCAGATCACCCAGCACCACCCGATAGCCCAGATCGTGCAGACGCAGGGCCTCGTTGAGCTCCGGCACCAGCAGGGCATAATCGTACCCGTACCGCGTCAGGCGACCGATCAGGGCGGTAGTCACCGCGTCGTGATAGGTAAGCAGCACGTGGCCTTGGGTCTTGGCCGGCAGCGAGCGCGGCGCTCGGGCCTCCGCCTGAGCCTCCATCCACGGGGCATAGAAGAAGTTGATGAAGGTGAAGGGCAGGAGGATCATCAGAAAGACCACGCCCGACAGCAAAACCACGATCGAGAAGGCCCGTCCCAGGTCCGAATGGAAGGTGATATCGCCGAAGCCCAGGGTGCTCATGACCGTCAGGGTCCAGTAGACGCCCGTCAGCCAGCTCATCTCCTGCCCTTCTCTGGCCATCAGAATGTGGAACAGGATACTGTAAAGGATCGTCACTGCTGTCACGGCCGCGAGGAATCTCAGCATCAGCCCGATGTTGCGCTGGCTGGCGCGATTGCGCAGGAAGTACACGAGTTGGGCGGGGACGTACTTCATTGGGGCGTCATTCTACCGCTGAAACGCTCGGGTTGTACATTTCCCTATCCGCCCGGGTCGCCGCAGGACGTGGCAGCGCCACCTCGACCCGGGGAGAAGCCGACGTTGCAGAGGCCGGCCGGGAATGCTAAACTGAGTAGCCCTGTGGCAGAGGGGGCGGCGGCACGGCTGCCCGCCCTGCCGATGGTGAGTGTAGCTCAGTTGGTTAGAGCACAAGGTTGTGGTCCTTGGGGTCGCGGGTTCGAATCCCGTCACTCACCCTTTTCATCCACTTGTGATAGTCCCCGCGGTTACCCCTTTGCGGGGAGCTCCTCGGGCCCTCAGGGTTGCGTCAGATTGGGAGCCCAAACGCGGGGGCTGACTTCGGGGATCTCGCCGGACTCCGGATAGGTTGCCCCCACGGCGGCGGCCAGTTGGGCGGACAGATCACGCACCTGCTCGGCGTGAGCGGCGTCGGCGGCGAGGTTGGCCTGCTCGCGCGGGTCGCGTTCGTGATCGTAGAGTTCCCGGCCCTGCCGCCCCTGGTCCCACTCGGTATATCGCCATCGGGCGGTGCGGAGGGTGAACCCGAAGATACGGCCCTCTTTCGTCTGGCGGGTCACCTGGGTCAAGGCCCATCCCCGCCCCGGCTGAGCGGGATCCCGCAGGATCGGCACGAGGCTCTGGCCCTGCAGACCGGCCGGCCGGTCGAAGCCGCACAACTCCACGAGAGTCGGATACAGGTCGATCAGGCCGACGGGCGTCGAGGCGACGGTTCCGCCGCGGCCCGTGCGCGGAGCAGCGATGATCAAGGGCACGCGGGCGCTCTCCTCGAACAGACTCATCTTCTGCCAAAGGCCGTGCTCCCCGAGGTGGTAGCCGTGATCGCTGGTGAACACAACGATGGTGTTCGCCGCCAGACCGAGGCGGTCCAGGGCATCGAGCACCCTCCCGACCTGGGCATCCATGAAGGTGATGCTGGCGAAGTAGGCCTGGATGGCTTGGCGGCGCAGGTCGTCGGTCAGCAGTTCGTGTTCCTTTTTATGGCTGCCGAGGGCATGGGCGGGAAGATCCTTTATGTCTTGCTCGACGCCCTCGACGAGCGGCATTCGCTCCTTGGGGTAGCCCTCGAAATACGGCTTGGGGGCGACATAGGGTGTATGCGGACGGTAGAAGCCTACCGCCAAGAAAAACGGGCGGTCCTGGCGTCGAGCGCAGCGTTCGAGAACCCACTCCGCGTCGTCGGCGAGCATGCCGTCGGTATGGAGCCGATCATCGCGGGGCGACGCGTACCAACTGAGTGTTCCGCCGAAGCGGCCCGGGCGCAGGGAGAAGATATCCGGCTCTTCGAGCAGCCGGTCGCATCCGGCTGGGTTCAACTCCATCTCCCAGGATCCGGGATCGTCGTGCCCGTTGGTTCCGACGGAGGTCGGCACGTTGTAGTGGTAGAGTTTGCCGATGCGGCCGGCGAAGTAGCGTTGCAGGCGGAAGGCCTGCGGCAGGCTGATGTGACTGGGGATGGTTTGCCGGAAGATCTGCCCGTTTCCCAGGATGCCGCTGCTGTTGGGGTAGAGGCCCGTGAGCACTGAATTTCGGCTCGGACCGCAGAGCGGAAACTGGCAGTAGGCGCGATCGAAGCGGACGCCGCGATCTGCAAGTCGATCGATGTTGGGCGTTTTGACCAGCGGATGATCGTAACAACCGACAGAGTTGTTGAGGTCGTCGGAGATGATGAACAGGACGTTCGGCGGCGCGCCGTCCGCCGCGAAGGCCCATGCCGGCCAGGCGAGAAGGCACACCGTGCCGAGGATGCCGACGAGTGTTCGTGGAGAGTGGAAGCCGCCGCGGGGCGATGGGCGCACAAGAGGCCTGAGCATTGGAAATGGTCCTCCGCCCCCCTTGGTCAAACCGCCCGGCCGCGTGGCCGGACCGCGTGCCGCTGTGTTACTCATACTGACCGGTTTGCGACAACGAGCCGCGTCGGGCGAATCCCGCCCGCCGTTGCCGTTATCCGCGTTACGATCAAGGCAGGCAATCCACGTTTCCAGGATTCTCCGCGCCGCTGACACAGCCGATGAACCGAGTGATGTCCACCTTGTCCACGTCGCCGTCTTTGTCCAAGTCGGCCTTGGAGCAGCCCGTCGCCGCGCCGCCTCCCTGGCCGGTCAGGCAAACCTGCAGACGGCCGAAATCGTCGAGATCGACATCCCCATCGATATCGAGATCGCCCGGAATCAGGGGCGGCCCGACCTGGATCTGCTTGGTGAAGACCGGACCGAACCAGGTGAAGGACTCTCTCAGCATGCGCCAGTTGGTGGTGTAGACATCCGGCTCGGTTGGAGCGGTCATGGTGAAGTTGAAGGTGTAGGTCTGTGCGGTGTCGACCTCTCCGGTGATGTAGAGCCGGTTGGACGGGTAGAAGGGATCACTACCTTCCGGGACGCCGAGCCGGATCTGCCGGGCCTCCGTCCAGAGCACTCCGCGGTTACGGAAGGTGATGCTGACGTCGTAGTCCTGCCCGGGGTCCATCTCCGCGGGGATGGTGTCGCTGACGTACTCGGCGGTGTAGAGATCGTAGGTGGGGCTGACGCCCAGGTAATCGCATACTCCCTTGTAGGCTCCCCACATGGTCAAAGACTGGAAGAATCTGTCTCGCAGGTAGAGAGCGTCGCGATCGCAGGAATCGTGGAATCCGAGCTCAATCAGAATGGCCGCCCGCTCGGGGAGGCGTGCCTCGGCATAGGCACCGTTGGAGTTTTTGGCTCCGCGATTGCTCCAAAGGGCGTCTCCGTAGTGCGTTCGGATGAGGTTGACCATGTTGGTATTGACCGCCAGAGCGAGGTCGTAACTGATGGCGCCCCACTCCGCGTGCTCCGTGCCATTGTCATAGAAGGTTTCGGTACCGTTGGGGCAGCTCGTGCCGAAGCAGTCACCGGCCAGAGCGTTGGTGTGCACGGAGATATACAGATCGGTGTCGTCGTAGTTGGACGCGTACGGCCGCGAGCGGAGGCTGTCGGTCCCGTCGCTCTCGCCCGACCCCAGCGTGCAATCTCCGGACACGGGCGAGTACACGGAACACGGATACCCGGTCTCCTGGAGCCAGTAGGAGCTTGACATGTACCACCAGGGGTTACCCGTGGAATGGTTGCCGTAGTTGTAGTCGAGGCAACGGCAATTCTTGAGTGTGGCCCCATCCTGGGCAAGAAAGCCGGCGAGTTGAACAACGAGATCGATGTTGTGCAGATCCTCACGGGTGAGCGGCGAGCAGGTGATCGGCCGCTCGTAGCCCCAGGAGGATCCCCCCCCAGACGAGGCCGTGCCCCGGCGAGAGGGTAATCTTCCGGCCGGTCAGGGCGCTGCCGGCAGCGCCGGCGGGAATGGGCAGGAGCTCGCCCTTGAGATGGGCGTCCGGGCCGGGAGCGACCGGCTTGCTCACAGGCAGATAAGCGGAGAGCTGCTTCTGGGCGGCGGTCAACTTGATGCTGCCGCTGACCTCCTGGGCCGCGAGCGTGGCCCGCACCTGCCGAAAGATGCTCTCCAGCCGCAGGTCGTCCAAGCCGCCGACAACCTCCATCGAGAACTCAACGGTAACGTCGTCGCCGACGATCTGCACCTGGGCAATCCGCGTGCCCGCGGGAATGGCTGATTGCAGACCACCGGCCTCTTCGACGGCGGTCGGCCCCGCGACCAAGGCATGCAGACTCCCGGCTAACGGATCAGCGTCCGAGGCAAGGTCACGGGCCACGCCATAGAGTTGGCCGTCGGCCCAGAAAAACACGCGTACGGTCTGAACCTCGGCCATGGCCGGGAGCACGAGCACGGACGCAAACACGACGATCGACCGCAAAATGGTTTTCGACATGGCTGCTTTCCCACCAGAGAGCGATACGGCTTGAAACCTCTCCCCGGGCCTGTCCCGGTTCAGCCTCATGTCAGCTCAGCTTAGAGAGTTGCGCTCATGGTCATTTTACCGCGATGAACCGCCCGAGGCAATCCCTTTGCGGAGGCCTTCGAATGGGTTCTGGTTGTGCTCCGCACATCAACCGGGGGTTGTCATTCCCGGCTCACTTGCTCACACTGAGTGGACGACGAGGGTGTTGAGGCCTCCGGGCGTGCCTAGCGGTCGGCCGGCGAGGACCACGATCTTATCGCCCTTCTTTGCCCAGTTCAGGGCCCGGACGCGCGGACCGGCCATGCGGAGCACATCGCGGGTGTGCTTAGGCTTCTTGGTTTGCTCCGCGTGGACGCCGTAAAATAGACAGGCTTGCTGCATCACCCGCCGGCTCGGCGTCAGAGCCAAGATGGGCACCTCGAGGCGCATCTTGCCCAGCAGCCTTGCGGTGGTACCCGCCACGGTGAAGACCACCACCGCCTTGATCCGATCGGTGTGAACGATGTGATGGACGGCTTTGATCATGGCCTCCGCCGTCCCGGCGAGTTCCAGTTCGCTGTGCTGAACACAATCCTCATGCTCATCGCTCAGATAGTGCTCCACCCGGGCGCAGACCGCGTTCATCATCTTGACCGCTTCGACCGGATACTTGCCCACGGCGGTCTCGCCGGAGAGCATCGCCGCATCCGCTCCTTCGAAGACCGCGTTGGCCACGTCGCTGACCTCGGCGCGTGTGGGGCTGGCGTTTTCGATCATGCTCTCGAACATCTGGGTGGCCACGATGCAGCACTTGCCCAGCCGCTGGCAGAGAGCTACTAAACGCTTCTGCACGACGGGCACCTCGGGCAGGTCCATCTCCACGCCCATGTCGCCGCGAGCGACCAGCACCGCGTCGGTCGCCTCGACGATGGCCTCGATGTTCTTCAGTGCCTGGGGTTTCTCGATCTTAGCGACGATCTGGGCCGTGCTGCCGCCGGCTTCAAGGATCTTGCGGAGTTCATCTATCTCGCGGGCCTGCTGCACGAAGGACAAAGCGACATAATCGATGTCCTGCCCGACGATCCACTCCACGTCGCGGCGGTCTTTCTCCGTCAAAGCGGGCACCAGGTCCGACAGGTCGGTCTCCGGCAGGTTCACGCCCTTGGAACTCTTCAGATGCCCGCCGACGAGCACCCGACAGACGATCTGCTTGGGTGGGCGAGCGCGGACGACTTCGAGGCGGATGCGGCCGTCGTCCATGCTCAGGCGTTCGCCTTTCTTCGCCTTGTCGATCAACTCAGGCAGAGTGGTGCTGATTCGCTGGGCGGTCCCTTCGATCGGATCGCGCTGAATGACCAGCTCGCTACCGGGGGCCAGGACCACCGCCCCGCCGGCCACCCGGCCCACTCGGATCTTGGGGCCGCACAGGTCGGCCATCACCGCCAGCGGCCGTTTGATCGCTCGGGAGGCTGCCCGTACATTCTTGAGCGTGCGGGCGTGCTCCTCGATCGAGCCGTGCGAGAAGTTGAGGCGGAAGACATCCACGCCGGCCTCGGCCAGGGCGATGATCGCCTCGCGTTCACGGCTTGCGGGCCCCAACGTCGCAACGATTTTGGTCTTGATCAGCATGGTGTTTTCTCCAGCGGACCTTCTTGCAGCCCGCGTCGAGCATTCTCCGTAGAGGGTATCGCTTGAGGAACCGACACACCTGCAAGTCTGCGACGAAGAGGACAACCCACGATCGCATCACATGACAGGCCCGCCGATTCAGTGACACGACGGGCTCATCGAGGCTCATCTCCTCCGTCCTGGCTCAGTTCACACCGCCAGCCTCTTGGCCAAGGACGATCCCGTGATCCAGCCCGACCGCACCGCGGAGCCGCTCATCGCCCTGAGGGTGACGCGGTAATCTCGTAGCGGGCTCGGACCTCCGGGCTCTCATGATAGCCGAGGCGGATGGCCTTGGCCCGCAATGCAGCGCTGTTCTCGATGATGATTGGCCGGCTGTACAGGTGCCAGTGAGCCTTATCGCCTGTTTCGGTGGTGTAGGCGATCGAGGCTCCTTCGGTCTCGCATTGCAGCGTGACCTCGATACGAGGGGAGAAATCGCCACCCTGGGGCACGATGCGCGGGGGCGCGGTCGTCGACCACTGCCCGCCCGGGCGGACGCGCTCGTTGAGTTCCTCCTCCGGGATCAGTCCCAGGTCGTTTGTCTCGGCCATCCAGTCTGCGAGCACCCGTCGCATGCGCGTCAGCACCTCGCCGTGCTCGGGGCGGGCGGCGAGATTGTTGATCTCGTGCGGGTCGACGGTGATATCGTACAACTCCTCGGGCGGTTTCTCGGGCAGGAAGAACAGCCGTTGCGGCCCGAGCAGCTCGCCGGCCTTATTGAGCCGCCGCAGTTCCTGCATGGTCGGCATCTTCTCCATGTAGTCGATGTACTGGGCATAGGGCCGACCGGGCTTGAAGTTGCGGAGGTACTTGTAGCGTTTGTCCCGCACCGCGCGGATCACGTCATAGGTCTCGTCCATGCGGTCGCGGGCGGCAAAGACGTACTCGCGCGGCTCGGCTTTCTGCTTGCCGAGGAAGGGTCGGCCCCGCATGTGCGCAGGCACCTCGACCCCTGCCAGCGAGAGCACCGTCGGCCCCAGGTCGACGAAGCTGACCAGTTCGTCGCTGGTCGTGCCGGCCTGTGCCCCGTCGGGCCAGCGGATAATCATCGGCACGTGCAGGCCTGAGTCATAAAGCCACCGTTTGGCCCGCGGCAGGCCCCTGCCGTGATCGCTGTAGAAGAAGACGATCGTGCTGTCCGCCAAGCCATCCTCATCGAGTTGCTTGAGCAGATCCGCCACTTGCAGATCCATCGCGGTGATGAGGTCACAGTAACGTGCCCAGTCGTTGCGGACGATCGGCGTATCGGGGTAATACGGCGGCAGCACCGCTTCGAGTGGATCATGCCGATCTTCGGGCCTGACGCGGGCCATGTGCCGGGCGATCTCCTCAGGCGTACAGCGAATCTGGCTCTCGTGGGTAACGGTCAGATTGAAGACGGCAAAGAAAGGCTGGCCGGGTCGGCGATTGCGCCAGTGAGCTTTGCGGCTGGACTCATCCCACGCGGTGATCGGCGCGTCGAAGTTGTAGTCGGTCTTGACGTTGTTCGTGCAGTAGTAGCCGGCCGCGCGGAGATACTCGGGGAAGCATTTGACATCAGCTGGCGGGACGCCCTTACAGCGCATGTGGTGCGTGCCGATCGTCGTCGGATACATGCCGGTGATGATCGCCGACCGGCTCGGGGCGCAGACCCCGGCGATGGAAAACACACGCGTATAACGGACGCCCTGCTTGGCAAAGGCGTCGAGATTCGGAGTGCGAGCGTACGCGTCGCCATAGCAGCCCAGGTCCGGGCTGATGTCCTCGCAGGTGATCCAGAGAATGTTGGGGCGGGCCACCTCTATCGCATGGAGCGACGGAGTGCCAATCGCTCCCGCCATCCACACGGCGGCCAAGACAACGACCGAGGCGGCAGATGGCGCTGATCGTCTCATGGTCGTGCCTCCAATGCGTGGACGTTGTGCCGCAGACGGCGTGATCGCGGGTCGGCGGCATCCCGATAGCGGACACATTGTAGCAGAAGTGTGGAGTCCTGCGTATTCACCGTCGGCTCATGGGTCGTGACGCTTTCACTCGTGTGGAGCTTGCACTATCCTGCCGGTTCATCCGCGGACGAGGAAGCCCTGCATTGTGACGGAGAGCGGCTTCGGTTCGTTCGCATGAGAAGGAGAGCCAGGACATGGGCAAAGACCGCGGCCGCGCCAAGAAGATCGGGCATATCGTGTCCCACACCCACTGGGACCGCGAATGGCGGTACCCCATCTGGGAAACGCGGATGATGCTCGTGGGCCTGGTGGACGAGCTGATCGAGGTGCTGGAGCGCGGCGACTATCCCGGCTTCCTCATGGACGGGCAATGTTCGCCCATTCTGGACTATCTGGAGATGCGCCCACAGAATCGCGAGCGGGTGACCGCCCTGGTATCGGCGGGTAAGCTGTCCATCGGCCCGTGGTACACCCTGCCGGACGAGTACCCGGTCGACGGCGAGGCCATGGTCCGCAACCTGCTCTGGGGCCGCCGGCTCAGCGAGCAGCTTGGCGGATGCATGAACATCGGGTACACCCCGTTCGGCTGGGGGCAGACGGCCCAGCTCGCGCAGATGTATGCCGGCTTCGGGATGGACGTTGCCCTGATCGGCAAGCGGGTGAGCAAGGATCGGGCCCCGCAGGCGGAGTTCTGCTGGCGCGGCCCGGATGGGACGGAGCTGCTGGCCACGCGGTTCGGCGAATGGGGCCGGCAGAACTTCTACTTCTATATTCATCTCTCCGCCCTCTTCGGCGTCGATCACCTCGGTCCCGGCTGGCGGTACACGTGGAACCAGGGCGGCACCACGTATCACCGCGCCAACCACGAGCAGTACGAGCAGGACCACTTCCGACTGGACGCCCCGACCGCCTGGCACCCCGACTACATCACCCCCGAGGTAATCGAGAAGGCCTGGCGGACGATGGATGAAAGTGTCCTGCCGGACGACCGGCTGATGATGAACGGCTGCGACTACACCGCCAGCCAGCCGATGTTCAAGGAGATGCTGGCGCGCATCAAGAAGGTTGATGCCGACCCGGATCGGGACTGGGTCCATACCACGCTGCCGGCTTACGTGGACCTGATGCGCCGCAAGATCGACCGGGCCAAGCTGCGGGTGGTCGAGGGCGAGCTGCGCGACGGGCCGGCCGGAGCCGTCACCGGCAATGCCCTGACCACGCGACTGCACCTCAAGCGACTCAACAAGAAGGCTCAGAACCTGCTGATCCGCTTCGCCGAGCCGTTGAGTGTGCTTGCCCGGCTGCACGGGGCGGCCTGGCCGGGCGAATTCCTGCGGGTCGCATGGGATAACCTGCTGACCTCGCATCCGCACGATTCGATCAACGGTGTGACCCAGGACAAGACGACCGACGACGTCACCGCCCGGCTCAATCAGGTGATGGATCTCTCCCAATCGCTGGGCAACCGGGCGATGCAGGAGTTCATCAGCCGGATCGACCGCGACGGCTTTGCCGACGACGACGTGCTGCTTGTGGCGTTCAACCCGTTGCCCTACCCGCGGCGAGAGGTCGTGCGGGCGTGGGTCGATCTGACCGCCCCGGGCGACTGTCTGGCCTTCTGGCCGCTGGAGAGCATCGAGCTGCTCATGCACGACGCCGACGGCCGGCCGCTGGGCACGCAATGCCAGAGCAAGACGCAGCACATCGTCAGCGTGGCCGAGCTGCACACTCGGGCGTTCCCGTTCCCGATCGAGCGGCACCAGGTGTACTTCGACACCGGCGAGATCCCCGCCGGCGGGTACAAGGTCTTCCGTGCCGGCCGACGGCGAGGGCCCGCGGGCGTGCCCTGGGCCGGGTGCGAGGAGCGTACCGGCACGCTGTTGGCCGCCCCCAACGTGCTGGAGAATGAGTACCTCCGTGTGATGGTCAACCCGAACGGCACGTTTGACTTGACAGACAAGGAACGCCACCGCACTTACGCAGGCCTGAACTACTACGAGGATCGCGGCGAACATGGCGATTACTGGGCCAATCGCCGCCCGATGTTCAACCAGGTGCATGTCAGCCAGGGCTGTGCGGCACGGATCTGGAGCGAATCGACCGGGCCGCTGCACGGCACGCTGGTCAGTGAGGTGACCATGCGGTTGCCGACCCGCGGCCTCAAGGAAGAGCAGCGGCGCGGCGACGGCTTGGCGGACCTGACCATCCGCACGGCCATCACGCTGCGGGCGGGCAGCCGGCAGGTCGACGTCGAGGTCGAGTTCGAGAATCGCCACGAGGACCACTTCCTGCGGGCGATGTTCCCGACGGGGCTGAGCGCGGCCGACCACGCCGACGCTGGCGGGCATTTCATCGTCGATCGACGTCCGATCCGCCCGCAGGGGCCTGCTGAGGAAAGTGTCTGGCCCGACATGGCCACACTGCCGCACAACAACTTCGTCGACGTCAGCGATGGCGAATGTGGGTTGGCGTTCCTCAACGACAGCCTCACCGAGTACGAGGTCGGCGATACGCCGGAGCGGGTGGTCGCGCTCTCGCTGTTGCGGAGCGTGCGCAACTGGGTGTGCACGGAAATGCGCTGCGGCTCGGAATGGCCGACGCAAAAGGGCGGACAATGCATGGGGAAGCATCACATCCGCTACGCCCTGCTGCCGCACGGTGGAAGATGGGACGAAGCCGGCGTGGCCCCGGCTGCCGAGCGGTTCAATGTGCCTCTGCGGCTGGTGCAGACCCGCACCGGCCCCGGCACGCTGCCCGCGGGCCAGGCCTCGTTGTTCGCGATCGACAATCAACTGCTGCGCTTCAGCGCCCTCAAGAGAACCGAGGACCGCGAGACGGTCATCGTGCGGCTGTACAACCCGACCCACAAGCCGCAACAGGGCCGCCTGCGCTTCCTGGCTCCCATGGCTCGCGCCTGGCTGACCGACCTCAACGAAGAGCGGATCAGCGAGATCGCACTGGCCGACGACGGAACCATCCCCGTCACCGCCGCCCCGTACAAAATCGTCACCATCGAGCTGGAGCCGAGAAAGTGAGCAGAGCAACAAACGAGCCCGGGATGACAATCCCCGGTTTATGTCTGACGGCGTATGTGCCCGGAATAACCATCCGCGGTTCACGCGCGGCAGCGAGCAACGCACCGTCTGAATCACACGCCCCGGCTCGCCTCTTCGCGGCCCGGCAAACGGAGTACTCATGGCAGTTCTCGTGAACATCCCTGGTCTGGGACCGATGCCCGATGACGGCGGACTGGTTCCACTAACCGCCTCCAGCGACGGCCGATTTCACACTAACCGCGACGGCGTCGTCTCCATCACCGCCACCGGCGATCGCAAGGTCGAGTTCGTCGCCTTTGTCGATCACAGCCTGGCCTGCGTCCGCTCAGCCATGGGTTACCCCGCCTGGTACCCCGTGCACCCCGTACGTGTCGACCGGCCGGTCAAGGCCGTGCTGATGGACCTCGACGGCACCAGCGTTCGCAGCGAGGAGTTCTGGGTCTGGATCATCGAGCTGACCACCGCCAGCCTGCTCGGCGATGCCAGCTTCAAGCTCGATCCCGCCGATCTGCCCTACGTCTCCGGGCACAGCGTGTCCGAGCACCTGCAATACTGCATCCGCAAGTACTGCCCGGGCCGCAGCGTGGAGGAGGCCCGTAGCTACTACTTCGAGCACACCGACCGCGAGATGCGGGCCATTCTCGACGGCCGCGGCCGAGCCAACGCCTTCACTCCCACCCCCGGGCTCAAGGCGTTTCTGCTCGCCCTCAAAGAGCGGGGCATCCGCATCGGCCTGGTGACCTCGGGCCTCTACGAGAAGGCCTGGCCCGAGATCGTCTCCGCGTTCCGCACACTGGATCTGGGCGACCCGCGCGACTTCTACGACGCGATCGTCACGGCCGGCTTCGCCATCCGCAAGGGTCAGGCGGGTACGCTCGGCGAACTATCGCCCAAGCCGCACCCCTGGCTTTACGCGGAAACCTGCCGCGTCGGCCTCGGGATCGATTTCAGCGATCGCCACCACGTCATCGGCATCGAGGATAGCGGCGCTGGGGTATGCTCGATCCGCCTCGCGGGCTTCGCCACCATCGGCGTGGCCGGCGGCAACATCATCGAAAGCGGCACCCGGCCCCTGTGCGACCACTACTGCCACGACTTCGACGAGATTCTGGGCGTCATCGCGGCATCCGAAGGGAGTGTACCAGCAGGTTAATCATTCAAGAGCTCAAGCGGAATCGAGCCAAGAAGTGGTGAACCACAAAGACACCAAGGCGCAAAGATAGGGAGCCGATCCTGGCAGTCAGGTGGAGGATTGAACGACATGATCTTCTTGGTGTCTTTGTGTCTTCGTGGTCAATCCACATCACACAAGCGACCACAGGAGGTTTCAATCAGTGAGCAAGTTCCACTCAGCACAGCCCATCCCGGATGACGTGAATGCTGTCGCGAAGATCGTCGTGGACGCGGCTTTCCGGGTTCATTCGACACTCGGCCCCGGCCTGCTGGAAAAAGTCTACGAGACATGCCTTGCCTACGAGCTTCGGAAGCGGGGCCTGACGGTCCATACACAGGTTGAGTTGCCCGTGATCTACGATGGCGTGCATCTCGATGCGGGTATGCGAATCGACATGATCGTTGCCGAGAATCTCCTGATTGAGTTGAAGGCGGTCGAAATGATCCTGCCGGTGCACAAGGCCCAGCTCCTGACCTACCTGAAGCTGACTGGACACCGGCTCGGGCTGCTAATTAACTTTAACGTGCCCATCATCAGGGATGGCATCGACCGACTCGCGTTGTGAACGGTATGAGATGAACCACCAAGACACAAAGACACAAAAACAGCCCGCCATCGCTGGTCATCGGATACAAGGTCAGCCATCGTGATCTTCTTTGTGTCTTCGTGTCTTTGTGGTTCAAACTCCTTCGGAGCGAGCACAGTCAGTGACGAGGATGCGTAATGACTCACAAATCGTTTGACGTGGCCGCGGCGGGCCATATTTGTCTCGACATCATTCCCAAGTTCCGCGACACCGGCGCGCGGGCGATCGGGGAGATCCTGACACCGGGCAAGCTGGTCAACGTCGGACCGGTCGCGACCTGCACCGGCGGGCCGGTCTCCAACACCGGGATCGGGCTGCACAAGCTCGGCATGAGCGTACGTTTCATGACCAAGGTCGGCGACGACGCGTTCGGCGCGGCGGTCACCGAACGGCTGGCCGCCCTGGCCGCTACCGAAGGCGTCAAAGTCGAGAAGGGCGGGCACACCTCCTACACGGTGGCCCTCGCCCCACCGGGCATCGATCGCATCTTCCTGCATCATCCGGGCACCAACGACACGTTCGACAGCCGCGACGTGGACTACGCCCTGGTGGGCCGGGCGCGGCATTTTCACCTCGGCTACCCGCCGCTGATGAAGACCTTGTTCGCCAACGAAGGCGATGAGTTGGCGGCCATCTTCCGGCAGGCCCAACAGGCTGGGGCCACCACCTCGCTGGATATGTCCCTGCCCGACCCCGATTCCGAATCCGGCCGAGCCCCCTGGGACCGCATCCTTCGCAAGACCCTGCCGCATGTGAACATCTTCCTGCCGAGCATCGAGGAGGCCGTATTCATGACCCAGCCTGAGCGGCTCCGGCAAATGAAGGCCGAGCACGGCGGCGGGGAGTTGATCGACTACTTCGACGCCGCCGACTACAGCGAGCTGTCTGATCGGTTCCTGGCTTACGGCAGCAAGGTCGTCGCTCTCAAATCCGGACACCGCGGGTTTTACGTCCGCACCGGCAATGCGACGGACCTCGCCGGCATGGGGCGTGCTCGACCGGGCGACATGACCAACTGGGCCGACCGCGAGTTATGGTGCCCCGCCTATCACGTCGATCCGATCGCCAGCGCGACGGGTTCGGGCGACTCGTCGATTGCCGGCTTCCTGGCCGCGTTCCTCCGCGGCGAGACCATCGAACGCACGCTCAAGTATGCCAACACCGTCGGCAGCCTGAATCTCACCGAGCTGGACGCCTTGAGCGGGCTGAAGGATTGGCCGGAAACCACCCGGCTCATGGAAGACCGCTCGCGACCGCTGAACCGCTTCGCGATGACCGCCCCCGGCTGGCGGTTCGACGAAAGCCTGCTGATGTGGGTGAAACGCTGAGAACCTGACGCCCTGCACCGGCGAGAGCATCCACGCGATCATCCGCGAGAACGCCGGCGAGCCGCCGGGTTTATCCCGGCGCTTTTCGCGAGAACGCCATGGGCACAGCCCGGCGCTTTTCGCGAGAAAGGCGGGGATAAACCCCGCCGCTCGCACGTGGGCTCGCAACCGCGGTTTCACGCTTGGGGCCCGTTCACGCCCCCTCGTCATTCAGCCCTTAGTGCTCATCACTGAGCACTCATCACTCATTCCGCACCGGCAGTGCCAGCGGCAACGTGAACTCGCTGTCCTCGTCAGTCTCGAACTGATCGAGCGTCGGCGAGTAGGTACGCACCCGGATCACCCCCTCGGCCGGCTCGAAACGCATGATCCGCAACCATCCATCGCCGCCGTGGGAGCGTTTCTGATAATCGGCCAGGACCTCGAGCACCTGCCCGCCGGCGTCGTTGATCGAGATCTGGCGGTACTCCACCGTTCGCCCTTCGTGCCCGCAGAGCACCATGAAGATCTGCGGGTTCACGCGGATCAACTTGTCGAACACCTCCTCGCCTGAGTTGCCGCCCTTGCGAAACCCGCGGCGCGGTTTTCGACCGATGCCTTCCCGCCCGCGCAGATAGATATGCGTCGAGACGATCGCCGCCCGGTCCGGATGCCTCCGCAGCACATCCGTCGCCCAGGCGATGGCTTCGTCGGGGATGTCGCCCTCCAGGTGCAGGAATATGAAATCGCTGCCGCCGGCCCGGAACAACTGATACGAGTTCAGCCCGTTGGCCGACGCCCCGCCGAACCACGCGTACTTCTGGAATCGTTGCGGGCCAAAGTGACGGACGAATGTCTCCGCGACTCCGTTAGCGTCGCCGGACTGGTCGTAATCATGATTGCCGATGGCCACCGCCCAGGGCACCACGCCGTCCAGCCTGGACATGGCTTCGTCGGCCACCGTCCACTGCGGCATATCCTTGGCTCCTTTATTGATGATGTCGCCGATGTGCGTCACAAAGACAATGTTCTCCTTGTGGACATTGCGGCAAATCCACTCCGTCTGGGCGTGAAACTGCGCCGGGTGGGCTTCGCTGTACTTCTGCGTGTCCGGCAACATGACGATCGCGAACGGCCCCTCGTCCGGCCGCGTGCAACCCCAAGCCGACACCGCCAGTAGCAGACACGCATGGAGCCAGAACTTCATCGTCTTCATCTGCCGTGGTCCTCCATCTCTTCGGATGCCTGTCGACTTCCAAGTCCGGCCGCCACGAAGCGGCGATCATATGCTACCGCTGATCGACATCGACTTCCGGGGACGTTGGAGCGGTCACCCGGGCGATCGCCTG
Source organism: Phycisphaerae bacterium (assembly GCA_012729395.1). GTDB lineage: Bacteria > Planctomycetota > Phycisphaerae > UBA1845 > PWPN01 > JAAYDF01. The sequence continues at coordinate 40,893 of JAAYDF010000196.1, forward strand.
GTTGGCCAGCGTGCCGATGATCCCGATCACGATCAACGCGACCACGATCCCGCCGACCCAGAACCACGTCTGCCCCCTGTTGGAGAAATCGAGCTCGGAGAGCTGGGCGCCGATGAGGGCGGCAATGATGGTTCGCGGAGCCAATCCGATTAGTGTGCCGAGCCCGTAGGCCACCGGGTGCACCCGGGTAGCCGCGAGTACCAAATTGGTCATGGCGAACGGCGAGTTCGGCGGAATGCGAAGCAGCGTGATGATCAGTAGCGTCTTCCAGAAGCTACCGCCGATGAGCGCATCACATACCGCCTTCCACTTGGGCTGCTCTCCGATGAGCCGGACAACACGATCACCGGCGGCCCGGCGAGCCACCAGATAGGCGAGCAACGACCCGACGACAATACCCGTCATGGCCGCTGTCGAACCAGCCAGCCGCCCGAACGCCCACCCCCCCATCACCGACTGCGCGTAGGTCGGCAGCAGCGCCAGGCCTGCGCACACCGCGAAGCCGACCACATAGATCGCCAGACCCAGATCGCCCTGGGATTGCAGCCAATGCCCGGTCCACTTCAACGAGCCCAGCAAAACGAGACCGCTGATGGCCGGCATCGTCGCCGCGACCACCGCCAACGGCCCCACCGGGCCAAGCCGGCGCAAAATCACCCTCAGGGCCAGGCTGTCCGACCCGGCAATCGCCGGACTATCCGCCTCCGCACCCGAAAGAGGCGGAACACCATCGCATGAGTTCTGCGAGGGATCGGGATCACTCAAAGACGAACCAGGGCTGTCCGTTGCGAGAGGCTTCGACTTATCAGGGATGGTTTCCATAGCATGCGGTTCGGCGTGGCAGCCCTATCTGGCTCTTTCTGGTAGCGGTCGCCCCCCGCGGCGGCCGGCGTCTGACAACCCATCACCGCCCGGAGACCACCGGCATCTGAGGTCCCATCGCCACCCAGCGGCCGCCA
>JAAYDF010000197.1 GCA_012729395.1 Phycisphaerae bacterium
AAGCCCGAATTCAGCCCTCGGCTACGCCGCCTGATGGCCAGGATCAGGAGTCATCCGCCCACCCTCAGCCCGCGGATGGCCCGTGCCGACCGGAAAAAACCGCAAAGCGACTTTTTCAGGGACGACTACTTCGCCGCCGCCCCCCATCGAGCCGACGACGCAAGTCGAACCGACAACACCCGTCGAGCCGACGACGCAAGTCGTCGGGTTCCTCCGCCGTCCGAGTTACGCCCCTCGTAACCCGCACGACCGACCGCGTTTGTGGTAGACTACCGCCAGTTATGATTCCCCAGTGGCTCTGGACAGCTTTGACGCTCGCGCTGGAAGTGCCCGCCCTGGTGGCCATCGTCTATCTGCTGCGTCGGCCGCGGGAGCCACGGGCCATGCTCGCCTGGATTCTCGCTTTGATCTTCCTGCCGGGCGTGGGGCTGCTCTTATTCCTGCTGTTCGGCGAGCCGCGGCGGCGTTGGCATCGGCGGCGACGGCGACGTACCCACCGGCGGCTCAAGACGGCCGCCTTCGGCGCAACCATCGACTGGCGACCCGAGGACTTCACCTACTGTGCCCGCGACGCCCGGCCCGAGCTGCGCCCGCTCATCGGCCTGACCGAACGGCTCGACTCCTACTCGCCCACGCACGGCAACCACGTCACCGTCTGCCACGATGCCGAGCGAACCTTCCAGACCATCCAGCAGGCCGTCGCCAATGCCACCGACCACGTGCACCTCGAATACTACATCTTCCAGCCCGACCAGACCGGCCAGGCCGTCCGCGACCTGCTCATCGCCAAAGCCCGCGAGGGCATCCCCTGCCGTCTGCTCCTCGACTACGTCGGCTGCCTGCGCCTGCCCCGCCGCTTCGTGCGCCCCATGGAAGAGGCCGGCGTCCACGTCGCCTTCTCCATGCCCATCGTCCCCTGGCACGGCCGGTGGCGGGTCAACTACCGCAACCACCGCAAAATCGCCGTCATCGACGGGCAGATCGGCTTCACCGGCAGTCAAAACATCGGCGACGAGTACCGCGGCCGACTGGCCAAGTTCGGCCCCTGGCGGGATACCCACCTGCGCATCGCCGGCCCCGCCGTCCAGCAGTTGCAGGATGTCTTCGTCCACGACTGGTACTACAGCACCCAGCAAGCCCTGACCGACCGCCGCTACTTCCCCAAGCCGACCAACGCCGGCGACCATGTGGTACAGCTCGTGCCCTCCGGGCCGGACCTGCCCGCCCCGGTCATGCACCAGCTCCTCTTCGCCGCCGTCAGTGCCGCCCGCTCCTCGATCCGCTTCATCACCCCCTACTTCGTGCCCGACACCGCCATGATCCTGGCCCTGCAATCGGCGGCCCTGCGCGGCGTACGCGTCCAGCTCGTCATCCCCACCTGCTCCGATCACCGCATCGTGCTCTGGGCCGGCCGGAGCTTCTACCCCGAGCTCACCCAGGCCGGCGTCGAGATCTACGAGCACGACGAAACCATGCTCCACTCCAAGGTCGTCATCGTCGACCAGACCTGGGCCATGGTCGGGTCCGCCAACATGGACGAACGCAGCTTCCGCATCAACTTCGAGCTCACCGCCATCCTCTACAGCCAGGAGTTGGCCGAGGAGCTCCACCGAGATTTCGAGATCCAGATCACCCGCTCGCGGCGGATCCACACCTCCGACGCCGACAAACTCTCCGCCGCCCACTCGATTGCCCTCGGCCTCGCCCGGCTCGCCTCCCCACTGCTGTGACCCCACCGCTCGCGACGCCGAACGACAATCGGACGACGCGGCGGGTATGTGAGATGCCTTCTCAGACCCACGGCCGACAGGAAGCGGTCACTCGCTGCCGAGAAGAACCGCTCCCTTATGGTCGCGCCTCTGATGTGCCTCGCTCATCTTCCACGGCCTCTCAAGGGTGAACCACGAAAACTGCCGATTCCTTCTATTCGCGAAAGTCTCCGCAACTTGCACTCCGCGCCGCGCATATATGATGGTGTCGGCTTGCGGTGGTTCCGCCGTACGATCCACGGCCGCATTCGATCCCCGAACGGAAGCGACTCCCGTGGCACCTGCCTGTTCTACTGCTTCTATTGCCCCCCGTCCCCGATCAGCCCGACTGCGCCCGCGCACTTTCTGCGCCGCCCTATGCCTGGCGGCAGCCTTCGCATCCAGCATCGGACCCGACGGCCGCAGCCCAATCGCCCCACTCGGCCCCGACGGCCAGGAAATGATCGCTTCCGACCAAGCCACCCAGCGGCTTCGCCGGGAGGCTGAGCTGCGGACCTTCTGGACTGAGCACGTCGAGCCACACCTGACCGCCGCAGACGCCCGAACCCAACTGGCCGGCCGCCAAAGCATCGAGGCCATCCGACAGTGGTTCACCGACCGCAAGGAGGGTTCCAAGCCCTTCGCCGAGTCCGCCCTCAGTCTGCGAAGCAAATGGAACCTCGCCCGCAGCAAGTTGCCCGGCCCACTCGGCGGCAAATCCAACGCACACCGCGATTACCTCAACCGGCAGTTCGCGGAGCATGTCTTCTCCCCCGACGAGTTCCGCAAAGCCATCGAAGCCGCCGCCGCCTTCTACGCCGACCAAGTCCAAGCCACGGAAAACGACCTGCTCGTAGCCCTCCGTGCGGACCTCGACGATTTCCCGCTGGAGGATCTGCCCGGCCTGAGGTCCGCCCTGTTGTCCCACGATCAGTTCGAGCGGGTCATCCGTGAGGTCACGCCCGCCGTCGCCCGCGACCTCGGCCTGGATTGCGTCCGCGAGGTCACCAGCTTCGCCGTCTCCGAGGTAGCCGCGGTCGTGCTCACCGCCGCGGTGACCCGGCTCGGCGTGTCCACGGGCATCCTCGCCGCCGGTGCCGGCACGTCGTGGGCAACCTTGGGCGTATCGCTTGTGGCTGCCGTAGCCATCGATCACGTCGTCGGTCGGGTGATCGACTACGTCCGCGACCCGACAGGCCAGCTCGCCCGGCAAATCGACACCCTGCTGGACGAGTTCGGCGGGCTGGTCATCGAAGGTGATCCCGCGACTCCCGGCCTGCGGAGCGCCCTGTCCAAATTCGACGCCACACGCAGCCACCTCCGGCACGAGGCCCTGCGCCGACTAATCCTCGACACAAGCGAGCCCCAGCATCACGCCGACCAATCCCTGACCCTACTTGCCCATGGGGAGTAACCGATGAGCCGCCAACCGCACCACGCCAGCCTGCCCGAGAAGAACGAAGCCCAAAATCAGCCGCCGCATGCCACACATGGTCGGCCCTGTGCCGCCGTCATGGGCGCCGTGGTCGTATGCTTGCTCACCGTCGCCGCCCCCGCCCCAGCCGCCCCAGCCGGGCGCGCCGTGCAGGAGGCTGCCGAGTACGTCTGCCGTCGCTTCGCCAGCGAGGTCGGGCAGGAAGCATCCCAGAGTCTGGCCCGACGACTCACACGCCTGACCGCCGCTCACGGCGATGACGCGATCGTCGCCTTCCGCAAGGTCGGCCCGCGGACCTTCCACTACGCGGCCGCCGCCGGCGAGCACGGCACCAAGGCCGTCCGGCTCATGGCCCGCCACGGCACCGACGCACTCTGGGTCGTCAACGACCCCAAACGCCTCGCCCTCTTCGCCCGGTTCGGCGATGACGCCGCCGAAGTCATGATCCGTCACAAGGGCGTTGCCGAGCCCCTGCTCAGCGAGTACGGCCAAGCGGGGGCGTCAGCCCTCAGAGCCATCGACACACGCAACGCCCGCCGGCTGCGGATGCTCACCGACAGCGGAGAACTCGCCCGCACCGGTCGCGCCGACGCCGTGCTTGATGTCGTCGCCCGTTACGGAGATCGCGGCGCCGACTTCGTCTGGCGTCACAAGGGCGCCTTGACCGTAACCGCCGTCCTCACCGTGTTTGTCAACGATCCCCAGCCCTTCATCGAGGGAACGCGTGACCTGGCCGAACTTGCGGTCACCCCGGCCGCCGAGGCCGTCCGCGAGACTGCCGTCCAAGCCGCTCGCCAAACCAACTGGACCGCCGTGTGGCTCGCCGTTCTCGGATTGCTCAGCTTGGCCATGCTTCTACGCTACCGCCGACGAGCCTCGTTCGCCGCCCCCCCTACACACAACCACGCCACGCTCTCGACAGAAACGTAAAAAGAAAGCACCAGGTGCCGCAAAGGCGGACCCGGTGCTTTCCGGAGGGGAAAGAAGCCAACATTCGTGTGGCACGCGACCCGTGGGCCAACGTGCGGTCGGGACAATCCGTGGATGGCAACCCGGCCCAGCGCCCGCGGCAAGGTTTCCCGACGCCGCGTGACGTTCTACACACTATTATACGCACGTCGGTCGCAGAAGGTGCCGAAAAGTCGCCCTCAAAACGCTTCAGAAGCCCCTGCCCCGTTCGAATGCTTGCCCTGCCCGACTCCACAGCCCGTCAACCGCTTTGACCGCGTAGACAAACGTGCCGCGACGCCAGCTTTCCACCCAGATTCGGCCATATTCTACCCATCCCCCGGTCAACGCAGACCACCCAGCCTGCCATAAAGCCAGAATCCAGGAAATCATTTGGAGAAGGCCAGAAAGTGTGGTATGCTTAAGACTGCAACGGGGCTGACTCGCCGCCAATCCTCCCAGGCAGGGGCAAAGAAGCAGCCAACTAACACAAGGCGAGCCGGCCCCTGTTCTTTTGCGCAGACCCGCGTGTCTCCCTGACCGCAACGCGTCGCTGTTCTTCGACGCGGTCGCTTGATCCGCTTGCCGAACCCCCCCGCCCGCGCTGGCGTGAACCGACCGCAGGGTGAGGAGCGTCAGTGAGCCGGCATACAGCGTTGCTGCGCCCAAGCCCTTAGTGCGGCCATTCGCTCGGCCATGGTCACCGACAACGGCGGGGACTCGGCCAGGGTATGGAGCAGCAGAGACGTGCTCAGGGCGCTCTTTGCGGCGAAGGCCTCGTGCAGCCCGGCGATGATTGCCTGCTCGATTTCCGCGCCGCTGAAGCCTTCGGCCGCCACGGACAACGCGTCCAGGTCAAATTGGCCGGCGTCCTGCCCCCGTTTGGCCAAGTGGATCCGGAAAATGTCGCGCCGCACCTCGGGCTCTGGTAGATCCACGAAGAAGATCTCATCGAACCGCCCCTTGCGCAGCAGTTCCGGCGGCAAGGCCTCGATATCATTGGCGGTAGCGACAAGAAAAACCGCTTCGCGATGCTCCTGCATCCAGGTCAGCAACGATCCGAACATCCGCTGCGACAGACCGCCGTCGGTGCTGCGGGCCGCCGCCGAGGCAAAGGCCTTCTCGATCTCGTCGATCCACAGAACAACCGGGGCCATCATCCCCGCCTGGCCCAGCGCCTCCCGCAAGCGGCGTTCCGACTCGCCCACATACCGGTCGTACAGGGCCCCGACATCCATACGCAGCAACGGCTGTTGCCAAGCAGTCGCGATGGCCTTGGCGCACAGGCTCTTGCCCGCCCCCTGCACACCCAGCATGAGCACACCCCGCGGAGCCTCCAGCCCAAAGCGGGCTCCGTCCTCGGTCAGGGCGAACTGCCGCCGGCGCAGCCACGCCTTGAGCCGGCCTAACCCACCGATCTCGTCGAGGTCCACCGGGGCCTCGACGTACTCCAGCAGTCCGCCCGTTTGCAGAGCTTGGCGCTTACGGGCCAGTACGGTGTTCAGGTCGCTCAAGTCGAAGCGGCAATCCTCCCACACACAGTCGACGATGATCTGGGCTGCTTGCCGCCGCGTGAGGCCGCGCAGGTTCCGGATGATCGTGCGCAGCCCGCTGCGGGTGATATCAACCTCGATCGGTTTGCGGCGATTCAGGCTCCGCAGGGTGTCGCGGACCACGATTTCGAGCTCCTTCTCCGTGGGCAGCGACAGTTCAAAGGATGTCGCCTCACTGCGAAGGACATCCGGCAAATCGCTACGGTGATCGATGATCACCAGCACGCTTCCTGTCTGCCCAAACTGGTGGACCAGATCCCGCAGCACCCGCAAGGTCCGGTCGTCCCGCAGGTGGCCGACCAGATCCAGCACCACCGCAACACAGCGATCCTGTATCTGCGTGAGGTGGTACAGTCCCGCTGCCGGGTGCTCGGTATCCGGCACCGGCTGGCTTTCCTGGGTCAGGCCGTCGCGCACACCACCGATAACCGACCACAACCACAGGTTGAGTCCCTGGGCGAACGCCGCCTCACGCACGACGGAAAGGGCGTAGTCCTCCTCGTGCGTCGGTATGAAAATGCACGCGTGACGGGCGGCGATCAGCCTGCCTAGCCGGTCCTGGTCGGTCATGGTCCGCACCCTCCCATTGTTGCTTCCCCCCGGCGTACAGTCGGATGCCTGCAGGGTAATCGGAACCTCAGGCAAAATCGACGCATGGCAGCCGCAATCCCGGAACCTCGATGCCGGCGTACTCCCTAGGGTTTCTTCCCTATACTTTATTTCGTCAACCTCTGCTATCTGGAGACCGACATAGCGCGATAGGACGACCGTTTCAGCCAATTGGCGTGCAGAGTCCGCGCATTCGCGAGGCTCCGTTGTGCCTTATGGGGGAACGCACATGGCGGCAAACAAGGTTCGAGTGCTGATTGTCGACGACAGCTCGATTGTCCGTTCGATCCTGCGCGGTGCGCTGTCGCAACACCCGCACATCGAGGTGGTCGGGGTGGCTCGCGACGGACACGAAGGTCTGGCCAAGATTGCGGAGCTGCGCCCGGACGTGGTCACCCTCGACGTTGAGATGCCGCGGCTCAACGGGATCCGCGTGCTGGAGCGTGTGCCCGCCAAAGCGCCCGTGGCCTTCGTGATGGTGTCGACGCTCACGCAATCAGGCGCCCAGATCACTATGGAAGCCCTCCAGAAGGGGGCTTTCGACTTCGTAACCAAGCCAACCCGGGGCCTGGGGCAATCGCCCGAGTTCCGCGAGCGGCTTTTCGAGAAAGTGCTGGCCGCCGCACGCAACAAAACCCGACGACGGGTCATTGCCTCGGCCAAAACACCCAGCAGCGCCCCTTCGCTGCCGCCTAACAAGCAACGCGCCTGGATCGTGGCCATCGGAATCAGTTGCGGCGGACCGCAGACCCTCATGAACATGATGCCCGTGTTCCCCAGCGACTTTCCGCCCATCCTGATCACGCAGCACATGCCCGGGGAGTTCACGCCAGCATTCGCCAAGCATCTCGATGCGGCATGCAGCATGAAGGCCAAGGAGGCCTCTCACCAGGATCGGCCGGAGCCCGGCACCATCTACGTCGCCCCCGGGGGGCGGCACATGCGTCTGGTGCGACGCGGGATGAACCTGGTCATCGAGTTGGACGATAAGCCGCCGGTCTCCCGACACCGCCCATCCGTCGATGTGCTCTTTGAGTCCGTGGCCCAGAGTTGTCCAACGCGCAGCGTGGGCGTCATCATGACCGGCATGGGCGACGACGGCGTGGTCGGGCTGGGCATGATGCGCGAGGCCGGCGCCTGGACCATCGGGCAGGACGAGCAAACCTGCATCGTCTACGGCATGCCCAAAGAGGCAGCCAAAGCCGGAGCCCTCGACTACACCGTCCCCCTCTCCAAGATCCCGTTGGCCATCTCCAAGCTGATGCAGCGGGGCCCCAAGCCGGCGTGCGTCCTCGCGTAGCACACGCCAAGCCAAGGTAGACCACATCCTCGCTTCACACGCCATAGCGTCCCTGCGATTGCGGGCACGCGGGGGGGCATCTATAATCACCGCCCGGTGGCTTCCGCGGCGTTGGCCGCACATGGGATGCGGCAACCGCGGATTCTCAGCTCGGATCCTGTAACACGGGAGCTCGTGTAGTGAGGCTAAGTGGCCTCATCCGCTCGCCTGTCCAGCGGTCGCACGTGTGGCAGTAGCTCGTCGGGTGCGCGACGCGGCAGATCCGGACAAGGCGATATGAGGATGGACGCCACATGAATCACGACACCAGGCTGTCAGAACCATGACCATGCATCCAGGTGCTGTCTCAACTCACGACGGGAGCCCTCGGGCGAGCTGGAGCCGACCGGCAGCCTTGGGCCTGTTGCTCGCCGCCTGCCTTACCGCCCATGCGGCCCCGGCGGACGAAATCCCGCCACCCGCCCGCCAGCGAGCGGAAAGGCTCACCTTCGACCCCACCGTCGACCGCTGGATAGCCGCCCCCGAGCCGATCCCCGGTACCGAGGATGGCGATCTCGACATCGTGCGGCAGTACACCGCCGCCGAGGACTTCAAAACCGCACTCAAGGCGGTCCAACGCTGGGTCAAGCTTTACGGCGAGACGGCCCCGCGCTACTCTGAAGCTCTGTTCCTCGAGGGCAACGCCCACCTTGGGCTCGGCGACTACCGAGCGGCCAGCAAAGCCTTCCAGAAGCTGCTGGACGATTATCCCGGCTCGCCGTATGCCGAGCGGGCTCTCTCCGCCCAGTTCCGCATCGCTGAGCAGTACTTGGCCGGCAAGCGGCGCAAGGCGATGTGGGGCCTCCTGCGAATCAAGGATCGCGACGGCGGGATCAAGATCCTCGATGACATGGTAGTCAACTACAGCGACACGCCCTTGGCCGAGCAAGCCCAATTGGCCAAAGCGAACTACTACTACGAACGCGGCGAGTTCGAGCTGGCCGAGGATGAGTACGCCCGCTTCGCCCGCGACTTTCCCCGTAGCCGGTACCAACCCAAAGCGTTGCTCTGGAGCGCGTACTCGGCCCTGGCGAGCTTCCCGGGTATCGAGTTCGACGATGCCTCGCTGATCGAGGCCGAGGAACGCTTTCGGCAGTTCATGCGCAGCTACCCGGCCCATGCCGAGCAGTTGGACGTGCCGGTGTTCATGGAGCAGATTTCCGCGACCCGTGCGGACAAGACCAATGCCATCGCCCGGTTCTACGAGCGCACGCGGCAGCCGAATACCGCACGGTTCTACTACCGGGCAACGATCGAGCGCTGGCCCAACACCCCTGCCGCCGCCGAGGCCCAGGGTCGGCTGGTCGCCCTGGGAGCGGGTTCGGCTGGGTCAGACCTCGACACACTGCCCGATCTGCTCACGGACGATAGCGAACCGTTCACCGACGAGGACGCCAATTCCACCCAGCCCGAGAGCGGGGACCAACCATGACGCACACAGGCCAACACCAACTGGCATTCGCCGAAGCTGTCGGGCCGAGCCCGCGGACCGTCGGGGCGCGAGCCCATCGATACGCCCGGCTCGCCCAACTGGGTACATGGCTGGTGCTGGGATGCATGGTAACCGGCTGCGGGTACTCCGCGGATTCGCTCTACCGCAAAAACGTCCGCACGGTCTACGTCGAGATGTTCCACTCCAAGGAGTTTCGCAGAGACATCGAGTTTCACCTGACCGAGGCCGTGCGCAAGCAGATTGACCGCATGACCCCCTACCGCAATGCCCCGCGCGAGCGAGCCGATACCATCCTCACCGGTGAGGTTCTCGAATGGCGCGAGGCGACGCTGGGCCACGATCCGATGACCGCCCTGCCGCGTGAGACGGCCGGCACGCTGGCCATCCGCTACCGTTGGCAGGATCTTCGCACCGGCGCACTCCTTGTCGACCAGCCGCGGTTGATCACCACCGTCCCCTATACACGGCCCACCGGCGAGACCGCGCACAACGCCATCGACGACGCGGTCAACCGGATCGCCCGCAAGGTCGTCCACGGCATGGAAACCGCTTGGTGATCGGTCTATGATGGTAAAGATGGGGGATCACACGCCCGAAAAAACGAGCTGTGTGGGCTCGGCGGGGTGGGCAATATCGGCCTACAGGAGTTGCCGGTGCCGCCCTGAAACAGTGGAGAACGATAGTCGATAAAGGACAAGATGTCGGACCAGCAACCAGACAACGGCAATTCACAGGGCCGGCCAAGGCCTCCGGGACCACCCCTGCGCATGTCACGCGGGGTCTTCGGTTGGGTGGTTTTCATTCTCATCTCCCTCACCCTGGTCATGGTGGTCATGCAGGGCTACCCGGAGCAGCAGATTCTCCGCTACGACCAGTTCCTCATGGAGATGCGCAGCGGCAACATCCGCTCTGTGGTCATCAAGGAAGACAAGATCACCGGTGAACTGGCCGAGGTCCGCGGTCAGGGGCAACCCAAGGAGTTCGAGGTCGGCATTATTCCCGGCAACACCGATCTGCTGGAGCTGGCTCAAGAACTCACGAAGTACGGCGCCCAGGTCGAACTCACTCGCAGCAACAGCTTGGTGATCCACCTGCTGCTGACCTTTGTGCCCTGGCTCTTGATTATCGCCTTCATCTGGTTCTTTGTCTTCCGTCAGTTCCGCGGCGTGGGCGGTGGACCGGGTGGCATGCTCGGCAACTTCGGGCGCAGCAAGCACCGCGTCACCTCCAAGGAACACACCCACGTCACCTTCAGCGACGTGGCCGGCATCGAGGAGGCCAAGGACGAGTGCACGGAGCTCATCGAGTTCCTCAAGAATCCCAAGCGCTTCCAACGGCTCGGTGGACGAATCCCCCGCGGCGTGCTGCTGGTCGGCGACCCGGGCTGCGGCAAGACCCTGCTGGCCAAAGCCATCGCCGGCGAGGCCGAGGTGCCCTTCTTCAGCATCTCCGGCAGTGATTTCGTCGAGATGTTCGTCGGCGTCGGCGCCTCCCGCGTCCGCGACCTGTTCAAGCAGGCCAAGGACAACTCGCCCTGCATCATCTTCCTGGACGAGATCGACGCCGTCGGACGACGGCGCGGCGCGGGCTTCAGCAGCGGCGGGCACGACGAGCGCGAGCAGACGCTCAACGCCATCCTCGTCGAGATGGACGGCTTCGAGACCTCCGATCAGGTCATCGTGATCGCGGCGACCAACCGGGCCGACGTGCTCGACCCCGCCCTGGTGCGTCCCGGCCGGTTCGACCGCCAGGTTTACGTGCCGCTGCCCGATGTCAAAGGCAGGCTCGAGATCCTCAAGGTCCACGCCCGCAAGATCAAGCTCGGGCCGGACGTCGACCTGCACCGCTTGGCCCGTGGCACCCCGATGTTCAGCGGAGCCGATCTCGCGGCCATCATTAACGAGGCGGCTCTGCTGGCCACCATGGCCAACAAGGACTACGTCGAGATGACCGACCTCGAGGAGGCCCGCGACAAGGTCCGCTGGGGCCGGGCCAAGAAGAGCCGCGTCGTCGACGAGCGCGAGCGCGTCGCCACCGCGTACCACGAGGCCGGTCACGCCCTCGTCCAGTGCCTGCTGCCCGACGCCGACCCGCTGCACAAGGTGAGCATCATCCCGCGCGGCCCCTACGGCGGAGCGTCGTTCTCGCTGCCCGAGAAGGACCGGACCACCTACGGGCAGCGCTACATCCGGGCCATGCTGCGGATCCTCTGCGCCGGCCGGGTCGCCGAAGAGATGATCTGCGGTGAGGTCAACTCCGGCGCCGCCGCGGACATTCGCCAGGCGACGGAAATGGCCCGCCGCATGGTCGTCGAGTGGGGCATGAGCCCGAAGATCGGTTTCATCTACTACGGCGACGACGCGGACAAGTCGAGCAAGTGGTTTGATCTGCCCGGCGGGCGGGACCATTCGCCGCAGACGGCCCAGTTGATCGACGAGGAGATCCACAAGCTGATCGACGAGGCCTACGCGGAGACCATGCAACTCGTCGAGCAGAACCGCGACAAACTCGAAGCGATCGCCCAGGCCCTGCTCAAGTATGAAACTCTTGACGCCTCCGAGGTGCATGCCCTGATCCGCGGCGAGACGTTGCGCCGGCCGACGCTCAGCGACCTGCTGGACGCTGACCAAGCTGGTACGGCACCGCCGGTCGCTCGGCCGGTGAAATCCGAACCACCGCCGGAGCCACGCTTGGGCTCGGACCCGCTGCCCCAGCCCGGCTGAGTACCATGATCGGGACGACGTGTTTCGGAGGACGCCGCCGATGGCCAATGCGGATATCACACCCGTCGGGATGGGCGAACTCCCACTCATCAACGACCTGTACAACGAGGTCTTCCGCCCGGGGCGGGATCTGAGCTTCTTCGAGCGGCGGCTCAAGGGACGGCGAAACCCCCTTCTGTTGGTCGCACACGTGGAGCGTCAGCCCGTCGGCTTCGCCATCGGGTACGAGAACAAGCCCGGTACCTTCTACTGCTGGCTGATCGGCGTGCGGTCGGCCTATCGACGGGCCGGCATCGCCTCCCAACTCATGGAGGCCATCAGTGCATGGGCCGCCGACAACGACTACCACACCGTCCGCTTCGAGTGCTTCAACCGGCAACGCCCCATGCTCCGCCTCGCCATCCGCCAAGGCTACGACATCGTCGGCATCCGCTGGGACTCCGACAACAGCACCAACCTCATCATCATGGAGCACAACCTCGCGGAAGACGAAACCGGTTAGTCGCTTCACGACTCATCGTAGCGGTCGCCCCGAACCATCACGCTCCGGCTTGCGGCATTCCCGCACCGAGGGTATACCTCCCCAAACAGCGACGGACGTAAAGGCTGGACACCGTCGGTGCCGTATGTGTTTCGCGTCCCGCGGAGCACGCGCTAGGCCCGGCGTTCACGCCGGGTTCTCAAAGCGTGCTGAAAGAATGCGTGAGCCCGATTCACCAGGGTTCCCGATGGGTGGCTTGAGCCATGGGGGCGAGCGGGTGTGGCGATCGGGTCAACCCACACGTCGAGAAGCCCGCTGAAGCGGGCTGGGCGATGCGACAGGGGAAGCCCGATTACCCGGCATGAATGCCGGGCCTAACGCGGACAAGGTAGGATCCACGAAGGGCGTTGAACACCTACTCGGCACCACGCCGCTGTGGTGAGTTCCCCGACCGACACTTGGAGGATGACCTCGTGAGCAAGGACAGCATTCGGCGCATCGGCGTATTGACCGGCGGAGGAGACTGCCCCGGACTCAATGCCGTCATCCGCGCGGTCACCAAAACCGCCATCTACCAACACGACCTCGAGGTCATGGGCATCGAGGACGGCTTCCTCGGCCTGATCCGCAACCGCATGCACCGCCTCGAACCCAACGACGTCTCCAACATCCTGACCCGCGGCGGTACCATCCTCGGCACCAGCAACCGGGCCAACCCCGCACGCTTCGCCGTCGCCACCTCGCCGGACGGCTCCCCGATCTTCGAGGATGTCACCAACCGCGTCCTCGAACACGTCGCTGAACGCCGCCTCGACGCCATCGTCTGCATCGGTGGAGACGGAACCATGACCGGCGCCGCCGACCTCGTCAAACGTGGCGTGCGCTGCGTCGGCGTGCCAAAAACCATCGACAACGATCTCATGCACACCGAGATCACCTTCGGATTCCAGACCGCGATCAACACCGCCACCGACGCTCTCGACCGAATCCACACCACCGCCTCCAGCCACCACCGCGTCATGATCGTCGAAGTCATGGGCCGAAACGCGGGCTGGCTCACCCTCCACAGCGGCCTGGCCAGCGGCAGCGACGTCATCCTCATCCCCGAGATCCCCTACGAGATCGATTCCGTCTGCCGCCACTGCGAGCAACGCAGCACGCGGGGCAAATCCTTCACCATCATCGCCGTGTCCGAAGGAGCCATGCCCAAGGGCGGGCAACAAGTCGTCGAGCAGATCGTCAAAGACAGCCCCGACCCCATCCGCCTCGGCGGTATCAGCCAGGTGCTCACCCGGCAAATCACCGAACGCACCAGCCTGGAGTGCCGGGCCACCATCCTCGGCCACGTGCAACGCGGCGGAAGCCCCGTCCCCGCCGACCGCATTCTCGGCACGACCTTCGGGCACCAGGCCCTCCAGCTCATCCTCGACGGCCAATTCAACCGCCTGGTGGTCATGCAGCAGTCTCGCATCACCAGCGTGCCCATCGAAGCTGTGGCCGGCCAACAAAGACTCGTCCCCCCGGACGACCCCCTCATCGCCGCCGCACGAGCCGTCGGCACCTGCTTCGGGGATTGAGGGTGCATCTTTTGTTTAGAGCATTTCACGCAATGGCATAGCGGCCGCCACCCCTGGTGGCCCGCGAACTCGCAAGGAATACGCCGGTCGCCACGGCTCGGTCGAGCTCGCCGAAGTCGGGGGGCGACCGCTACGATGGGGCGTGAATCGCTCTAGGGGCAGGCCTCATCCGTGTGGTACTGCTCTGTGAGCGGTGTTGTTCCGGGGAGAGGCGATGTTGACACAGCAGTGGCACACGACGGCGCGTGCCAACCCCGCCGGCCGCCACGGTTCGGTAGATGCACCCCGGGATTGACTGCTCGCCCGCAAGCTGCTGCGACTTAACACCCGAGACGTTATAATCACACGGCGTTGCCATCCCCGTGCTGTCCACAGGGGGAGGGACGTACAGCCGGGCTGTTGGCTGATTCGCATGCTTCCAGAAAGTCCTATCTGCCGAAGGGAAGGCCACATGGGCACTGTACAACGGTTGTCACGTCGCGACTTGTTGAAGCGTGGCTCGGTCATCGCCGCCTCCGCGGCCGCATCGGGTTCCCTGGGCAGCCGGCTGCTCGGTGCTCCCAGCCAACTCGCAGCCAACGAAGAGATCGGCATCGGCATCATCGGCCCCGGCCGGCAAGGAAACGATCTGCTGCGGCAACTGCCAAAACAAGGACGTATCGTGGCCACCGCGGACGTTAACCTGCCCAGAGCCCAGAGCTGCGCGGACAGGTTCGCAGCCAAAGCCTTCCAGGACTACCGCAAACTGCTCGAACTCAACGAGGTCGACGCCGTGATCGTCGCCACGCCGGACCACTGGCGAGCCCTGTGCTGCATCCATGCCGCCCAAGCCGGCAAGGACATTTACGCGGAGAAGTGCCTGACCCTGACCATCGCCGAAGGTCGTGCCTTGGTCAACGCCGTCCGCAGGTACCAGCGCGTCTTCCAGACCGGCAGCCAGCAACGCTCCATGGCCGCCAACCGCTTGGGCTGCGAACTGATCCGCAACGGCCGCATCGGCAAAGTCCACACCGTCATCGGCGCCAACTACCCCAGCCCGTGGGAATGCCAACTGCCCGCTCAACCGATCCCCGCCGGCCTCGACTGGGACGTATGGTGCGGGCCCGTCGAGCCACTCGCGTTCAACAACGACCTGTACGCCCCGCGGGCCAACCCCGGGTGGCTGTCCTTCCGCCCGTTCGGCGGCGGCGAGATGACCGGCTGGGGCAGTCACGGGCTTGACCAAGTCCAATGGGCACTCGGCATGGACGAGTCCGGCCCCGTCGAAGTCTGGGTCGAGGGCGACAAGTTCGACCCACCGACCTTCACCGCCTCGGCCCCACGCGGCCAGGGTGACGCCCGGTGCAAGCGGCCGATGATCTTCTACCGTTATGCCGACGGCACGGTCCTCAAGCTCGACAACGGCCCCGGCGGTGGAGCCATCTTCATCGGCGACAAAGGCACCATCACCATCGACCGTGCCCGCGTCAGCTCCGATCCGCCCGAGATTGCCGCCGAGCCCATCAAGGACAGCGACCTCCGCCTCCATAAGAGCGATCACCACATGGCCAACTGGCTTGATTGCATCAGCTCGCGCGAACGCTGCGTGGCGGATGTCGAGATCGGCCACCGTAGCGCCACCGTCTGCCACTTGGGCAACATCGCCCGCTGGCTCAACCGCAGACTCAAGTGGGATCCGCAGAAGGAAACCTTCATCGGCGACGATGAGGCCAATACCTACCTCGACCGCCCCCGCCGGAAAGGCTACGAGCTGCCGGCAATCGCCTGATTTGACTGCCCCGCCCCAAGCGAGCCGCCGGGTTTATCCCGGCGCTCTTCGCCGGGCGAGATGTGCCCACGACCCGCGGCCATCCGTCAACGGGTGCATCACCCGCAATCACCCTCCCAAGCGTTCCCGCAGATTGCGGGTTCCACAGCTCCTTCAAACCAGCCATCGGCATGGCCGCGAATCCGCTGGAGCGAAGAGCATCGATTCCGCTCACTGGGCCTCGGCCTTGACGTAGATCTGCTTGGGCGGCTGACTGTAGTAGCGAAGCAATGCGGGGCAAAGCCAGCCCTCGGTCTGCGTCAGCTCACAGTAATACCAGTTGCCGGTGCCATCGAATCTCCGCCACACAAGCATCGTGTCGAAGCCGGGGAAGAGGGTCGCCGAAAACGTCAGTCTGAAGCCCTTCTCCGCATCCGGGATATCCTTGGTCAGCGCGTCGATCATCTCCGGGACACCGGCCACGAACGGCTCCCTGGAGAGGCCTGTGCGTTCATCGTCGAAAACCCACGTGCCCGCATGTTTGTACGGCACAATCACCATGATTGCGTTTTCTGTCATGGCCAGACCACTGGACTGAAACTTGCCCCGGTAGACAGCAATCGAAACAACACTCGCCGCAACCACCAACACCAGCCCGGCAACGATGAGCAGCAGCACACTTTTTGTCATTCCATGCCCCCGCTGAACGCCCTCGCGACACACCCAAGTCCTCGCCTGCAATCGAGCCTCGCATGCCCACCGCCTTTCCCGATCAAACGGGCTCGGCAGCATGCAACCCAGGCCTTTCGGCCATTGTATCCGCACCAGATTGCCACCCCAAACCGGCCCCTGCCCACCGACTCGCGAGGCGGTTGTTGAGAAATGGAGAATCATTATAATCGCCTCGCCTCTCTCAACCGGATAGGGTCGGCTTGGTGGCAGGACCGCTATCTGATAGGGAGTTACGATGACCATCACAGCCCGATGCCCCTGCGGACGAGAGTATCGCTTTCCGGAATCGGCCATCGGCCGGCAGGCCCGCTGCCGCAAGTGCGGAGCTGTTTTCACCGTGCTCGGCAACGCGGAGCCGCCCCCCATTCCTCTCGAACCCGCGCCCAGCCAACGCGGATGCCGGAGAACGCAGGAAGCTTATGCTTGGTTGGAGGAGTTCGCCCAGGCCGAGAACGATGCCCCCCGAGCCACTCGCACCGCACCGCCGGTCGCCACGGGGAGCGACCGCTACAGGCACCCGGTCGCCACAGGGGGCGACCGCTACGGGCGCCCGGTCGCCACAGGGGGCGACCGCTACAGGCGCCAAGTCGCCACGGGGGGCGACTGCTACGAAGCGACGGCTGCCATGGGCGACTCGTCGGCACCGAGACGTGGACGCCGCGGTCGAACGCCTGGCAACTCCTTCGACGATGAGCCCACGGACTTCGCCGTCCGCGACCCGGCCGGCAAACGCTTCATGCGCGACTTGCTGGGCTCCTTCGCCCTGATGCTCGAACCCGGCAACCTCGTGACCCTGCTGATCATCGCTTTCCTGCATATCTGGATGGGCCTGATGGGCTACGGTCTTCTGCTCGGGTTCATAGGAAGGGTCATCCTGGGCGGATACCTCTGCGCCTATTACCTGTCGGTCATCACGGAAACGGCCGGCGGAGAGGACGACCTGCCAAGTATGAGAGTCACGAGCCTGCTCGATGATATCTTGATACCCCTGTTCCAGATGCTGGGCACTGCGCTGCTTGCGATGTCCCCAGCGCTGGTTGTCTGGATCGGCAGCCTCATCTACGGCCAAGAGGTGTCTTCGACGACCTACAAGACTCTGATCATAACCGGTGTGTTCTTCTGGCCCGCCATCGTGCTGATTGTCGCCATCGCGAGCAGCATCCGCGGGCTGTGGCCACACACCGTCATCCGCACCGCCCTGGCCGCTCCCTTGGCTTACCTGCTGCTCTGGGTCTTTCTGCTCATACCCAGGGGCGCGGAGTGGGTCATTGAACGCAACCTACCGGCGCTGACCGGTAACGTCCGCGCCGCGATCGGTTTCAGCATCGCCAGCGCCCTCTGGTCGGCCGTCACATACACCCTCGCCATGCGAGCCATCGGACTCTACTACCGGCACTTCAAGCACCGCTTCCCCTGGGCCGCGGAGTAGCCAGCCTAACGCGTCGCCGTTACAATCCCGGCTAGCAATCGCGCCCGCGTACGACCCGAAAGGAGACCCCCATGGCCCACACACTGCCCGAACTGCCCTACGCCTACGACGCCCTTGAGCCGTACGTCGACGAACTCACCCTGCGAATCCACCACGGCAAGCACCACAACACCTACGTCAACAACCTCAACGCGGCCCTGGAAAGCGAGCCCAACCTGGCGAACGTGACCATCGAGCAACTCATGGGCCAAGCCGCCAATCTGCCGGAAAGCATCCGCACCGCCGTCCGCAACAACGGCGGCCAGCATTACAACCACAGTCTGTACTGGCTGAGCATGGCCCCTGCCGCCGACGCCGGCGCCGAACCCCCAGCCCCCCTCGAAGCCGCTATCACCGCCGCGTTCGGCAGCTTCGCCAAGTTCAAGGAAATCTTCGCCAAGACCGCCGCGACCTGCTTCGGCTCCGGATGGGCTTGGCTCTACGTCGGCACCGACGGCAAACTGGCCGTCTGCTCCACCTCCAACGAGAGCAACCCCTTGCTGGCCGGGAAGACCGACACCGCCGCCAAGCAGCTCCTCGTCGTCGACGTCTGGGAGCACGCCTACTACCTCAAGTACCAGAACCGCCGGGCGGAGTACCTCGACGCCTGGTGGAATGTCGTGAACTGGGCTGCGGTCGCCAAGCGATTCGCCAGCGCCACCCAGGCCTAACCGAACCAGAACTGCCCAAGCCCACCCGTACCGCCGAGGCCAACTACGGCAATTCAGTGCCGCTTGAGCCGGTTGGCGCGCGACGCCCGACATTCCCCGCCTCTGATTGGTCAGCCCGAAATGCCAAGCTATAATAGTACCAGATTGGTACGATATGCGCTGCATGCAGCGTACAGGGAAAGGAAAACCATGAACCAGGGATTGGCCAGACGAGAGTTTCTGCGACGCCTCGGTTTTGGGACGCTCGGCGGAGCGATCACTCCGGCCATATGGGCGGCCACATCTCGTCTCGAGGCTGCGGAGCCCGCCAAGCAAGGTCAAAGACAACAGTCTTCAGGTAGTCAACAAGGAAAAGGAGAATCCAAGATGCCGTTCACACTGCCGGACCTGCCGTATGAGTTCAACGCCTTGGAGCCGTACATCGACGAGCAAACGATGCGGATTCACCATGGCAAGCATCACAACGGCTACGTCACGAACCTCAACAAAGCCCTCGAAAACCACCCGGAATTGGCCGCCAAGACGATCGAGGAGCTCATGGCGGGCGTCAACAGCCTGCCGGCGGATGTCAAGACTGCCGTGCGAAACAACGGCGGCGGGCACTATAATCATGCCCTTTTCTGGCAGAGCATGGCCCCGGCAGGCAAAGCCGGCGGGGAGCCGAAAGGTCCGTTGGCAGCTGCGATCAAGAGCGATTTGGGGAGTATCGAGGCGTTCAAGGACGTCTTCAACAAGGCCGCGGTGGGCCGGTTCGGCTCCGGGTGGGCCTGGTTGTGCGTGGGGTCCAACGGCAAGCTGGGTGTCTGTTCGACCCCCAATCAGGACAACCCGCTCATGGCGGGCCTTGTGGACTGCGTCGCCCAACCGATTCTGGGTCTGGACGTCTGGGAGCACGCGTACTACCTGAAGTACCAGAACCGCCGGCCGGAGTACGTGGATGCGTGGTGGAGCGTGGTGAACTGGGATGTCGTGGCGGAGCGTTACGCCAAAGTCCGCGGGTGAGCGTAACATAATGCCGCAGCAGAGGTTGCGAGTTCATCAGTGCACCGCGTCTCCCGCATGGGGTTGATGCTCTCGGCGAATCGTGCGGAGACCATTCAACAGCAGGCGGAACACGGGGACGGAATCGCCAGCGATCCAGCCGGCCACGAGGCCGGTTGGATCGTTTGGTTTGTCGGGATGCGAACCAGAAGCGGGGATGACTCCAGGTCGCGGGCCCGGCCGCCACGGGGGGCGGCCGCTACAGGGCCGGGCCACCACGGCTCGGCTGAGCTCGCCGAAGTCGGGGGGCGGCCGCTACGGGGCACCGGACTGCCCCCCGCGGTGGGCGTCTCGCCGGTGCGGCGGAGGTCGGGGCGGTGGCAGAATCGCCAGGGCTCACGGGCGAGGCGTAGTGGGCGTGTTGCTTGCTTTCGTGCTGTGTTGCCGGTATGTTACAGGGCTACCGGTCGCATCCGCAGGGAACCTGACCGGTGGTTCTTTATGGAGCCGAGGTTGCGTGCGGGCGGCACGGTTGACGTGTTGCCGCAGCGAGGGAAGGCTGTTCCGTACCGAGGCGGACTGGCAGTTGGCAGTCTGCCGGCTCGACGACAAGGACGGTCCGTGGACATGGCTACGACACTGGATCCTGAGTTGCTGAAGATCCTGGTTTGCCCGGAGACGCATGCTCCGCTGGTGCAGGTGGGCGACTGGTTGTACAGCACGGACGCGGGAACACGGCGTCGATATCCGATCCGCGACGAGATTCCGATCATGTTGATCGATGAGTCCGAGGTCGTCGACGAAGCCGCATTTAACCGGGTCATGCAAGAGATACAGGAGAAGGCCGCGAATGGGTAAGCAGATGGCGAACCAGGGAGCCCGCCAACGTCGGGCGAAGCCGAACCGGACTCGTTTTCCGGAGCGTGCGGGTGCGGATTGGAAAGGTCCGATCGTCGACTACAAAGAGGTCGAGTTGCTTCGGAAGTTTCTGACCGCGAGCAGCAAGATGATGTCGCGCAAGCGAGGTGGCACGAACGCCCGCGAGCAGCGTGACATTCGACGGGCGATCAAGCGAGCGCGGTTCCTGGCCCTGTTGCCGTTCACGGGGACTTGAGAGAGTTTTGGCGAGAAGGACGGGGGACGAACGAGATTCGGAGAGCGGCGCGGGCCGCTCGCGCAGCAGCGCCCGTAGCTCAATTGGACAGAGCATCTGGCTTCGGACCAGAGGGTTGTAGGTTCGAGTCCTGCCGGGCGCGTTTGAAGGATTTCGGCCCGTGTGCAGGCGGCGTAGCGTCATGAGAGTCACGTCGAACGTATTTGTGTCCACGAAGAACGGCGGGCCGCGAGAACGCGGTTTTGCCCGTGGCTGGTTTGGGTACTTTTGGTTTAGCCGGAGACCGCGTCTTCGGGCCTGAAGCCAGCCGACCGGATATGGTGTTCAATGCCCCGAGACGCACAGATGTGGCGTTCGGGGTTTTTTTGTTGTCGGGAGGATGTATCGCTCATGATCGACATCAAGTTGATTCGCCAGGATCCGGAACGCTTCAAGCAGGCGGCGCGGAACAAGCGGATGGTGTGCGACATTGACGGTCTGTGCGCGGTGGACGACCGTCGTCGCTCGTTGCAGGTTGAGTTCGACGAGTTGCGTCACAAGCAGAACGAGATCAGCGGTCAGATCGCGTTGTACAAGAACCCGAAGAGCAAGTGGTATCAGCAGGCGCTGGCCGGTGGCCGGACCGCGGACGAGCTTCAGGCTGAGGGGCAGAAACTGGTCGAACAGGTCGCGGCGATGAAGGCCCGGGCCAAGGATCTGGAGGGCGAGCTGCGTGAGGTGAACGAGCGGTTCGAGGCCCTGCTGTTGACGGTTCCGCAGCCTCCGGCCGACGAAGTTCCGCTCGGCGAAGACGACACACAAAACGTCGAGCAGCGCAGGGTGGGTGAGGTTCCTCAGTTCGCGTTCGAGCCTCGGGACCATGTCGCGCTCATGACTGAGTTGGGAATGCTGGATGTGGAACGGGGCGTGAAGCTGGCGGGCACTCGGAACTACGTGCTCCGTGGGGACGGTGTAGCGTTGCACCGAGCGGTGCTGCAGCTGGCCGTGGATCTGATGGTGGAGCGTGGGTACACGCAGCTTGGCGTGCCGGTGCTGGTGCGGGACGCGATGATGGTCGGCACGGGCTACTTTCCCGGCGGCGAGGAGCAGGCGTACCGCTGCGAGCGTGACGGGCTGAGTCTGGTGGGGACCGCCGAGGTTCCGCTGACCGCGTATCACTGCGATGAGATTCTCGGCGAGGATGAGCTGCCGAAGAAGTATTTTGCACTGAGCACGTGTTTTCGCCGCGAGGCGGGGGCGGCGGGCAAAGACACATACGGTTTGTACCGCATTCATCTGTTCGAGAAGGTGGAGCAGGTGGTCATCTGCCGGAACGACGAGCAGACCTCGATCGCCCACCACGCGGAGATCCTGGGCAACGCGGAGGAGGTTCTGCGGCGTCTGGAGTTGCCCTACCGGGTGGTGAATGTGTGCACGGGCGACTTGGGACAGGGGCAGGTACAGAAATTCGACATTGAGACGTGGATGCCTTCTCGCGGCGGGTATGGCGAGACGCACTCGGCCTCGCGGTTCTACGAGTACCAGGCCCGCCGGTTGAAGTTGCGATTTCGCGACCGGGACCGCAACCTGCACTACTGTCATACGCTGAACAACACCGTCATTGCCAGCCCGCGTGTACTGATTGCCCTGGTGGAGAACCACCAGAACGCGGACGGCACGATACGTATCCCGGCGGCACTTCGTCCGTACCTGGGCGGCCGGGAAGTGATTGGAGGAAGCTGACCATGATGCGTCAACCAGTTGAATGTCCTCGCCCCGTGGAAGCCCGTCTGGCCGAGCTGACGGCGGAGTTGACGGCCGGCCTGCGGAGGGCAACCATGCGAGCCGAGCGCGTGCTCGGTCTGTTGCGCGGTTCGCGGACCGCGGACGAACAGGACGAGGAGTCTGGTTGGCGTTGGGCAGCATGAATCATGCGGCATAATCTCCTCAGTCATGTCTCTGCACAAGGCGACCGTTGGTTGCAGGGCGGCCGTTGCGCGTTCACCTTTAGCCGGCCGTCGGTCCTGCCCGGATAGGGGACCGGCGGCATCCGCCCATCGGGATCTCCAGGAAGTTCTACAAGTTCATCGAGCCCAAAGGTCTTCGCCCCATACGGGCGAGCAGCACAACGGAGCACAAGCCATGATTGTCGTCATGCAGCAAGGGTGTACACAACAGCAGGTGGACCATGTGGTTCGCCTGGTTCGGGAGATGAGCCTCGCGGACCATGTGATCGTGGGGACGGAACGCACGGTGGTCGCGGTGATCGGTGACGACCGCTTCAAAGACCGGAGCATGCTGGAAAGCTGTGCGGGCGTGGATCGCGTCGTGCCGATCCTTGCGCCTTACAAGATCGCCAGTCGCCAAGCCAAGGCGGAGTCGACGGCCATTGGGCTGGGCGGATCGCTGGGCTGCGTCGCCGGCGGCAAGAAGATCGCGGTGATCGCCGGGCCTTGCAGCGTCGAGGATCGCGGGATGCTTCTGGACGTGGCCCACGCGGTGAAGGAAGCGGGCGCGACCGCGTTGCGAGGTGGAGCGTTCAAGCCACGAACAAGCCCGTATCAGTTCCAGGGGCTGGGTGAACGCGGTCTGGAAATCCTGGCTGAGGCTCGCGAGCAGACGGGGCTGGCGCTGGTCACGGAGATCATGAGCATCGACCAGGTGGACGTTGTGTGCCGGTACGCCGACGTGCTGCAGATCGGCACGCGCAACATGCACAATTTCAACCTGCTGTGTGCGGTGGGCAAGACGGACAAGCCGATCCTGCTCAAGCGAGGCTGGAGCGCGACGCTGGATGAGTTCCTGCTCGCGGCCGAGTACATCATCAACGCGGGCAACGGGAAGGTGATCCTCTGCGAGCGGGGTATCCGCACGCACGAGCAGTACGTCCGCAACACGTTGGCCCTGGCGATCGTGCCGGCGGTGAAACGGGAATCGCATCTGCCGATCGTCGTGGACCCCTCGCAGGGCACCGGGCGGGCGTACATGGTACCGGCCATGTGCAAAGCGGCGGTGGCGGCCGGGGCGGACGGTTTGCTGATCGAGGTGCACCGCGACCCCGAGCACGCCATGACCGACGGCGGGCAGTCGATCACATGCGAGACCTTCGCCCAGCTGATGCAGGAGATCAAAGCGGTGGCGGCGGCGGTGGGACGCGAGATCTGAGTACTGAGTACTGAGTGCTGAGTGGCGGGGCGCTCGGGGACCGTGCTTTGGCGGCGGTTTTCTGATATCGTGTCTGGCCGTGAGGGGCATGTATCGCGCGAGGCAGCGAGTGGCAGGAGACCCATGACCAAGGCTCAAGATTGCACGCCCTACGACGTTCGCGGTGCGGCACGACGCGTGAGCGAAGCGGCCAAGTGGGTGCGTGTCGACCAGGAAGCGATCACTCAGTGGGCGGCGGCGGTGGATCCGGTGTCCATTCGCCCCGCCCCTCGTCCGGCGGAGTTGCGGTTCCAGGGCTCACCGCGCGACACGGCCCGTTGGGTTCTGCTGGTCGATTGCCTCAACTTCTGCTTCTGGGCAAGCGAGGGCGAATTGTGGTCCGTTGAGTACCAAGGTCGCCGGTGGCAGCGATACCCGGCCTTGGTGGCGGCCCTCAGACGAGCGATCGCTCGCGAGCCGGCCTGGCTGACGGCGCGGCGTTGGGCGGCCGCTCAGCCGGCGGAGCTCGAGGAACTCTTCGCGGGCCATGGGCGGATTCCCATGTTCGAGGACCGCGTCCGGCTGATGCAGGAAACCGGCCGCGTGCTGATAGGGCTTTACGATGGCGAGGCCATGAACCTCGTGGAGGCCGCCGACTTCGACGCGGCCCGCATCGCCGCGCTGACCTGTCGTTCCTTCGAAGGGTTTCGGGACATCGCTTCCTACCGCGGGCAATCGGTACCCATCTTGAAGCGGGCCCAGATTTTCGCGTCCGATCTTGCGGCGGCATGGAAGGAAAACAACGGCCCGACGCTCAGCGGCATCGAGTCCCTGACCGCCTTTGCGGACTACCGCATTCCGCAGATGTTGCGGCATCTGGGAATCCTGCGGCTTGATTCGGACTTCGCGGATCGCATCGAGGGCGAGCAGTTGATTCCGGCCTCGAGCGAAGAGGAGATTGAGCTGCGAGCGTGCAGCATCTGGGCAGTCGAGCTGATGGCCGAGACCGTGTCTCGCCAACGGGGCGCCCCCTTCCCTGCGTGGCTGGTCGACGAGTACCTATGGGACCACTCACACGATCCCGCGGTGACTTTGCGGCATCACCGAACGGTGACGTGGTTCTACTGAGCAGGTAGAATGGCACACGTGAAAACGGCCGGTGTGATTCTGGGCACGCTCATGGGGTTGGCGGCCGGGCTGTCGATATACACTTTCGTGTACGCCCGGGGCACCTCGTATCTGACCAATGACCCGACGGCTTGCGCCAACTGCCACGTGATGCAGGGCCATTACGATGCATGGTCGCACTCGAGTCATCGGGCGGTCGCGGTATGCAATGATTGCCATGCTCCGCATACGTTCGTGGGCAAGTACGTGAGCAAGGGCATCAACGGCTTCAATCATTCATGGGCGTTCACAACGGGCAGGTTCCATGAACCCATCCAGGTGACCGCGTTCAATGAGCGCATCATTGAGGGAGCTTGCCGGAATTGCCATCAGGACATTGTGCAGATGATCGACCACGGCCCGCACACATCGGAGCCGTTGTCGTGTATCCGCTGTCACCCTGCTGTCGGCCACATGCACTGACTCACGGAGCGGCGGCCGGCCGCATGCGATTGACGATATTGAACGGGAGGAAGTCACCATGAGCGCTAACAGTTCGAACCCCGCTTCTCCGGTCGGCAGTCGCAGCCCTCTTCGCTGGGTTGTGATGACGGCGGTGATCGCGTGTGTGTTGACCATCGGGGTCACGGCCGTTCTGGTCAATATCTTCGAGCACAAACAAGACGCGAGGAACCCGTTCTTTCGCGTGGTGGAGCTGACCGACGAGACGCAGGATCCCGCCGTCTGGGGCAAGAACTTCCCGATCCAATATGACTTGTACCGGCGAACGGTCGACATGAAGCGTACGCGGTTTGGAGGCAGCGAAGCTCTGCCGCGTACGCCGACGGATGCGGACCCGCGCTCTGTGCTGGCTCAATCGCGGCTCGAGGAGGATCCGCGGCTGAAGACGATGTGGGCGGGTTACGCCTTCGCGACGGATTTCCGCGAGGACCGCGGGCACGCTTACATGCTTGAAGACCAGACCTTCACCGAACGGCAGCAGGCCGCTCAGCAGCCGGGCACGTGCCTGCACTGCCACGCGTCGGTCTACATTCCTTATGTCAAGCTTGGTGAAGGCGATCTGTTCAAGGGTTTCGCGAAGATGAACCCCATGCCGTTCGCCGAAGCCCGCAAGCTGGTCACGCACCCGATTACCTGCGTCGACTGCCACGACCCAGAAACGCTGCAACTGCGAATCACTCGCCCCGGCTTCATCGAGGGCATCAAGGCGTACAAGGCCTCTCAAGGCGTGGCGGACTACGACGTGCATACGATGGCGACGCGGCAGGAGATGCGGAGCTTCGTGTGCGCTCAATGCCACGTGGAATACTACTTCAAGGGGCCGGAGAAACGGCTGACGTACCCTTGGGCGAAGGGGATCAAGGCCGACGAGATGCTGACGTACTATGACGAGATTGAGTTCACGGACTGGACGCATGCGGAGACAGGCGCACCGGTGATCAAAGCGCAGCATCCCGAGTTTGAGCTGTGGAATCAGGGCATCCACTCGCGTGCGGGCGTGGCGTGCGCCGACTGCCATATGCCCTATATGCGGGTCGGCGCGATGAAGATCAGCGATCATCATGTGCGCAGCCCGCTGCTGAACATCAACAACGCCTGCCAGACCTGCCACAAGGTGCCGGAGGCGGAACTGCTGGCCCGAGCGGAGACGATCCAGGAGCGAACGTACCATTTGCGTGACCGGGCCATGAACGCACTGGTGGCACTGATCGATGATCTCAAAGCCGCGCGCGAAGCGGGCGCGACGGACGAACAGCTTGCGGGAGCCAGGGATCGTCAGCGTCACGCGCAGTTCCTGCTGGATTTCACTGAGGCAGAGAACTCGATGGGCTTCCACGCGCCGCAGGAAGCGGCGCGGATCCTGGCCACGTCGATCGACCACGCCCGGCAAGGGCAGGTCGAGCTGCGGGACGCCCGGAAATGACCAACCGGCTCGACGGTAGGCCCGAATGGTAGCGCGGCCCAGACGGAGACCCAAGGAGTACAGAACCGCCGATGAACGCCGATGAACGCCGATCAGAAACCCGGCACCGCATCTTTTTTCCCGGACACCCTCTTTGTGCCGCACACGTCATCGCCCTTCTCCTGGGGTATGTGGGATGCCTTTTCGCGGCCGCGACCACGAAGAAGCAGCCGCTCGCTGCCGGTAGGAACCGCTCCCTCATGGTCGCGGCTCTGATCGCCGTTCATCGGCGTTCATCGGCGGTTGCCAATTCCTTGGGTTGCCGGCGATGGTCCACGTCACGCAGAGCTCGGGAGTGGGTCTTCATCGTGTCCATGTTGGGTGTGGTAGCTTGCGGGGGTTGCGTCAGCGGCGAGGATGGCCGAGCCGCGGAACGCGTGGAGTCGCCGGAAGCCCGCATGGCCCGCGAGGGCGAGCGGATCAAGGCCGACCCGGTGGCCTATCTGCGTGATCTGAAGGAACGGTGCGCGGCTCTCGATCAATACCGGCTGACCTTCTACCGCCAGGAACGGCTGGGCTTCATCCCCAAACTTGTTGCGATGGAGCGGATCCGGGCGGCCTTCCGCAAGGAGCCGTTCAGCGTCAAATTCGAGTGGGACGACGAGACCATGCCGTACTTCGAGTCGGTGTATGTGGCCGGACGGCATAACAACCAAGTCCTCGTCCGTGAACGGCACGGGTTGTTTCCGTTCCCGCCGCAGGTTCGGATCATCGACGTCGATTTGCCGGTGGCGATCGGCAAGGCGAAGAATCCGATCACATCGTTCGGCCTGGCCCAGGTGGCCGCCCGGACGCTTGCACCGTTTGAAGATCCCGCTCTTGCCGGCGTGATGACCATCGCGTACGAAGGCGTGTCGCAGCTTGAGCCAATCAACCGAGCCGTCCACCATCTGCGTATCCAGCGACCACCGACGCCGGGCTACCTCTACACGCAACAGGATTTCTACGTGGATGCCGAGACGGGTTGGCCGGCGGGCACAGATTTGTGGCTGAAGAATGAGCAGCTTGACGCCCGTTATCGGTATGGGGACGTGCGGACCGACGTGCACCTCACGGACTCTGACTTCCGGCTGGCCGAAGATCACCCGGACGAGGAGAAGGGACAAGCGGCCAGCAAGGCGGCGAGATAGCGATTCGTCGGCAACGAGCTTCCTGGAACGGTGTTCTTGAGCCGCTGGAGATACGCCGCGAACAACCTCGCCCGCGGCATCAGGGCGTCCGGGTTCGGAACGGCGCGGGAACAGCGGAGGGTTCGTGCCGGCCGGCGAGATCCTCGACGGACCGATGGCCCAGGCGGTGGCCGAACCAGGTGGTAAGCGGCACGTAGAGGTATCCCACCATGAACAGGCAGAGGAAAGGCACGCCGACGGTCACCTTCCCATCCTTGAGACACAGCAGCAGACATGCGAGCAGATAAAGCCCCATGGCCAGCTCGACAAATGGCTGCAACCGGATTCTTCCGTTTCGCTTCCGGCTGGCTTGCACATCGCGTTTCCAGTGAGTGTCTTGACCGGTGACCCCAAACTTGGGTGTGCGGACGAACTCTCCCGGCTTGCCGAAGAAGCCGGCCAGAACCGCGCGGGCGTTGTTGAGCGAGATGCCTATGCCCAGGGACATAAGAAACGGGATGTACTTGATGCTGTCGGCCCAGGTTTTGAACTGGGCCCGCTGGCTGGCGATGTAGAAGCTGGTCGCGCCACAGGTGGCCATGAGAAGCACGGACGCGTCAAAGACATAGCGTGCCCAACCCTCGTCGAACAGGTGCACTTTCAGATAGACCACTGGGTAGAGCATCAGGGTCAGCAGCACCACATAGGGATAAACCGTGCAGGAGGTCAGGTGGAAGAAGGCCTCGAGCTTGATCCGCTTGGGCAGTCGCGAGCGGAGAACGGTCGGGAGTAGTTTGCGGCAGGTCTGGGCGCCACCCTTGGCCCAGCGGTATTGCTGTTGCTTGAACCCGTCCATGTCCGGCGGCAACTCGGCCGGGCTGGTCAGGTCGGGCAGAAAGACGAACTTCCAACCTCTCATCTGGGCCCGGTAGGACAGGTCGAGATCCTCGGTAAGCGTGTCGTGTTGCCAGCCGCCGGCGTCGTCGATACATGTCCGCCGCCACAAGCCGGCCGTCCCGTTGAAGCTCATGAAGCGCCCGGAGCGGTTGCGGGCGGCGTGCTCGATCACGAAATGCCCATCGAGCAGGATGGCCTGCGTCTTGGTAAGCAGCGACTGCTGCCGATTCAGATGCTCCCAACGAGCCTGCACCATGCCGACCCGCGGTTCCGTGAAGTAGTGGATTGTCTCTCGCAGGATCTGGGGCGGAGGAAGGAAGTCTGCGTCGAAGATGAGTATGAACTCGCCGGCCGCCTGGGCGAGCCCGTTGGCCAGAGCGCCGGCCTTGAATCCTTCGCGATTGGGACGACGGATGTACTTGATGTCGAATCCCTGTTCTCGCCAGTGCTCTACCGCCCGGCGGGCGATCTCCACCGACTCGTCGGTCGAGTCGTCGAGCACCTGAATCTCGAGGCGATCGCGAGGGTAGTCCACTTGGCAGGTCGCATCGATGATACGACGCGCCACCGCCTGCTCGTTGAACATGGGCAACTGGATGGTCACCCTAGGCAGAACGCGGAAACAGGCTCGTGGGCTGGGAGTGTTACGGCGGTACTTGTAGTACAGGTGGACGAGCTGGTATCTGTGGAGACCGTAGATACAGACCAAGGTCAGCACGATCAGGTAGGCGGCCAGGAAGCCGTTGACAGCCCATTCGTTGGCAAGCAGTCGATCCATCATATGTGGCAAGCCGCACTGGCCCCGCAAGCGGGCCGATTGGCGCCCTCCAAAACCGATGCCATGTCGAGCACACTATCGAGGTCGACCACGCTCATGATGCGGCCTGCGAGTGCCGGCGTCAAGCGATCAGGCCTCCAAAGCGTCCTTCACCGCCTGGCGGACCTCTTCTCCCCGCCCGGGCGGATAGGTGGAGGCATTCCAGCGGTAACCGAGCTTGTCGCCGGCGACGCGGGGAATGATATGCCAGTGCAGGTGGGGCACCTCCTGGCCTGCCTCACGACCGACGTTGAGCAGGAGATTGCAGCCCTGGGCGCCGACTGCCCGTCTCACGGCATCCGCGATACGGGGAAGTCGGCTGGCGACGAGTGCGAACCGATCGGCCGGCATGTCCTCAAGGGTGGGAAAGTGCTCTTTCGGAATAGCGAGCGCATGCCCCTCCGACAACGGGCCGACATCCAGAAAGGCCAGCACATCGGCGTCCTCAAAGACGCGCAGCGCGGGGATCGCCCCCGCGACGATCTTGCAGAAAACGCAGTTCGGATCGCTGTGCAATGCATGCCCTCCTTATCTCAATGCCGTCAGTCGCCGGGGACGCGGAAGGAATGCGTAAGGAGCGTTAGTCCTTGCCGGGTTCCTCACCGGTGGCGGCATCGGGTGCGGACTCGGACGGATCGGGCTGATCCGCGGGTGTGCTGGGACGATTCTCCGCGGGCTGGGACCGGCGGGATTTGATCGCACGAGCGGCGGCGACGTAGCGACGCTCCGTCCGACGCTTGCGGGCGGTCTTCTCCGGTCGGCTGACGTTACCCGGGGATTCCTCTTCGCCGAGCAACTGAAGGACTGCCAGCGGCGCGTTGTCGCCCTTGGACGTGCGTCCGACCTTGATAACGCGGGTGTAACCGCCTGGCCGGTCCTCGAAACGCGGCGCCACGTTGTTGATCAAATGATGAATGACCGACAGGGCGGTGAATTTCGCACCGCCGCGGGCTTGCCCCAGACGATGGCGACGACCGCTGCGCGAGCGAAGCACCCGTTGTCGGGCTGCGTCGGACATCTGATCGTACTCTTCCTGATTCTCGGCCGGTATGATCGCCCGGTCGCCCAGCAAAGTGGTGAGGCGCTGCCGGGCGGCGAGGGCCTGCACGCCCTCTCCTCGTGCCCGACGAGCCAGGGTAATCAACCGTTCGACGAATGGGCGGAGATCCTTGGCCTTGGGTAAGGTTGTCCGAATCTGGCCGTGCTCGAACAGGCTCTGAGCCATGTTGCGCCGGAGCGCCACGCGATGCTCGCTCGTTCGGTTCAGTTTACGTCTTGCGACTAGATGCCTCATACGTACGCTCCAGGCTTAGAATGCATCCTCAGAGTCTCGCTGGCCGCCCGGCCCGCATCGAGGCGGGAAGGCGGCACAACAGGCGCTGAGGACGCGGGCTTACGGCATACTCGCACCGGCGGCGACGGGGTCTCCACCGTCGGCCGGCTCACCAGGATTGGCTGACGCGGGCGTCGGGGAGGCAACACTGCCCCCGGGGCCAGCATCGGAAGCCAAGTCCCCCACATTCATTCCCAAACTCAGCCCCAAATCCGCCAGCTTGCGCTTGACCTCGCGCAGCGACGTCCGGCCGAAACTGCGAACCTTGAGCAGGTCCGTCTCACTCATCCTGGCCAGATCCCCCACCGTGCTCACCTTCGCCGACTCGAGGCAGTTGCTCGCACGAACCGAAAGGTCAAGCTGAGAGATGGGAAGAGACAGCCGATCCTGCAATTCCTTGTCGACGGCGATCTCGCCGGCCGACTCCGCCTTGGACGCTTCCTCGCTGACCGTCTGCTCTCCGAGCTCCTGGTAGTGGATGAACGGATTGAGGTGCTTGCGGAGGATCTTGGCCGCCTCGACCATCGCGTCTTCGGGTCTTAGCGTCCCCTTGGTCCAGACCTCCAGGATCAGCCGGTCGTAGTTCGTGCGCTGCCCCACGCGCGTCTCTTCGGTCTTGTAGCGAACGCGGGTAACCGGCGAGAAGACGGAATCAACCGCGATGATGCCCAGCTCGTCGGCGGGGTTCTGGTTGTCCTCGGCGGTGCAATACCCCCGGCCGGAGCGAACCCAGAAGTCGATGGTGAGCTCGACGTCCTCGGTCAGTGTGGCAATAGACTGCCCCTGGTTGATGATCGTGATCGCCGGGTCCGGCTGGATGTCGCGTGCGAATACCTCACCAGGTCCCCGCCGAACCAGACGCATGGTCTTCTCGCCCTCGTCTTCCATGCGAATGACGAGATTCTTGATGTTGAGAATGATATCCGTGACGTCTTCCATCACGCCCGGAAGACTCATGAATTCATGGTTGGCGCCAGCGATCCGAATCTTAGTGACCGCGGCCCCTTCGAGGCTCGAGAGCAGAATGCGCCGGAGGCTGTTGCCGACCGTCGTACCGAACCCGCGCTCGAAGGGTTCGATGAGCAAGCGCGCGTACGTATCCGTGCTGATGGATTCATCACGGGCCACCTGGGTCGGCAGTTCAAGGCCACGCCACCTTGTTCGCATCGGGGTACCTCCAAATTGGGTCAGATCGAAGCGGGGCTCAATCAGACACGACGTTTCTTGGCCGGCCGGCATCCGTTGTGCGGCAGGGGCGTCACATCCTCGATCGATTGAATCCGCAGACCGGCCGCCTGGAGGGCGGTCACCGCGGACTCCCGGCCGGAACCCGGTCCCTTCACGCAGACCTCGAGTTCCGTGAGCCCGAACTTCTTGGCGGCATGGGCCACCGCCTCCGCCGCCCGGGTAGCGGCGAAAGGAGTGCTCTTGCGTGTTCCCTTGAACCCGACCGTTCCGGCGGACGCCCATGCCAACGTCTCACCGGCGGTGTCTGTGATGGTAATCATGGTGTTGTTGAAGGTCGCCTTGATATGCGCGATCCCCCGGGTCACGCTCCGGCGAGCCTTCTTCTTGCCGCCTTTAGCCACGGTGCATCTCCTTCACGCCTTTCTTGCCAGCCACGGTCTTCTTGGGGCCCTTTCGAGTGCGAGCATTGGAGCGAGTCCGCTGCCCGCGCACCGGCAGCCCGCGACGGTGCCGCATCCCACGATAACACCCGATATCGCGCAACCGGGCGATGTTCTGCGCCACCTGCCGGCGCAGTTGACCTTCCACGACGTAACTGCGGTCAAGAACACCGGCGATCCGAGCGACCTCGTCTTCCGTGAGGTTCTTCGCTCGCACGCCCGGCTCGATACCCGCCTCCTTGAGAACTTGGAGAGCCAAGTATGGACCGACCCCGTAAATGTAGCGCAACGAGATCTCGATCCGCTTGTCCGCCGGTATGTCTACGCCTGCAATGCGCGGCACGCTATTTCTCCTTACCTGTTAACCGGCGATTGAAGCCGCCGGCCCGACTCGCCTCACCCCTGCCGCTGCTTGTGCCGCGGGTTCGTGCAGATCACCCGGATCACGCCGCGGCGGCGGATAATCTTGCAACTCTCGCAAATCCGACGCACACTGCTTCTGACTTTCATGACACCACACCCGCCTTCCCACATACCACGGGCCCAACCCGGTCAGCGTTCATCCGTCAAGACGTCCGCCCCGCGATCGGTCACCGCGATCGTGTGCTCAAAATGAGCGGCGTACCGGCCGTCGCGGGTCACCACGGGCCAGCCGCTCGAATCACCGTACTCCACATCCGCCGTCCCCATGTTCACCATCGGCTCCACCGCCAGGACCATGCCCGACAGGAGCATGAAATCCATACGGCTTTCGCCGGGATCCACGTAGTTGGGGATCTTCGGCTCTTCCCACATCTCGCGGCCGATGCCGTGCCCGACAAACTGCCGCACTACCGAGAAGCCGGCCCCCTCTACATGGGCCTGCATCTGAGAGGCGACCTGGCTCCACCATCGCTTCGGACGAATCTCGCGAATGGCGATTTCCAGGGCCTCTTGGGTCACCTCCAGGAGACGCCGCACGTCCGGTTCCACAGAACCGATCGCGATCGACGTCGCACTGTCACCGCAGTAACCGTTCAGTCGAACGCCGCAGTCCACACTCAGCACATCGCCAGCCTGC
Source organism: Phycisphaerae bacterium (assembly GCA_012729395.1). Taxonomy (GTDB): domain Bacteria; phylum Planctomycetota; class Phycisphaerae; order UBA1845; family PWPN01; genus JAAYDF01. Next base: position 33,638 of record JAAYDF010000197.1, read on the forward strand.
AGCACCCGGGCTGACGGAATACCATGCACCACCTGCTCGTTCACGCTCGTGCACAGTGCCGAGGGGAACGGGAACTTCGTTTGCCGCGTTTCCACGCCGCGGAACAGGGCCTGCGCGCCCGCCTGGGCGATCATCCGTTCCGCTTCCGCGTTCAAATCCGCCGTGGTGACGCCCGGCTTGGCCATCTCTCGCATCCGGGTGAGCACCTGATGCACCAGTCGCCCGGCGGGCCGCATCATCTCGATGTCTGCCGGGCTTTTGAGCTTGGCAGTCTCGGCTCGTCGTCGCCCGATGCCCCTCATGAGTTCTCCCGGCCAAGGTGACGCTCGACAATGGCGCCCATATCCTGAGCCACGGCCCCAATATCCCGCGTTCCGTCAACCTCTACCAGAAGCCCCTGCTGGCGATAGTAAACCTCCAGCGGCTCAGTCTGCTCGTGATAGGCCGCCAAACGCTGCTTGACGACCTCTTCCGTGTCATCCTTCCGCTGGATCAACTCCTCGCCGGTCTCGTCGCAGATGCCGGCCTGCTTCGGAGGCAAGTACTTCACATGGTAGATTTTGCCCGTCGAGGGGCACATCCGTCGCCCTGTGATCCGCTCCACGATCAGCTCATCAGGCACCACGATGGACAAGACCAAATCCAGCCGGCTGCCGGCTCCGACCAGGGCCTCGTCCAGTTGGCGAGCCTGCGGCAGCGTCCGTGGAAAGCCGTCCAACAGCACACCCGCCTTGCTGTCCGCCTTCAGCACGCGAGCCAGGATCACCTCCACGATGATTTCGTCGGGGACCAAAGCCCCGGAATCCATGTAACCAGCGACCCGAGCTCCGAGCTCCGTGCCGCTCTTACGCTCCGCCCGCAGCACGTCGCCGCTGGAGAGGTGCAGGAACGCGAACTTGGCGGCCAGTCGTTCCGCCTGCGTTCCTTTCCCCGCTCCCGGAGGTCCGAAGAGCACCACGTTCATACCGCACCACCTTGCCAGACCAATCCGACCACGATCACTCGTTGCTCAGGAAGCCCTTGTAGTTACGCATCACCAGGTTCGCCTCGATCCGCTGGACGACGTCCAGGGCCACGCTGACCACGATCAGCAACCCCGTGCCTCCCAGGAATGAGGATACGCTGTAGGGGATCATCATTTTCGTGGCCACCACGGTGGGAATGATGGCGATCAGCGCGAGGAAGGCGGCCCCGACGTAGGTGATTCGGCCCATAACCCGCTCGAGGTAGTCCGCCGTCCGTTTGCCCGGACGCAGGCCCGGGATGAAGCTCCCGTAATCCCGCAGATTATTGGCCATCTCCTTCGGCTGGAACTGCACCGCCGTCCAGAAGTACGCGAAGAAGTAGACCATCCCCACATAGCACAGGATGTAGATGTAGCTGTCGTGGTAGAACGAGCGCTGCAGGAAACGGAAGATGCCGACCGTGGGGAATCCCTGAGCCAGATAGCCAAAGATGATCCCCGGGAAAATCAAGAGCGAGCTGGCGAAGATGATGGGCATCACGCCGCCGTGGTTAACCCGCAATGGCAGGTACTGCCGTTGCCCACCAAGGACGCGACGGCCGCGGGTATGCTTCGCCTGCTGAATGGGGATGCGCCGCTGGGCCTGGGTAATGAGGATCGTGGCGGCGACCACACCCACGAAGGCCACGATGATGAAGAGGATCTTGGGCGGCCCGAGCGCTCCGCCGCCCGCCTGTGCGCCCATCTGCACTTGGGCGTTGTTCCAGACATAGATGACCGCGTCGGGCATCCGGGCGACAATGCCAGCCATGATAATCAGGCTGATGCCGTTGCCGATCCCGTACTCATCGATCTGCTCACCCAGCCACATGAGGAAGATCGTACCTGTGGTCAGGCCGAATACCCCCATCAGCCAGAATGGCAGCTTCCCCGCGTAGTCCTGGTAGACATACCCCTGGTTCAGCATGTAGTTGATCCAGAAGATCGCCTGGATCAAGCACAAGCCGACCGTCGCATAGCGGGTGTACTCCTGGATTTTTCGCCGGCCGGTGTCCCCTTCTCGCTGGAGCTTCTCCAGGGCGGGCACAACGGTGGTCAGGAGCTGGAAGATAATTGACGCGGAAATATAGGGCATGATGCCCAGTCCGAAGATCGTGCTCTGCATCAGATCGCCGCCGGTGAACAGCGCGAAGGCCGTCGCCAACTGGCCGAAGCCCCCCTGATCGGCGGTTTGCTTCTTGATCGACTCGGCCATGATGGTCTGGTCGATGCCAGGCAGGGGCACATAAAACCCCAGCCGGTAAATCACCAGAAGCCCGAGCGTGAAGAGGATCTTCCGCCGGAGCTCCGATATTCTAAAGATGTTCGCAATCGTACTAAACATGCTGACATCCCTGGCCGACTGGTGACCTCAGGTCAGGCATCGGCGACCTTGGCCTGCCCTCCGGCTTCCGTGATCTTCTTGGCGGCGGAGGCGCTGTAAACGGTTACCTCGACGGTGAGCTTCTTCGTGAGGTCGCCGGTGCCAAGCACCTTGACGGGCTTGTTGGCGTCATGGATAAGCCCACGCTCCTCCAGCAGCTTGGCGGTCACATGCGTTCCGTCGTCGAACCGCTCCTGCAGTTTGCCCACGTTCACAACTTGGTATTCGGTGCGGAACTGTGCGTTGCTGAATCCCCGTTTGGGCAATCGGCGGAACAACGGCATCTGGCCTCCCTCGGCCATGGCCGTCGCTCGCTCGGTCGAATGCTGCCCCATGCCCTTGTGCCCGCGGGCGGCTGTCTTTCCGCTGCCGGAGCCGATACCGCGCCCGACACGTTTCCGGGGCTTCTTGCGTCCCGCCTTCGATAGAACATCCGAGATCATCATTGCCCAAACACTCCCGCCGGCATGCTACCGCTCGCGACCGCCGCCTTGCCCCTACGCCAACGAAACCTCGCGAAGCTTGGCCACATCATCCTTTTGCCGGAGCATGGCCAATCCCGCGAAAGCCGCCTTAACCAGGTTCTTCGGCCCCGTCGAACCGTGGGCCTTGGTAAGAACATCCTTGATGCCGGCCAATTCCATCACCGCACGCACGCTGCCGCCCGCGATCACGCCCGTTCCCTTGCCTGCGGGGACAAGCAGAACCTTGCTGGCTCCGTACTTGGCCATCACCTGATGGGGGATGGTGGTTCCTTCCAGTTTGACGGAGATCATGTTGCGCTGGGCGGCTTTCCGGGCCTTGTCGACGGCGCTGGGAACTTCGTTCGCCTTGCCATACCCGATACCGACGCGCGACTGCCGATCACCGACCACCACCAAAGCGCCAAAGCTGAATCGTCGGCCGCCTTTGACCACGGTGGCACAGCGATAAACGCGAACGACGACCTCATCGAGCCCGCTGTCCTCGCCGGGCCCGGCATCGCGGCGTCCGCGCGGACCGCCTCGGCCTCGCCCGCCGCCGAACTGCCGACCGCCGCCACCGCCGCCGTGCCGGCCATGCGAAGGGCGATCGCCCGAACCCGCCGTTGCTCCGCCCTCGCCAGCCGCTACTGCCGGGGCATCGCCAGCCGGTGATGTCTGGGAACCCGCGTCGGGGCCACCCACTCCGGCCAATTCACTTTGATTCTGCGATTCAGTCGTCTCGTCAGCCATCAGTGCCTCGACTCAGCCTTCGCCGAACTTGCGATTCGCCCTGCCACATCGAACCTCAAACCTTCACACCACCCTCGCGGACCGCCTCCAGAAGAGCCTTGACTCGTCCGTGAAAGCGATAGCCGTTCCGGTCGAATACCAGCTCTCGAAGCCCCTTGGCCGTCGCACGCTCCGCGAGGAGCTTGCCAACCTGTTTGGCCGAGGCCGCGTTTCCGCCGTAACCCACGCTGCCGCGCAGTTCCTTGCTCACCGTGCTCGCATCCAACAGCGTACAGCCCGTCGTGTCGTCGATCACCTGGGCGTAGATATGCTGCAGGCTGCGAAACACGGTCAGCCGCGGTCGTTCGGTCGTTCCGAAGATCCGCTTGCGAACCCGCATCTTGCGCCGCACCCGGCGCTTGGCTTTCTGCTTCAGTCTGTTCATCGCAATACCCGAATCAGTTCTGCCCGCCGAATCAACCACCGCCACTGGCGAAGGCCTTGCCCTGCTTCCGCCGGACGTGTTCACCCGCATAGCGGATGCCCTTGCCCTTATAAGGCTCGGGCGGCCGAATCGCCCGAATCTCGGCGGCAAACTGACCCACCTTCTGCTTGTCGGCACCATCGATGCTCATCTTCGCAGGCTCGTTCTCGCCACGAGCCTGCGGCACTTCGACCGTGACCTTGAGCCCTGCCGGGACCCGGATGGAGAACTGGGCCTCACGCGGCTTGCCCTCCGCGTCCACCCCGCGTCCCATGTACCCGCAATTGAGCAGCAGCTTGTCGCCCTGCAGCTTGCAGCCGTACCCTGTCCCGTAGATCTCCAGCTTCTTCTGATAGCCCTGGGCCACCCCGATCACCATGTTGGCGATGAGTGCCCGGGTCAATCCGTGAAGAGCCCCCGCCTGCGGGGCGTTGCTCGCCGGACTTATCCGGATTTCGTTCGCTGCCGAGTCATACTCGACCGCGATTTCGTCAGGATACCGCCAGGTCAGTTCGCCCTTGGGACCGGACGTCTTCACGGTATGGTCCGCCAGCGTGACCTTCACGCCCGCTGGAACCGGAATCGCCTTTTTGCCGATACGAGACATCGCCGGTCGTTCCTCTCGCTTGAATCAGTCCTCAATCCGTACCATCAGTTCACGGTGCAGAGCACTTCGCCGCCCACGTGGCGTTCGCGACACTGACGGTCACTCAACACACCCTGGCTGGTCGACACAATGACAATCCCCAGCCCATTCAGAACGCGCGGCAGCTTCGCGGCTCCGCGGTAATCCCGGCAACCGGCCTTGGATACCCTCTTGAGCTCCGTGATCACCGACTCACCCAGCGGACCGTACTTCAGTTGGATCCGTACCAGTCCCTGTTTGGTGTCGGCGATCCGGTCATACCCCAGGATGTAGCCTTCCTGCTTGAGAACCTCCGCGATGCCCACCTTCACATTGGACGCAGGTACAAGAACCTCGCGTGCCTTGGTACGGGTGGCATTGCGGATCCGGGTCAGCATGTCGGCGATCGGGTCACTCCACATCCTCTGTATCCTCGTTCAGTCCAGGTTGTCTACCAACTGGCCTTCTTCAGTCCGGGGATGAGCCCCTGATTGGCCTTCTCCCGCAGGCACACCCGGCACATGCGGAACTTGCGGTACACCGCGTGTGACCGTCCACAAACCTGACACCGGCGTACCACCCGACTCTTAAACTTGGGTGGCTTATTGGCTTTGTTGATCCAGGCAGTCGTCGCCATAAAAGCATCCTATCCTTGCCGTGCCGGCCGGCCGGTACGCCGACCAAGCCGACCTTGGCACCCTAGGACTGACCGTCCTTCTCCGTTTCCGTCCGCAGCGGCATGCCCAGCAGCTTGAGCAGCAACCGGCACTGCCGATCATTCTTGGCCGTCGTCACCAGAGTGACGTTCATACCCTGAGGCCACTCGACCGCGGCCGAGTCGATCTCCGGGAAGATGGTTTGCTCACCCACGCCCAGCGAATAATTGCCACGGCCATCAAAGCTTCGGGGGCTGAGCCCGCGAAAGTCGCGAATACGCGGGATGGCCACGTGAATCAGCCGGTCCAGAAACTCGTACATCCGCTGGCCGCGAAGCGTCACCTTCAGGCCGGTCGGGTTGCCCTCGCGTACCTTGAAGTTCGACACGCTCTTGCGGGCCCTGCACACCTGCGGTTTCTGCCCGGTGATCGTCGTCAGATCCTTGGACGCCAAATCGATCCGCTTCTTGTCCTGAGTCGCGGACCCGACCCCCATGGACACGACGATCTTCTCCATACGCGGGACAGCCATCGGGTTCCGCGTACCTATCTCGTTGAACAGGACCGGCAGAATTTCCGACCGGTATTTTGTCATCAGACGCGCCATGGTCAGACTTCCGATTTCTTGCGGCTCAACTGACTGAGCCGGGTGCCACCGACCGAGACCCGATGCTTGGCCACTACCTTACCCGAGGCGTCCTTCTCCAGCTCGAACCGGACGCGCGAGCCCTTTCCGCTCTTGCCCGCCTTCTCGTCCACGGGCAGCACGTTCGAGATATGGATCGCGGCTTCCTTCTGAAGCCGCCCGCCTTGCGGGTTCCGCCGGCTTGGACGCACATGGCGAAAGACCATGTTCAAGCCCTGGACCCAGACGAGCTGCTCTTTGGGCAACACCTTGAGCACCTTGCCGCGCTCACCCTTGTGATCGCCCGCGATCACTTCCACCAAGTCGTTTTTTCGCACGTGGCATGCCATGGTTCTTCGCCTGTCCGCCTGCAATCATCCGTTTTCGCCCGCTCTCGATCCGGGGAGCACGGAATCAGATCACCTCGTCCGCCAGTGACACGATCTTCATGAAGCCCTGCTCGCGAAGCTCGCGGGCCACAGCCCCGAAAATGCGCGTGCCGCGCGGTTCATTCTTGTCATCCACCAGCACGACCGCGTTGTGGTCAAACCGCACGTAGCTGCCGTCCGGGCGACGCGTGGGATAGCATGTTCGCACCACAACCCCACGAACCACGCGGGCTTTCTTGTTCCCCGGCTTCATGAAGTCGCTGTTCGGCAGCGCCTTCTTGACCGCACAGATGACCAAGTCACCCACTCCCGCCGTCTTTCGCCGCGGCTTACCCACGCGCGAGGTGCTGCCGCCCAGAACGCGTATCACCATCGCCTGCTTGGCGCCGGTATTGTCCGCCACATCCACTACTGTCTGAAGCTGGATCATCGCCGCCTCTCACTTGGCCTCGCCGGCCGCCCGAGCAACCACCTTCGCCAGACGCCAACATTTGGTCTTCGAGACCGGCCGGCACTCCACCACCTCGACGCGATCACCCGGCTTCGCCTCCGCCTTGGGGTCGTGAGCGTGCAGAACCGTCCGCTTCCGCACGTACTTGCTGTATCGCGTGTGACGCACCAGAAACTCCACTTCCACCCGCAGCGTGGCCGGGGTCTTGTGCGCCGTCTTCACCACGCCCGTCAACGTGCGCCGCTGGCGCCGCACCTTGCCCTGTTGCTCAGTCACTTCTGCCATCTGATCTCACCTGCATTTCCACTTGCCGCGGCCGGATGCCGCCCATGCAGCGGCCTAGTCCCGTACCGGTCGGCTCACCTGCTTCGCTTGTGCGTCGCCAGCGACTCCAGGTGGTACTGCTGCTGCTCAACCCCGTGTTCCCCACGCTCCCGCAGCACGGTGAAGATCCGGGCCACGTCCCGCTTCGCCCGGGTCAACAGCGAAGGATCCTGCAACTTCTCGGTCACCGCCTGGCTCCGCAGGTCAAAGACATACCGGCGCAGACGGTCCAGCTCGCTGTGCAGTTCCTCCGTCTTCATATCCCGGATCTCGGCAATCTTCACGGCTCAACTCTCCTCGTCGATCAACACGCTCACACGTGGTGGCGCCGGGTCACAAACCGACAGCGGAACGGCATCTTGTGGGCTACCCGAGACAGCGCCCGGCGGGCAACGTCTTCCGTTACCCCGCCGATCTCGTAGAGCACGGTCCCGTTTCGAACGACCGCGGCGTAGTACTCCGGTTCGCCTTTGCCCTTACCCATCCGAGTCTCAAGCGGCTTCGACGAGATCGGCTTGTGCGGGAATACCCGGATGTAGACCCGACCCTCGCGGTGCAGGAAGTGCGTCGCCGCCATACGGCCTGCCTCGATCTGCCGGGCCGTCATCCACCCCGCCTCAAGAGACTGCAGCCCAAATTCACCGAAGGACACCGTGTTCCCACGGTGCGTCCGCTCGCGAATGTTGCCGTCTCGCTGCGATTTGCGGTACTTCAGCCGCTTCGGCATCAACGCCATGGCTGGTCACTCTCCTTCACACGCTGCCGCCGCATATCGGCCGGCCCCGAACCTCGTTAACCGGCCTACAGTCGGGCCCTACGCCGCGGGGCGCGACCCGCACTCGCCTCCTGGGGAATCGGCTCCTCGCCGAACTTGCCCAGGTAAATCCACGTCTTCACCCCGATCGTTCCGTACGTCGTCTTCGCGATCGCGTACCCGTAATCCACATTCGCCTGCAGTGACTGCAACGGGACCGACCCCAGCTTCTGCGTCTCGCAGCGCGACATCTCCGCACCGCCCAGCCGACCGCTGCACATCACCCGAATACCCCGGGCACCCGCTCCCATTGTCGCCTCGCACCGCATCTTCATCGCCCGGCGGAAACTCACCCGCTTCTTGAGCTGCTCGGCGATACCCTCGGCCACCAGTTGCGCGTCCAAGTCCGGCTGCTTGATCTCGACGATGTTGACGCTGATCTTGCGGTCAACCAGGTCCTCTAACTCCTCGCGGAGCTTGTCGACCTCCGCCCCCTTCGGGCCGATGACCAGCCCCGGCCGGGCAGTGTGCAACACAACCCGCACATCGCTACGCGTCCGCTCGATCTCCACCTTGCTCACTGCCGCGTAGGGCGGACGACGGTTCAGCCGCTCGTCAACGAACCTGCGGATCTTGTGATCCTCGATCAGAAACTCCCCGTAAGCCGCCTTCGGGGCATACCAGCGGCTCTTCCAGTCGAGCGTGATGCCGGTCCGGAATCCTATCGGGTTGACTTTCTGTCCCACTACTCAGCTCCCGGGCGCTTGCCGCCAACGTCTCTTCTGCTACCGGCTGACCCGTGTCAGCGACCTTTACTCGGCGACGGACTCACCGCCACCACCAGGTGGCTCATACGCTTGGCGATGGGATGAGCCCGACCACGGTCCTTGGGACGCCACCGCGGGAAGTACGGACCCGGATCGACCCGGGCCTCCGTGACCACCAACGATCGTACGTCCGCCTCCGCCTCATTCGCGTTTGCAATCGCCGACCGCAAAACGCGGTCAATCAGACGACTGGACTTCTTCGTCGTGAACCGCAGGATATCCTGGGCCTTGTTCACATGCTGGCCGCGGATCAGGTCCATCACCAGCCTGGCCTTGCGCGGGCTCACGCGGGCAAACCGGTGCACCGCCTGCCACTCGCTGCTTTGTAACTCTGCCATGGCCATGCACTCACATTCAAGCCTAACTCGACCGCCCCACCCGGCTCACGACCGCGGGGGCACACCAGCCGGCACCCTCGCCGGCTTGCACACCGTCACGTCTTCTTACGGGTGCCTGAATGCCCGCGGAACGTCCGCGACGGACTGAACTCCCCGAGCTTGTGCCCCACCATGTCCTCGGTCACGAGGACTTTGTGAAACATCTTGCCGTTGTGCACCTCAAACGTGCACCCGATGAACTCCGGCACGATCGTGCAGCGGCGGGACCAAGTGCGAATGGCGGCGTGCTGCCCGCCCTGCTTGGCCCGCTGAGCCTTCTCGAACAGCCGCTGATCCACAAACGGGCCTTTCTTCAGACTCCTCGACATCGCTGTACGCTCTCGCCTTCAGGACAACCGATCCAACACCAGGCCCACATCGGGCCGACGATCATTTCTTCGGAAGCGAAACCTGCCCGTACCGGACGCTTCGCCGACGACGCAAAATGCGCTTGTTCGAGTTCTTGCGACGAGCCCGAGTCCGCCCGCCCTTGGCCAGCTTGCCCCACGGGCTGCACGGATGCCGGCCGCCACCGCTGCGACCTTCGCCACCACCCAGCGGGTGAGCGATCGGGTTCATCGATGTGCCGCGGTTGTGCGGACGCCGGCCCAGGTGCCGCTTGCGACCCGCTTTGCCGATCCGCACATTCTGGTGATCCACGTTACCCAACTGCCCGAGCGTCGCTCGACACTCGACGCGAACCTGACGCATCTCGCCCGACGGCAGAAGCAAAGTCGCCCAGTCGCCCTCGCGAGCCACCAAACGCGCCGACCCACCGGCCGCTCGGACCAGCTTGCCGCCCTGCCCGGCGGTCATCTCCACGTTGTGCACGTCCATGCCGACCGGGATGCTCTTGAGCGGCATCGCGTTGCCGACCTTCGGCTCCACCTTCTGACCACTCTCCACCCAGTCGCCCGCTTTCAGACCCGACGGCGCCAGAATGTAATTCTTCACCCCGTCCGCGTACTCAATTAAGGCGATATGGCACGAGCGGTTCGGATCGTACTCCACCGCCACCACCGTCGCGCGAATATCATCCTTGCGCCGCTTGAAGTCGATCACCCGGTACATCCGCTTATGCCCGCCGCCCCGCCACCAGGAAGTGATCTTGCCATGGTGGTTGCGGCCACCGGTCTTCTTGATCGGCTCCAGCAGCGACTTCGTCGGCTTGCGACGCTTGTCCGTCAGCTCCGAGAAGTCGTTCACCGAGGACTGTCGCCGCCCCGCTGACGTCGGTTTGTACTTTCTGACTCCCATGTCGTCTCACATCCTCGCGGCTTACAATCCCTCGAACCTATCCGCAGCCGACCGCTTTGAGGCATTCGCTTCTCGCCGGCATACGCTCATCCTCACCACCACGACCCTAGAACAGATCGATGTGGTACTTCGGATCCAGGACCACGACAGCTTTCTTCCATCCGCGCGTCTTGCCAATGGTCATCCGATATCGCCGACGCTTGCCCTGCCGGTTCGATGTCCGCACTGACTGCACCCGAACGTTGTAAATCTTCTCGACCGCTTGGCGAATCTGAGGCTTGCTGGCTTTCGGGTGCACCTCGAAGGTATACGCCCCGCCCCGAGCCGGCCGCGTATTCGTCTCCTCGTGCGAAACGTGGCTCTGGTGCGTCCCCTTCTCCGTCACCAGCGGCCGGATAATCGTATGGTAGATGTCCATCGCCAACTCGTCCTTCCTGACCCATTCGCCGTGTGGCGCGGCTTCCCGCCCGCGTCCACCAAGTCCGGCTCCTACGCCTGCGCCTTGCCTCGATACGTCGCCGGATCCTCGATCACCGCCTGGAACGCGGCCGGGCTGAACAAGACCTTGCGTCGCCGCAGAATCTCGTACGCATTCAACTCCGCAACCTGTCGAATCTCCGTCTTGGGAATGTTGCGGCCCGACTTGAAGAGCACTTGGTTCGGCCCTTCCAGAGCCACCAGGCAACCCCGCTCCGCCCCGACGGCCTTGAGCATCGCACTAAACGGACGGGTCTTGATCGCGGCCAGCGGAGAGAAGTCCACGATGGCTACCTGCCCACCCTGCAACTTGGCCAACAAGGCACTGTTGCGAGCCAACTGACGCATCTTCTGCGGCATGCTTCGACGCCAGCTCGGCTCGCGCTTGGCAAACGCCACACCGCCGCCCTTGCGAACCGGCGTCCGCACCGTGCCCATTCGGGCGTTGCCCGTCCCCTTTTGCCGAAACAGCTTCCGGGTCGAGCCCTGGACCATGCCGCGGCTCTTGGTTCGCGCCGAACCCTGCCGCTGGTTGGAGCGCCACATCACCACCGCCTGCTTGAGCAGGTCGATCCTGACGCGACCGCCCAGACTGCCCTCGTCAATCTGCATCGAGCCGGTCTGCTCGCCGCTCACGTTATAGATAGGCACGTCGATCATCGCGAATGCTTCCGCCTGTCTACGCCTTCGTCTTCGCCTGCCGTACGATCACCAGCCCGCCGTTGGGCCCCGGGACCACGCCCCGCACCATCAGCAGGTGATTCTCCTTGTCCACACGCACAAGCTGCTGATTCTTGACCGTCCGGCGGTCGTGTCCTTTATGGCCGGACATACGCTTGCCCTTCTTGACCGCCCTTCCCAGACCTCGAGGCGCGTTCGCCCCGATGCCGCCCGGGCTGCGGTGCTTGCGCTCCGTGCCGTGCGAAGCCGGCTGACCGCCGAAACCATACCGTCTCATCACGCCCGCGTAGCCGAGGCCCTTGGTGGTCCCGATGACATCGACATAACGGGTGCCGGCCTGCTCGAACACCTCCACCGTCCACACATCGCCTAACGCCGCTGTCGGAGCGTCCTCAAGACGAATCTCCCGCAGGAACCGCTTCGGACTCGTCCCCGCCTTGGCCGCATGGCCGATCAAAGCCAAACTGGAACGATGGGGCTTGTTGTCCTCGAAGCCCAACTGGACCGCGTTGTAGCCGTCCGGGGTCTCACCGACCTTCTTGACCTGCATGACCGGGCAAGGACCAGCCTGGATCACCGTCACCGGGACGGCGACCCCCTCCTTGGTGTACACCCGTGTCATCCCGATCTTCCTGCCGAGTAACGCCGCCAACATGTGGACACTGTTCCCTTCGGCCTTGCCAGGCCTTCGCAACCCACGCCATGCCACGCGATCAAGCTCACGTGACCGATGGACTCATACTAAACCAACGAAGGAGGCCAGTTTCTCGCCGCGGTCTCTCCAGCGTGCAGGAGTGCCGAAGCCCGTCGGGCCCGCCGTCCCCAAGGCTATCAAGCCTTGATCTTGACAAAAACACCGGCTGGCACAACCAGCCGGTTCAGGGCTTCCACCGTCCTTGCCGTGGGCTCGAAGATGTCAATCAGACGCTTGTGCGTCCGCATCTCGAACTGTTCCCGCGACTTCTTATCGATGTGCGGCGAGCGCAACACCGTGTACCGCTCAATCCGGGTGGGTAGTGGAATGGGGCCGCTGACACGCGCATTCGTTCGCTTGGCATGGTCCACAATCTCGCGAGCCGAAGCATCTAATGCCCGCGGGTCGTAGGCTTCCATTCTAATCCTGATCCGTTCGCCCTGCATCGCGTGCCCCACAATCGCTTACCCGGGTCCGGCCACAGCAGCCGGGATATTCAGAAAAAATCCCCATCCACCGGGCCTTCAGAAGCACAAGAGACGCTCCCGTGGTTCCCCGCGGCTGGGTAGACGCACCAGTGTAACGCGGAGTTCATACGTGTCAAGCCCTTACGTGCAGAGATTTTGTCGCATTTTTTCGCCGGGGCCAGCCTCTCGCCCAAACCGCCCCGCACGCCTCGCCGCAAGCGAACACGTAAAATATCTTAACTTCATACAAATGAAAGAATTGCGCTCGCCACCGACGGCGGGGCCAGCTCGTAATGCGAAGGCTCCATCGCCCAACTACCCCGCCCTTGCGTCAGGCTGCGAAGATCCGTCGCGTAGCCAAACATCTCCCGCAAAGGCACCAACGCGTCAATCACACGTTGATCGCCTCGCAACCGGGAATCCACGACCACGCCCCGCCGACGGGCCAGATCCCCGCTCACCGTGCCGAAGTATGGCTCGGGCATGACGATCTGGAGCTTCATGATCGGCTCCATGATCGCCGGCCTGGCGGCGCCGGCCGCCTTGTCGAAACATCGCCGGGCCGCCGCGTCGAAGGCCATCTCAGAACTCTCTACCTCGTGCTCCCGGGCTCCGGTCAGCGTCACCTTCACGTTCATCAGCGGGTTGCCCGCCAGAGGTCCGCTCAACGCGGTATCGCGAATAGCGGCCTCGGCGGCTTCCAGGTACGCCCGCTGGATGGTCCCGGCAGCCACCTCGCTGACAAAGGCGATATGCTCCTCGCCTTCCTGCGGGGTGTGTGGCTCGACCCGCAGACGCACGCGGGCGAAGTGGCCCCGCCCGCCGATCTGCCGCGTGAATTCCTCCTCCGCTTCGCCAACCGCACACACCGTCTCGCGATACGAGACCCGCGGCTTGCCTACCCGCACCTTCACGTGCAGATCCCGCCGCAGGCGATTAACCAGCACCTCCAGATGCAGCTCGCCCATGCCGCTGATCAGCATCTGCCCAGTCTCTTCATTGACTCGGTACTGGAACGTCGGATTCTCGCGGGCCAGCATGCCCAGGGCTTCCACCAGCTTGTCGCGATCGGCGGACGAGTCCGGCTCGATCGACATGCTGATCACCGTCTCCGGGAACTGGATCTGCTCGAGGATGACCGGGTGACGCGGGTCGCACAGCGTATCGCCGGTGAGCGATTCCTTGAGACCCAGCACCGCCACGATATCGCCGGCCTGAGCCTGCTCCACCTGCTCGCGCTTCTTGGCGAAGATGCGGAACATGCGGCTGACGTTTTCCTTGCAGTCCCGGGCCGGGTTGTACACCCGGGAATTTCCCTTCAGCACGCCCGAGTAGACCCGGACAAAGTACAGGTCCATGGGCTTGTCGGCCACAATTTTGAAAACGTAGGCTACCAGCGGGGCGGCTGGGTCACACGGACAAGCGACCGGTTCCGCCTCGCCGACCACCTTGGGCACACGGGCTGCCGAGCGACCCCGAGCCTTGGTCACTCGCTCGTCGGCCTTGACACCCATGATCGGCGGCAAATCCAGGGGGCTGGGCAGATAATCAATCACCCCGTCCATCAGACGCTGCACCCCGATGTGATGCAGGGCCGACCCGCAGAAGACCGGCTGAAGCTGACCGGCGATCGTCGCCGCCCGCAACCCTGCCCGCAGTTCGTCCTCGGTCAGGGGCTGGTCGTGGATGAACTTGTCCATCAACGTCTCGCAGGTCTCGGCCACCTGCTCTTCCAGCCGGTGCCGCATACGCCGGGCGGTCTCCTCCAGCTCGATGGGGATGGGCCGCTCCTCGAACTTCGCCCCAAGCTGGCTGGCCTCGTAGTAGACCGCCTTCATCGCGAGCAGGTCGATCAGGCCTTCGAAGAAGTTCTCCGCGCCGATCGGCACTTGTACCGCGGCCGGATAGCCGCCGAGCCGTTCACGGATTGAGCGGAACGAGGCGGCGAAGTCCGCCCCCACCTTGTCCATCTTGTTGATGAAGCACATCCGCGGGACGTGGTACTTCTCCGCCTGCCGCCAGACTGTCTCCGACTGGGCCTCGACCCCCTCCTTGGCATCGAAAACCGCCACCGCCCCATCCAGCACCCGGAGCGAGCGCTCGACCTCGGCCGTGAAATCCACGTGCCCGGGCGTGTCGATGAGCTGGATCAGGTGGTCCCGCCAAGGCACGGTGACCGCCGCCGAGTAGATGGTGATCCCCCGCTGCTGTTCTTCCTGGTCGAAGTCGGTGACCGCCGTGCCGTCGTCGACCCCACCCATGCGGTGGGTCCGCCCGGAGTAGAACAGCAAGTTCTCCGTCGTTGTGGTCTTGCCGGCGTCGATGTGGGCGGCAATCCCGATGTTGCGTACTTTGCGAAGGTCAAAACCCACGGTCTGGCTCCCTGGTCACCCAACAGAATCGGGGCAGGATACCCCAAGACACGCTTGGCGACCAGACCCGGCCGATTCTGTCTCGCGTCTCATCAGAGCCGCGCCCGTAAGGAAGCGGTTCATCATTCCCCGAACCGCCGCTCCCTCACGGTCGCGGCTCCGCTTGACGCACCCGCACACGTTCTCGCTATCCGTGGGCGCCGACGTGAACGCCCGTCCCGTGTGCCGGTCTTCTGTAGACAGCGCGGATCGCTTGTAGACCATTGCTTCCGGGGGGCCATCCCAGCCGCGTCGGGGATGGTCGCGCAACGATCCAAGGCGTGCCAAGCATTCCTCCGCAGCCAAGCTCGTTCGCACCCGCATCCCTCCTTTGCCCCCAGCCGCCAACGCGTATCATGAACGTTCGCCTCCAGGGGGCCGGCAACGCCGACAGATCGCCAGCCCGACAAACAATGAGGGCACGAAGAATGCCGCAAGACCCACGCAGCCCAAGGGCTGAGAACCTCCGCACACTACCTCGCTGGGCCCGAGTAGCTTTCGACCCATGCTGCGCCCGCCGCGTCTGATACGTTCCTCGACGAAAGGCAAAGGGTTACGGAGAGTTCAGCGTCACAGGGGCGACCAATCGGGCGCCGTGGTTACTGCGGCGGATGTACGCGGTGTTCTTGGTGCGGGCCGCCGCGCGGCAGTGGTGGGCGCTGCAGTTCCAGTCGCCGCAGCACCGAACGTGAGACGAGCCTCTCGTCCCCCCACGCGAGTTGTTGTACGGGGTGCTGCCGTTCGGACCGAGTCAACCTGTTGATGGATCTGCCCGGCGTATGTGTCTTACAGCAACAAGTTGCCTTGGTCCTGGCAACGGCCTCACGCTGAGCCGCCCGCCGCAAAAACGAACCCGGCCCGTTTTCTGCCTCGAACCCGGCCCGTTGTCTTCCTCTTTTTGAACAAGGAGGAAACGGAGCCAACAGAGGTGGATTTCTCTGTTGCCTCTGTTACCTCCTTGTTCCAATCCTTTCTTCCTCGTATTGCCCATCAACTCGGCTCCTGTCATCTGTTAGCCCCAGGCAGCATCAGACGGACCACACCGTCGATCAGCTTGAGCTCATGGAAGTTGATGAGCAGCCCGATCGGCACGTTCAGCAACTTCATGTAGCTCAGGAGCTGCGCCTGGTGGATCGGCAGCAGCTTCGGAGCCGCCTTCGCTTCGACCAGTACGCAGCCCTCGACCAGGACATCGAACCGCAGGGGCTCCTCTCTGGTGAAGCCCTTGTATTCGATGATGACTGCCTTCTGGCTGACCCAGGCCAGGCCGCGCAGTTCGAGTTCCTTCAGCAGGCACCACTCATAGATGGACTCGATCAGGCCGGGGCCCTTGTCCCGATGAACTTCGATGGCCGCCCCGATAATCGATTCGGTCAGGCCTGACGCTTCTTCATACAGCGGGTGCATGAACACTGTCCCTAAGAGAGTTCTTGAACAAAGAGGAAACGGAGCAAACAGAGGCGCGTTTCTCCGTTACCTCTGTTGCCTCCTTGTTCAAATTCTTCTTCCTTCCCAGCTCAAACCCGCTTCGCTCCAAGCCATTTTTGAACAAGGAGGAAACGGAGCAAACAGAGGTGGATTTCTCGGTTGCCCCAGTTACCTCCCTGTTCACACCGCATTTCCTTCTTGGTTCTCCATGGCCAGACCCAGGACTGTATCAAGGATGGCACACGAACTTCTGCATGTGGCGGATCAGCCACGACATGGAGTCGTAGGCATCCGCATTCACCCTCAGTTCCCGCGCCATGCAACCTTCTGTTCTTGCGCGGCCCCTCGCTTCGCTCGGGGCAAAGGGCAGAAGAACACAGGGCAAGGGGTAACACAATCAGTCCACGCCGCCAACCGAACAAACCACCCGGAACCCGCCGTTGTTGTAGCGGTAGCCCGGGCTGCTGCCGCTGCGGCTCGCCACGCGGCAGCCGAAGGCGTAGAAGCCCCAGTAGCCGCCGCGCAGAACGCGATGCGTGCCACTCGCCGGCCCTCGCGGATTGCTGTACGGGCTGCTGCTGTAGTACGTGCCGCCGTACCAATCATTGCACCACTCCCACACGTTGCCGGCCATGTCGTACAGGCCGTAGCTGTTCGGCGCGAAGTACCCCCCCGGGCTGGTGTAGGGGAAGTCCCCAACTGCGAACGTCGGGTGATAGCCCCGTGTCGGACTGTCGTCGTAAGAGTAGTTGCTCGAAGAGTAGTAGTTCGCTCGGGCGTGCTGGATGGTGTCTTGGTCTGACCAGGGAAAGCGGCGACCACTCACGCCGCCCCGAGCCGCCTTCTCCCATTCGGCTTCGGTGGGCAGGCGGTAACCGCCGGCGGCGTAGTTGCAGTTCCAGGTGGCCAGATCGTAGCACATCGGCCGGCCTTCCATACCGCTGCGCCAGTTGGCGTAGGCCACCGAACCGTACCAGCTCACCTTAACCATCGGGTGGTTCTCTTTGCCTGCGGTGACGCCGAACGTGCTGCCGTCCCAGATGATCTGACTGTCCAAACTGCTCGTGACGGTGTCACAGTAAGCGGAATCGGTTTCGCTCCCAGCTTCATAAACAACACCCTCGATCACACTGATATGCCCGCCCTGCCTCCAAGCCCAGTTCAGCACATCGGCATACTGCTGGTTGGTCACCTCATAGCGGTCCACGTAGAAGGCGTCCACCCGGACGGCATGAACAGGAAGCTCTCGCTCGTCTGCCTCCCCCTCGTTGAACGTATCCCCCATCTGGAACTCGCCCGCTGGGATCATAACCATGTCTACCTGCGGGCAGACCGCCGTAGTGTTCAGCCGGTTGCGGACCTGGACCAAGTCGAAAATGTTGATCAGCCCGTCGGCATTGACGTCGGCACGGAAGTTGGCGGTCGTTACCGGTTGGTTCAGCTGGTTGCGGATCTGGACCAGGTCGAAGATATTTACGGCCGCATCGCCGTTGACGTCGCCGGACAGAACGCCGATGCGCACCCAGGTCTCGCTCTCCAAGCCGGTGACTCCCGACACGGCCAGTACCAGGCAGATGGCGTTCGGCACGTCGCTCAGCTCAACCGTGGCCTGCGTGCCAGCCACCAGGACCGCGTCCACGCTGCCCGCGGACGGCTGCACATGGACCCCGTCGGCCGACCCGCTGAAGGTCAGCAGCACCTGCGTCGGGCCGCCGACCCGCGGCTCGACTCCCGCGTCGCCGGAGATCGGCAAGGGCAAATCAACATCGAGCTCGCCCGCTGTCCCGTGGCTCTTGCGCGAGACCGCCCCCATCAGGAAGACCTCCTCGATACATTCCTGCTCTGCTTCGAGGCAGATCTCGTCGGGCTCGCACGGCGGCACACCCACCCCACAGAAGCCATCCGCGCAAACCTCGGCACCGTTGCACCACACCCCGTCTCCGCAATCTTCGTCCATCAGGCACTCGACGCACTCACCAGTCGCCGGGTCGCAGAAATCGTCGCCGCAGTCCACGGGGTTATTCTCACAAACCCCGCCCACGCAGGCGTCCGTGGTGCAGAGGTTCCCGTCGTCACAGTCGGCCTCGGACAGGCAGTAAGCGACGGTGACCACCAACGTGTCACTGGCTTGCAGTGCACTGTCGCTGGCCGTCAGACGCAGAATGTAGTGTCCGACCGTGGAGAAGCTCGCCGTGGTCGCAACGTCTGCCGGATTCCCGAAAGTCACGGTACCCGGCCCGCTGGCCTTGGACCACAGGGTCGTGACGGTGCCGGGCGGGTTGGGGAGCCCGTCGTCGGTCACCGTGCCGGTCAGCGAGGCCCCGTTCGACAAGAGCACGGCCTGGTCCGGGCCGACGTTGACGATCGGCGGCTGATTCTGCGGAGCCAGGATGAGTGTTCCCATCCGCGCGGTCACCGCATACGAATTCCAGGTGCCCGTGTCGCCACTGAACCAGTCCTTCAGGGTAAGCGTCCAGGTGCCGGCGGGGATCTCGCCCCAAAAGGCGTTGGTCGAGAAAGTCCAGTTGATGCCGTTAAAGGAGTCCGCCCCATTGCGGTGCATGAGCCGGCTGGTGATTCCGCTGGGTGAAGTCAGGTAGGCCTCGACATCTCCCCGCCAAGTGTGGCTGACGTTCAGGGTAACCAGCACTTCCTCAAGCGGTTGCGTGGCGCTGAGGTTGAACGTGCGCGAGACCCCGGTGGTGTCGTTGTCGGGGATCGCCGCACTAACGGAAACGGTACCGGTGGATTCGGTGGTCAGGGCGGTCACCCCGCTGTACAACGCGGCCTGCTGGGTCAACGCGTCAGCGTTGATGAGCCCGAAGCCGTAGTTCTGGTTGAACTTGAAGCCGGCCCCATTGGTCTTCCACCCGCCGTCGCTGAAGGCCGAGACATCGCTCGAATCAACCAAGGTGCTGGTGCGGACCAAGAGGTGCTTGGCGAACCGCACGTCGGCATTGGGCTGTGCCTGCTTGACCAATGCCATCACCCCCGCAGCCAGCGGTGTAGCCGATGAGGTCCCGCCGAAGATGCTCGTGTAATCCGGGTCGGGGAAAGAATCGTCGCCGCCGTTATAGCCCGACGCTTCGCTCACGCGGTCGGTGGTGGTGATTCCAAACCCGCCGCTGGTGTTGGACGGAGCAGCCACGAAAACACAGGCCCCCCAGTTGCTGTAACTGGAGAAGGTACCATTGCTACCGAAGGCGGCAACGCAGATGACATCGGGGCCGTTCTGGGTGTGTTTCTTGTTGGCGTCGCCATCGACGGCGTAGTCCACGTCGGATGTGAAACCGCCGCTGTCGTCCACGTCAATGTAGTACTCATGGTAGTCTCGCTCGTTACCGGCCGCAAAGCAGTGGATGGTGCCAGCACCCGCGGAGTTCTGCAGGGCGGCTACCTCCGCGGAGCTTGAGATGTATGGTATCGATATTCCGTAGCTGTGGTTCTTGATCTTGATGTTCCTGTTCGCCCCATAGCTATGGTACTGGGTGGCGTCGACGAACATGGCCGTGGTCTGATCGACGAAGTCGATCCGCAGACCGGCCAGACTTGCGTAGGGTGCCGCCCCGGTCACTCCGACACCGTTGTTTCCGCGTGCCGCGGCCACACCCGCGACTGAGATACCGTGCTCATCATCACTGTGGACCGGGTTAGGATCGCTGTCGCCTTGCCCGAAATCCCAACTGTCGGCGGCTACGTAATTGAGCGCAAGATCCGGGTGGGTAGTCTGGAAGGAGTCGTCCACGATACCGATCGTGACTCCACTGCCGGTGATGTCACGGTTCCATGCTCCCTGGACGCGGGCATCGCGGCCGGAGACATGTTCGTTGATGAGGTGCCACTGCCCCGGCCAACCGCTGGCGGGGGTGTTGCGGTGGAAGTAAGGATCGTTGGGCGTAAAGGCACACTTGACGTAACGTGTGCGTTCGTTGGCATAGGCCGCCACGACGCGGTTGTCCGCCTCGGTAGTCACGAGAGCGGCTTTCGCCGCCTGCGTCCCGCCAGCGACGAACACATAGGCGTCCGGATCACTACGCAAGCCGTACCGAACCGTCAATCCATGCTGCTGGGCGAAGGTCTTGGCGTCCGTTCCCGGAGCCAGGAAGATCAGCAGTTCCGCCGTCTCGACAGTCTCAAGCGTCATCTCGGGTGGCGGGATCAGAGCCTCGCCGGCCATCATCTCTTTCTGGGCGAACGCAACCTCGCCGATCCCCAAAGCCCCCGCCAGCAGTGTGCTTAACCACGCGCTTCCGAACCGTCCCATGTGAGCACCTCCTCGTTGAGTTGACCATCTCGCGTAACGTGTCACGCCGTCTGCGTACAACACACCCCGACATCCCATGACGGAAGTACAGCCCCAAACATCCCGAAGCCAGCACCTGAAAACTCAGCACGAACGCGTTCCAGTCATGCAGGCCCGGGGACCAACATGCGTTATCTACCTTGATTGCAGGGCCAAAAGAGAAGCCTCCGTTCCCCTTCCCGGGCTGGCTACGAACGAATGCCCGCATCGGTCTGCCCTGCGGATCCAAAAGCATGAACAAGGACCCGCGATCAACGAAACGTAGGCGTCTTGGTGATGCTGCTTCCCGTGCCGAGGTGCGGGGAAGGGTTACTTCCCAATCTTTCCCGGCTGCCCGTGCAGGCAGCAGAAAGCTCCTTTCCGCCTAGCCCAGTGGCACAACCCCACCCGAGTGCCACACTTGCCGCACCGGTCAGAAATCCACCGCGCTCCGAATACCGCCCTTCCCGGCATGCAATCGGAAGACTTGAGCCGGCTGCTCTGATACCAACATTCTTGCAGGGTAACCGAACTCCCCTTCCCACGCAAGAAGATTTCCAGGTATTATGGAGACTGGCGGCGGTACTCGTATCGAGGGTACCTGCTTGGCAGGCGCTCCCGCAGTCACTCCGTTCGGGACCGGAATCTCTCTTGGTTTCGATCCTTCCCGTGCCTCCCAGTCCCGATGGCCGGTTACCGTGTCGGCGTTCCCACTGGGCACCGCCTGCCGCCCTCGTCCTCCGACACTGACCTTGAGTCAATCGCGCGGCACCCTGTAGACAATCTTCCCATTCTCTTCAGCCTTGCTGCCACCCTCGATCAGGATGGCCTTCTCCGCGATACCGGCGATACGCTCAGCGATGTCGGTAATCCTGTTGTGGATGGGCAGACCGTCACGACTGAAGTTGATGTAGGTGTCGTTGAAAGGCTTGTCCCAACCTCCCCGCGGCAGGACTTCCTGCGTCAACGCCTTCGGGATACCGCCGGCGCCGTGCATGACACCGATGAGGCCCCCAACGGTGGCCGCCTGGTTGTCGCAATCGTAGCCGGCACTGACCGCAATGCCCACCGTCTTGACGAAATCGCCCTCGCCATAAAGAACGGCCATCACGCCGCAAAGCCCGTTGATCAGTGACGACACCACGGAGACAGGGGCCTCGTAGCCATCCTTCTTGTAGCGATAGTACTTGTCGTGCAGTTTCTGTCGGGTCCCTCGCCAGTCGTTGGGATTCTCCTCATGCCAGCGCAGCAGGTCGACCATGCCCTCGTGAAAGGGGCCTTCGGCGGGAATGTGCTTCATGGCGGTCTGGACCAGGTGCATCGGATCGTCGGAGAAGAAGGCCTCGCTGATCATCGCCCCGTAGGCCATCGTCGGATGCACCCCCCAACTGTCGTTGGTGATCCTCGCCCCCCACTCCGCCCGTTCGACGGCCTTGGAGACCATCCCGGGGTAAAACGCGCTCCAGATCTCGTTCACCAACTGTGGGTCGATCTGAAACCAGTGTTCGTTGTTCTCCTTCTTCCCGGTGTCCGGAGCGACCATGCCCTGGGCCATCAGATGACGAGCGGTGCGATTCGCCACCCAAATCCGCCTGTTGATATGGGCCCTCCAGGCTTCTGTGATCTGCCCGTAGTTGATGGCCAACCCATGTTTCTCGACCGCATGCAGCGTGACGAACTCGATGTCCGTATCGTCATCGGTGTACGCGCCATCGAAGGCAGTGAACATGTACGGGACGTAGGCCCGATGGTCGTCACTGTTGACCCGCAGGCCATGTTTCTCCGCCATGGCGGGCGTGTAGTAGCGATCCATGAGCACGGGGATGGGCTCTTCGACGTAAACCGTCTCAAAGGGAAAACCCAGGAAGTTGCCGACGAGCTGGCCAATCCAGAAGCCCGATGTCTTATCGTGCAACTCGGAGCGTGTGATGGTCCCTTGCTGCGCGAAGGCCAATGTGGCGAACAGGCAGACCACGACGACGATCAAGGTGATTCCGCGTTTCATGGCATATCGCTCCAAGCATCCGTGCTTGCCATGCAATAGATCCCTTGTCGGCCCTGACATGATCCGACTGCCCCAGATGGGCTCCTGATCGCTTTCACTGGGCCACCGAGGTTGCCACACGCGGCGGCTGGTCAACCGAACAGCGCACGTCAACATGATGCGTGCACCATACGCGACGATCAGCGTCTCCCAGATAGCAAACCCTGTCAAGGCGGCGGCGCACAACCACCCCGTCGAACGGGGAAGGGCGGTCTGTGGCGCATGGGCTTCGATGCGATACGTGCTTCCTGGTCCCCCTCTCGCCATGCGACATTCCCGACGGAGTGGAACCCCGCCACATCCTGGTCAGTCACCTCGCCCTGAATCGCGGGAGTCCCTTTCAGGTGCTCGCATCTTGAGCAGGCATATCCAGGTCAGGCGTCATGGGCCCATCGAGATCGTGGAGTTGGAAGTGCCGCACGAGGGATCTATGTGCGGGCTACCATGCATCTTGTGCCTCCTGCCATGCGCGGACTGCATGCTGGCCGAAGGCCCTCGGTTGTTACTTGCCTGCTTCTGCGGGCTGGGTGCCCTTTTTGGCGGGAGCTGCGCCGGGAACCAGGAAGGTCTTGCCGCACTTGGCGCATCGGACGCGCTTGCCGCGAGCGCCATCAGGCACCTGCAGAATGGTGCGGCACTTCAGGTTGGGGCAAATCAGCGTGACAGCCATGAACAAGGCCTTTCTGCAATGGGGACCGACCCAGGAATCCCCGGCTTACATGAGATCGGGTCACTCATGAACTAACATAAGATTAAATTCGCCTACCTCGCCATCTCCGGCGACTCCGGCAGTACCACGGGCAAGAACGTCCGGAAAAACCTCGCCTCCCGCTCGCTTCGCGGCAATGCCTCCGAACCCACCCCTTCGTACTCCAGGTTGCGAACAGGTGACAACGACCGCAACCACCGAGCAACCATCCCGTTGTGGGCGACAACACAATGTCGGCGATCGATTCATGCGGCACCCATGCGGAAGCGCCGCGGGGCAACTCGTGACACCGCCGACAACGCGGTGTGCCCCGTTCTGTGCCGTTCTCATACGTTTCACTTGCTTTGACAGCACGGTACACGAAGCTACAATCCCCCAACCGTTGGGCTCCTGGTACGAACAACAAGTGTGACAGGCAGGGCGACTGGGAGCCCCGGCAAAGGCGTCCGTGTGCACGATGGCGTCAATCGCCCATCACACCCACAGGTGATGACGGCCGCCGAACCATGAAGAACCCGCGGCTTGGCTTACAGTTCTCCGCCCCGCGGCCCGCCCTGCCGACTAACCTTGGGAGGCCGCCGGCATGCGTGAAACCGTTCGATCGCCGGCCAAGATCAACTGGACTCTGCGCGTGGTCCGCCGTCGCGAAGACGGCTACCACGACATCGAATCACTCGTCTGCGCGGTCACGCTGTACGACGAGTTGACCTTCAGCACGCGCGACGACGATCGCTTCATCCTGACCTGTTCCAACCCATCGCTGCCCTGCGATGACCATAACCTGATCTGCAAGGCGGCTGCCCTGCTGGCAACCGAGGCGCGCCAGGAAACGCCCCTCCGTCCACTGGGCGCGTCGTGCCACCTGATGAAGAACATCCCTGTCGGCGGTGGCCTCGGAGGCGGCAGCTCCAACGCCGCCGCAACTCTGCTGACTCTGAACCGTCTCTGGGGGCTGGACCTGCCGCTCGACCACCTAGCCTCGCTGGCGGCTCACCTGGGCAGCGATGTACCGCTTTTCCTCTACGGTCCGGCGGCGGTGATTCGTGGTCGCGGGGAGCTTGTCCAGCCCGTCCGCCTCGGCTGGCCGATCTGGATCGTGTTGATCCTGCCGGATTTCGCGATCGCCACAGCGAGCGTCTACCGGGCGTGGCGACCCGCGCCGGAACCCCCTGCCCGCCGCCTGGCGGCCCCTGAGGACTGGCTTGCCCCCGATGCCCCGGACCTTGCGGTCAGGCTGTTGGAGCGGGCCTACAATATGCTTGAACCGCCGGCTGTCGAGGTCTGCGCACCGTTGCGCGGGCTACTGGAGCATTTGGCCTCGCTGGCCGGCCGCCCTGTCAGACTGTCGGGTAGCGGATCGACTCTCTTCACCGCGTTCGACGATCGGTCAGAGGCGGAATCCCTCGCCAGACGGGCTGGCGAACAGTTGGGACTTCAGACTCGCGTGGTACAGCCTGTGGAGCAGGCGATGCCTGTCACGAACCAGGTTTGATCTTTGGAGGTTGCACCCATGGAGATCACGGAAGTACGCATCAAACTCGTCGAGAACAGCAGCGAACGATTGCGGGCCTTCTGCAGCATCACGTTGGACGGCGATTTCGTCATCCGGGATCTGAAAATCATCGACGGCACGAATGGCGTGTTCGTTGCCATGCCTTCTCGCAAGCTGATGGACCGCTGCCCGCGTTGCGGTTCGAAGAATCATCTGCGAGCCCGGCACTGCAATGAGTGTGGCGCGAAGCTTGCGGAGGATCGGGCGCCGCGCGATGCCCAGGGGCGGGGCAAACTCCACGCCGACGTGGCCCACCCGATCAACGCGCCCTGCCGCGAGCGCGTGCAGAACGCGGTGATCGAGGCCTATCACGCCGAGCTCGAACGCGCCAGCCAGCCCGGATACAAGCCGCAACAGTACGATGATTACGAAGATTACGAGGACGGCTACGACGAGGCAAAGCCCTCGGCACCTGTGGCGAAAGCCGCCGCCGATGAGCTTGCTCTCCAAGCGGAAAAGGGACTCGCCGACAAGGACGAGTTTGGCGACTACAACGATCTCATCGCCGACCTCAAACGAGATGCGCAGCATCGACGTCCTGAGGATCGCCCGGCCCGACCGTCAGGTGTCACCGAGGCCAAACCCTCGCCGCGTTCGCCCGGCACAGATCGATCCGAACCGCGCCGGTCGGCCGAGCCCGCCCCCGTGGCACGCGACCACGGGGCCAACGATGATTTCGGCGCGGGTCTGTGACTCGCCGCGACGAGAGCCTCAAACTCACTGGCCGGGCGCGGGCAACCGTCGATACCAGGTGCCAGCCAGAATGGCCGCCCCGATGACCACAACCCCTGCGCAGACTCCGGCGGCCAGCCACTGATGGGCGACTGCGTAGCTCGGGCCAACGTACAAGGCCCCGAGCCAGACCAGCCCCACAATCAGGCTGAGTAGATCGGGCCCGAACGGCTCCTTGCGAAACTGAGGATCCGTGTCGGCCACGTGCCGGGCTACCGGCCTCCAGAAGCCAGCAGGCTGCGTGGTGCGGTAGAAGTGGGCCAGCGTGGTCATGTCCGGTGGAGCGGTCAGCAGCGTGACCACCACGCAAACCAGCGTCGAGGCCGCCGCCAACACAGGCAACGTGTAATACACCGGCACTCCTGGCCAGCCGAAAGATCGAGCGATCAGCGGCTCGGCAAACACCTGGACGAGCGAGAGCACCATGCCCGCACCCATGCCCGCCGCGAACCCATACCCCGTCAACCGCCACCAATACCACCGCAGCACATTGGGCAGCAGAACCGCGGAGCCCAGGAACCCCACGATCCAGGTCAGCATGGTGTTGATCGAATCGCTGATGAATGAGATGCCGATACCGATGAGGATCATCAGGACGCTGGTCAGGTAGCTGGCGGCGACATAATGCCGGGCCGAGGCACCAGGACGTACGTATCGCTGGTAGATATCGCGAACCAGGTACGACGCCGCACCATTGACCATCGCCCCGAACGTACCCATGAAGGCGGAGATCAGCGCGGCCAGGGCAATGCCCTTGAACGCCACGGGCAGCTTGCGGGCGATGACATAGGGCAGAACCTTCTCCGTATCGAACCCCTCGCTGGGCATCCCAGCAAAGGCCACCAGGCCCATGATCGTGATCGCCATGGCCATGGGGAAGCGGATGGTATGGCAGACGCCCCAGAGCATCCCCGCCTTGCTGGCCGACCGGGCATCACGCGTCGCCAGGAACTTCTGGAAGTCGAAGAGCTGCTCCGGACCGCTCGCCCCAAGAAGAAGCCCCTTGAGCAGCAAGGCGATCACCACCGCGCCGAACACCGCGTACATGTTCCCGGCATCCGGCAGGCGCCAGGGCGGCACGATGCTGTACCACTGCTGCGGATCGACGGCCACCACTCGCCTCGGCCCGCTGGCCAGCGTCTCCAGTGCCGCCGACACCGACTGACCGTCGAACGCCGCGTAACCCAGGTACGCGATGACCAGCCCCCCTACCGTCAGCACGATGGTCTGCACGAAATCGACGATCGTCAGCCCGGTGAAGCCGCCGAGCACCACGTACGCACCGGTCACGCCGATGATCAGCGTCGCACACAAACGGTCCACCTGCTGGGCGGTCAGGTTCGGGAACCACTCGGCCACAGGCATGAACTGCGAGCCGAACTTGCCCATCCCCACCGCGGTGTAGCCGATGAACGCCGTCAGGGTCAGCACCGCAAACAGCGTATACGCCAGCCGCGCCAGATCGCCCGCCTGCCCACTGCCGAACCGAAAGACCATCCACTCCGCCCCGGTCACCACGCCGCTCCGCCGGATCCACTTGCCCATGAAGGCCATGTAGAACGCGGCAATCAAGAAACCCCAGATCCACTGGATCCAGAAGCCGTTGAACCCGTAGGCGACGAACATCGACACGATCCACATTGTGCCGGTGATGTCGAAGTAACTCGACGAGCCGCTCATGGCGATCATCCACCACGGCAACGTCCGCCCGCCGAGGAAGTACGAGTCAATGCCCTGGGCCGCCCGGCTCTTCACGAGGAAACCGATGGCCAGGATACCCCCGATGTAGACCGCGAGAATGCTCAGATCGATCCAGTGCATGGACGGGATGGCTCCTGTGAGTGCGTATCCCAGACGGCTTCTTCGCTCAGAAGGTGTATGAAGAGGCGATACTCCGCCCCAACCCGCGACCGCAAGAGGCCGTCGAAATACCCAGTGGCCTCCGCCAGATATCCTGTGACACAGCGTTGGTCAGGGCGAGACGCCCTGGCCCACACCGGCGAGACGCCGGTGCCACACCTCAAGATACAGGCTGCTTGGCGGGGCACACTAGCACGCCAATTGCGTCTGGGCGCTTACGATCGTCAAGGCAACAGTGTACCGGCGTCTCAACGGGCAAGCCACCTATCGGACCAAGGCAACTTGTTGCCGGAGTCTGGGACCAAGGCAACTTACTGCCGGAGTCTGTAACCAAGGCAACTGACTGCTGGAGTCTGGGACCGAGGCAACTTGTTGCCGGGCCGCTCGCGGCTTCACGCGACCGTTAATCAACTGGCGGTCTGAGCAACCGCCAGCGAAACCCCGCGCTGGCGCCTGGGGCTTTTCCCCGATCTGAGATCTGCAATCTTCACTCCGCAATCCGCAATCCGCAATCGCCGATCCCTAATCTCTACTCCGCAATCCGCAATCTCTAATCTCCAATCTGCAATTCACAATCCCCACCTCCGTAATCCTCACTCCCCGCTCTCACCCGAGGACTCGCGTCCCCGGCTCATGCGTCCTCCGCTCTCGCGTTCCCCAACCCCTGCCCCCCGATCCCTCCTCACTCAGCACTCCCGGCCTCACCCTCCGCAGCTTTGCCCCGCGCTGGCCGCAGCTTATCATGCTGCCATGACCGCCTGCGAATCCATCCGCGTGCACCTGTCGGATCACTACGAGGCCCACGCGCGCCTGTGGTGTCCCCCATCGCCTCGCGGCGCGGTCCTCTACCTGCACGGCATCCAGTCGCACGGCCAGTGGTTCGAGCGATCCGCCTCCGCGCTGGCCGAGGCCGGATTCGCCATCCTCCTGCCCGACCGCCGCGGCAGCGGACGCAACGCCCAGGACCGCGGGCACACCCCCTCGGTCCGACGACTCCTCCGCGATATCGCCGACTGCCTCGACGAGCTGCACGTCCGCACCAACCTCGACCGGTTCCACCTGCTCGGCGTCAGTTGGGGCGGCAAGCTAGCCTTGGCCGCCTACCGTTACCTCCCGCATCGAGTGCGCAGCCTGACGCTGGTGGCCCCCGGCCTGTTCCCTCGCGTCGATCTGCCTGCTTGGCAGAAGATTCGCGTGGCTTGGTCGCTCTTGGCTGCCCGCCGAGCGCTCTTCGACATTCCGCTCAACGATCCCCAACTCTTCACAGCGGACCCCGACCGCCAGCGGTTCATTCGCGACGACCCGCTCGCCCTTCGTCGGGTCACCGCCGGCTTCCTTGGGGCCTCGCGACAACTTGATCGCTACGCCCGGGGTGCCGCCCAGATCCGCGGCGGCTGTCCATGCAGGGTATTCCTCGGCGAACGTGACCGCATCATCGACAACCACGCCACACGAGCCTTCGTCCGCAGCCTCCCGTGGCCTACCCGCGACATCATGGAGTACCAGGGCACCGAGCACACCCTCGAGTTCGAGCCCGCCGCCGGTACCTTCATCACCGATTGCGTCACTTGGCTGCAGCACTGCCGCTGAGCCAGCCACACCGTCGCGGTTGCTCCCCCCGTAGCGGTCGCCCCCCCGACTTCGGCGAGCTCTCTTCGAGCCTGCCTTCGGCGCTGAGGCTGAGCCTCATGCTCAGGCTCGAAGAGAGCCTCAGAGCCGAAGGCAGCCGAGCCGTGGTGACCGGAGTCCCGCAACGCCGCCTCCAGGACAGATGAACTCCACGGCAAACCCGCGGTCCAAACACCGTCACCCGCCAGACGAAACAGTCGTTTCAGGTGCGGGCAATTCAGCGATGTCCGACGGTTGGTGATGGAAGCGTGCACGGAGCGGGCGTGCGCACGGCGCGGCGCAAACCTCACAGAGAAAATGACTTGCGGATGAGAGGAGTCGAACCTCCACGGCCTTGTGGGCCACAAGGACCTGAACCTTGCGCGTCTGCCAGTTCCGCCACATCCGCTCGGCTCGGACAGTCGTCCGACCGATCATGCCCGTATTAGAATCGCCGCCCTGCCGCCTGTCAATACGCCGCCGCCCCGAAACCCGCCCCCGATGCAAGAGTTCGTGAAATCTGGCGGCCCCTGCCGCTTTGCCGCTTCGCTTTTCCCCTGCTGTTTACGTCCGCTCCAGAGTATGCTAGCATGCTTTCCGTAGTCGTTACCTGGATCGCGCGAGCTGGCCAGACCCAAGCTCCCACGATACCATCCGTAGCGGCAAGAGAACCCGGGGCGTAGCTCAGCCTGGACTAGAGCGCTTGACTGGGGGTCAAGAGGTCGCTGGTTCAAATCCAGTCGCCCCGAGTATCCTTGGAAATGAGCCCTTCGGCCAACAGGTCGAAGGGCTTTCTCATTGTGGGAACGAGAGTTGCGCCGTCGAGCGACAAGTTCAAACAGAGGATATCGAGGATCTGCCG